>CAUUGI010000023.1:0-23841 GCA_963544675.1 uncultured Treponema sp.
ATGGGGCGAAGTATATTGTTTATGCGCAGTTTTTACAACGCCGGCGCGGAGAAATCAACAACCCCGACGCAGAGCATCGGGGTATTAAATCCTCCGCACGAATAAAAGCCGCGCATTCGGAGTTAAATCTTAAACAATAAATCCTCGTATACGGGGAAAGGTTTGTATGATTCACCGAGCAAGGGCTCTATTTCGTCGGCAACCGCGCGCGTTTCTGCCATAAGCGGCACTACGGAATCTGCATAGGCGCGTGCAATCTTCATAACGTTTCCGGCAGCTTTAGCGTCAGCGTGCTTTAGAGAAAGTTCTTCTTTTTTCTCCGCTAATTTGTTTACAAGTCCGTCAAGTTTTAATAAAAGAGCACTTCCGGCAGACGCTTTTGCATCCGGCACAACCGATTTCAGATTGATTACAGTCCGGCTTATATCGAACATATATCTGAATGCAGCCGGAAGAATATCTTTATTTATCATTTCAAGCATCGTTTCAACTTCGATGTTCAAAACGTGCGCATATTTTTCAAGTTTTATATCATAATGACTGTTCATTTCTATTTCAGAATAGATTCCCGTTTCAGTGAACAAGCGCACATTTTTTTCGTCAAGATAATGTTCCAATGCGTCCGGCAGCGTACGCAGATTCAACAGTCCGCGTTTTTTTGCTTCTTCTACCCATTGAGCATCGTAACCGTTCCCGTTAAACACAATCCGCCAGTGAGCATTTATTTCCCGCCTGATTAACGATGCAAGTGCGGAATTAAAATCATCAGCCTTTTCCAGCTCGTCTGCAAACGATTTTAAAGAATGTGCAACAATCGCGTTAAGTGTCGTGTTCGGTCCTGCAATCGAAAGACTTGCGCCTAGCGAGCGGAATTCAAACTTATTGCCGGTAAAAGCAAACGGGGAGGTGCGGTTACGGTCGGTAGAATCTTTCGGAATCGGAGGTAAAACATCAACTCCTATGGACATTTTGGAATTCCGCTTGTTGTCGTAAGAGCGACCGTCTTTTATCGCATCAAGAACGGCATGAAGTTCATCCCCCAAATAGACTGAAATTATCGCAGGCGGAGCTTCGTTTGCACCAAGTCTGTGGTCATTCCCGGCAGAAGCGACGGAGATTCTAAGCAAATCTTGATTTTCATCTACAGCTTTTATTATCGCAGTTAAAAATAGAAGAAACTGTGCATTCTGTTCCGGAGTTGCGCCGGGTTCAAGCAAATTTTCACCTTCGTCGGTGGACATTGACCAGTTGTTGTGCTTACCGCTTCCGTTTACGCCGGCAAACGGTTTTTCATGCAGCAAGCATACAAGTCCGTGCCGCCGTGCAACTTTTTTCATGACTTCCATAGTAAGCTGATTCTGGTCTGTAGACAGATTTGTCGTTGTAAAAATAGGCGCCATTTCATGCTGTGCAGGAGCGACTTCATTGTGCTCGGTCTTCGACAAAATGCCGTACTTCCAAAGAGTTTCGTTTAAATCTTCCATGTACTCAACGATTTTAGGCTTCAGCGCAGCGTAATACTGGTCGTCCATCTCTTGCCCTTTTGCAGGCTTTGCCCCGAACAAAGTCCGTCCGGTCATGCGTAAATCTTTGCGCTGCTCGTAGAGTTTTTCGTTTACAAGAAAATATTCCTGCTCCGGACCGACTGTAGTCGCTACGTGAGCCGCATTTTTATTGCCGAACAGGCGAAGAATGCGCAATGCCTGCTTGTTCAGTGCTTCCATTGAACGCAAAAGCGGCGTTTTTTTGTCGAGAGCTTCGCCGGTATAAGAACAAAATGCAGTCGGAATGCAAAGCGTATGCTCTTTTACGAACGGATAGGCGGAAGGATCCCAAACGGTGTAACCGCGAGCCTCAAACGTTGCACGCCTGCCGCCCGACGGAAATGAAGATGCATCCGGCTCGCCTTTAACCAATTCCTTGCCGCTGAACGACATAATAACCGTACCGTCATCCTGCGGAGTGATAAAGCTGTCGTGTTTTTCTGCGGTAATTCCGGTAAGCGGCTGGAACCAGTGCGTAAAATGCGTCGCGCCCTTTTCGATAGCCCATTCTTTCATAGCGTGGGCAACTTGATTTGCAATATTTATGTTCAGCGGCTCGCCGTCATCAAGCGTTTTTTTAAGAGCCTTAAAAGTTTCTTTGGGCAGCCGCTCTTTCATGGTCTTTTGATTAAAAACCATACTTCCGAAAAGTTCCGGTACGTTTACAGACATTTTACACTCCTGTCAAAAGGGACAAAACCTGTCCCGTTTTTACACAATCGTTTTTTCATAGTGCACCAGGTGCATTCCCTCTTTAAGCGTTTTGACTTCGCCGGTTTGCCGATAGCCCGCTTTTTCGTATACATAACAATTTCCTTTTTCTTCCAAAATCGTATCTAAAATCCATTTTTGAGGAGTATACATTCCCTCAATCGTGCGGAGCGTCTCCTGCGCATATCCCTTGTTCCGCTCTTCGGGAAGAATAAAAATCGGACTTATACGACAAAGCGTACCGCCGTCCATACATACAAGTCTGATTGCACCGACATTCATTTGATTATGTCGGATAAAATAATATTGAGTTTCGCGCTGTTCCATACGCGCAATGATTTTTTGAATGCTCTCAGCACCGGGATTCGTATCATAATCGCGGTAGGTTTCCAATAATTTTTGAAATGACTTTTTTTGCATATCCGATATCGTTTGCGCATCCGGCAACCCCGCCTGAACCAGCTCAACTTTCATGGACATATATATACACACCGGCGAAAGTTTTTGCAATGGATATATGCGGAGAAAAGGAATCAAGTAGAATGGGAACATATTTCTCCGTGCGGGAGACACATGTTCCCTCGGTCGGAGGAGGTATGTTCCTTCGAGCGGGAGACACATGTTCCTTCGGTCGGAGGACGTTTATTCCTTCGGACGGGAGACATTTATTCCCCGAACCGGTGCGCATGTCCCACTCGGGTTGGTGTGCAGGTGCCACTCGGGCGAGTGGGTATGTCCCACCCGAGCGAGTGTGTGGGTGTCACTCGAGCGACCGGGCAGGTCTGATCCGAGCGGATCGGCAAGTCTGATTCGAGCGCAATATACACCTGCGCCAAATTGACAAATCAATTTCGCCCTAATAGAATTGCGCCATGCTTGAGCTTACATTCATCAATAAAAAAGAAATCGCTCCCGCTGTGCCGGAAGAGCTTTTGCACGGCAAGCGGCATCTTACGCCGTCGGAAATCGCCGCGCTTCTGGCAAATCGTAATTCGAGTGAAGACGGTGAGTTTGCAAATCTTTATGTTGATGCTTCCGACGGCGGTTTTGACCCGTCGCTTATCAGGGATTCGAGTTTTTCGGGTTTTGTCGTTTTGGGGCGGCTTCGTGCGGCGAAATTAAAATATCACGATCTTGCGCTTTCAGCCGGAATCTACCGTTCTCACTTAAAAAACGTCGTTACCGGAGACGACAACGCCATTCACAATGCAGCTTATCTTGAAAATTACCGGCTCGGCGAGCGCGTTACGCTGTTCAACATTCAGGAAATGGCGTGCACGAAGCATTCAAAATTCGGCAACGGGATTTTGAAAGACGGAGAAGACGAAAGCGTCCGCACATGGATTGCCGTCCGCAACGAAAACGGCGGCAGACAGATTTTGCCGTTTGAGAGCATGATTGCGGCGGACGCATATATTTGGTCGAAATTCCGTGATGATGAAAAGCTCATGCGTCGGTTTATTGAATTGACGGAAAACGGCAACTCCGGCGCGCACGACACGTTCGGTACGGTCGGCAATGATACGGTTATAAAAAATACGACGGTCGTGAAAGACGCGAAAATCGGCGAGGCGGCGTATATCAAGGGCGCGTTTAAGCTTAAAAACATCACGGTGCGCTCAAGCGAGGCGGAACCGTCGCAAATCGGCGAGGGAGTTGAGCTTGTCAACGGCATTATGGGACTGGGCAGCCGCGTTTTTTATCAAGCGGTCGGTATTCGCTTTGTGATTGGGAATAACTGCCAGCTCAAATACGGGGCGCGGCTTATCAATTCCATACTTGGCGACAATTCAACGGTGTCGTGCTGTGAACTTTTGAACAATCTCATCTTTCCTTTTCACGAACAGCATCACAATTCGTCTTTTTTGATTGCGGCGATGATTATGGGGCAGTCGAACATTGCGGCGGGCGCGACAATCGGCAGCAACCATAATTCGAGGAGTCCTGACGGCGAAATCTCTGCTGGGCGCGGGTTTTGGCCCGGACTTTGCACGAGTTTTAAACATAACAGCCGTTTTGCGCCGTTTACGCTTGCGGCGAAAGGTTCGTATCACCACGAATTGAATATTCCGTATCCGTTTGCGCTCGTTACGGCAGGGGATACGGCAAATTCGCCTATAAACGTCGTGCCGGCATGGCAGTTTATGCACAATATGTTTGCCGTTGCGCGCAATAAGTATAAGTTCGGCAAGCGGGACACGCGAGTTACGAAGATTCAGCATGTAGAAACGAATCCGCTTGCACCCGATACGATGGAATATGTTGAATCGGCGCGGCGGCATATTGTTGAATTGTGCGCGGCGTCTTTGGAAAAACTTGCGCCTGAGCGGTATACGGAGGGAATGCCGAAAGAGGTCGCACTCAAGACTGCGGAAGCGTTTTTAGCCGAGAATACTGAGCGTGTATTTACGCTTTTTGACGGGGATGTTCAGAAAAAATACGGCGGAATTATTCACAAAGCGGCGGCGGCGTTTGCGGTTTATTCAAAGGTAATAAAATATTTTGCCGCCTCCGCCTTAATCGAATACTGTGCCGCCCATAAAATCGAACGGTTTACGTCGGATGCGCTTAAAGAGTTGAAAAAGCACACGCTCTACGACAACTGGGACAACGCGGGCGGACAAATTATTGCCTCAGAGCGACTGCACGAGCTTTTTAACCGCATAAAGTCCGGTGAGATTAATACTTGGCATGAAGTCCATGCGTTTTATGCGGATTGTCAAACATTGTATGTTGACGATAAGGCGCGCTATGCCCTCACGCTTCTTGAACGGCTCTACCAAAAGGACGCGGAAGAGTTTTCCGGCGCGGACACAGCGGATTTTGTTTCCGCCGCGCTTGCATTTTCCGTCGAAATGTATGAAAAAGCGGTAGGCTCGCGTCAAAAGGATTTTACAGACCCGTTCCGCAGTATGTCTTATCGCAATGCGGAAGAAATGACAGCGGTACTCGGCACGATTGACGATGCAGGATTTTTAAAGAATTTGCGCACGGACACGGAATCGTTTAATGCGGCTGTAAAAAAACTGTTCGATGCGGATGATTTATAGACTCGGTCGAATGGCGACTTTTGAGAATTATAGAAAATCTAACTGTGCTTTCGGCGTTGCCTCGCCTGTACATAATGAGCGGCTCTCAACACTCTTTATTCCATTGGTGCCGGAAAGGAAATTATGATTTTAAGACAAACGCTGAAATTTTCTTTTTCTCTGCTGTTGATTTTTATTTCAGCGTTTGCCGCTGCGGAAAATATCGGATATGCGGAATACACGCTTGAAAACGGAATGCATATTTTTGTTCTTGAAGATTTTGCGTCCGCTCCGGTGGAAATTGCGCTTTCCGTTCGTGCAGGAATAAACGCGCAAACTAAAAGCAATACAGGATTTTTTACGCTGTATTCGCGGCTTTTAAAATATGCAGGAAAAAACGAAATCAGCTCACTTTTGTCCGAATGCGGTATGGATTCTGCCGTATACAGACTTTCTATAAACCCCGAACTGTTTGAAAATGCGCTTCAAGAGCTTTCTTCCCATGTATTTGCGCCGCAGTTTACTGATAAAGATATAGCCGACCGGCTTGCACTTTTACGTAAAGAAGCGTCCGCATATTCGGAAAGTCCGGAAGGATTTATTAATTCGGCAATAGATGCGCGCGTTTTTTCCGCCGCTCCTTGGAAACTGGATTCCGGAATATATCCTTCTATCTTAAAAAATGTTAGCCTTGAAGAGGTGCGCACTGTTTTAAGCGGGATTTCGGAAAACTTTTATGTTCCCAACAACAGTGCGCTTTTTATAAGCGGCTGCATAAAGAAAGAAATTGTTTTAAGCATTGCAAAAAAGATATTCGGAGCATATCCGTCTAAAGAACGCTTTACGCTTCCTTTTCCTGCAAAAGCAGGCGGACAGGCTCATAAATTTGTGCTTTATGATCCGCGCTTTTCGGAAGACATGACGCAGGTCGTCATTCAATATACGTCCCTTGATATGAATCAAGCAGCTCTTACTGCTGCCGCACTTAATCAAGGCAGCTCGGATTTTATAAACCGCATACTTGAGCGGAAATTGCTTAATATCCGCGGGCAAGAATATATAAACGTTTCTGCGGCGCATAAAAGTGCAAGCTCCAGACTTATAATTCAAACTCTGCTTGAAAAACCTTTGAAAGCGCAAAAAACGGATGCCGCAGAACAGGCGGAACTTTTTTTTAAAACCGTAAAAGAAAATATAAAAAACATAGATGACGTTCATTATGCGTATGCAAAGCGGCTGATAAAAGAAGCCGCCGAAAACGAGCTTTTGAATTCATCATCGTACATGAAAGAATTATGCGCTTTTTGGAGTATTGAGCGTTTTACTTCGAATCAAGAAATAAAAACGCTTTCTCAAAGATTCGACAATGCGCTCAATTCGATGATGAACGAAAATACTCGCGATATACCGCTTATGCTGGAGAATGAAACTCCGTTCATATTCGTAATTGTGGGGAGCAAGACTTATAAAAATTCCAAAGGAACATTCAAAAAATACGGCTATAATCCGGTGAACAAAGACAGTGCCGCTTGGTATACAAAAAAAACTGCCGATTTTTCCGGTGATACTGCTGATATAGGCAAGACGGAAATCAATCAAAAGCATACGGAAAATTATATTAAACAAAACAGAGCGCAAATTTCTTGTTTTACGCTTAAAAACGGAATTCCTGCCTGCGTAAAATTTAATGAAAAAAGTAAAAGTGCTGCTGTTTTGCTTGAAATAAAAAACGGAAAAGCGGCAGATAAAATCAACGGTTTTTCCGAATTGATGACGGGCATTCTTGCTTTAAATATTCAAAAGGAATTGGAAAAACAGCGGGCTGCGGGAAATATTGATTTTCTTCCTGAAGTGAAAACCGAAACTTCGTTTTTAAAAAGCACGGTAAGTTTTGAATGCAAGGCGGAAGATTTGACTGAATGTATAAAATGTGCTGCCGACGCCCTGATTTTTGGAGAAATTTCTCCGGTGCAGGCGGACAGAGTTGCTCATTCCGTGCGTTCTGCCAAAAGAGTTTACAATGCACTGCCTGAAAATCAGCTTTTTCGCAAAGCCGTGCAGCATCTTTATAAAAATCCGGCATATTTAAATGCTTTCGATTCTGAAAATGAGGTTCTTGAAAAAATAACATATAACGATATTGCCGCGTTTTATCCGCTTTTTATCGACGCTTCTCGCTATAAAATATTTATTGCAGGAAAAGCGGAGCAGGAAAACATAAAATCCGTTCTTGAAAGCACGATAGGTCTTTTGACTTCACACAACACCGGTAATGATGATTTTTTGATTGATGAGCCGGATTTTCAAAAATCGAAAAAGATTTCAGTTAAACTTCGTCATCTTTTTTACACCGATGTTTCAAAAGGAAATGCCGGAAATCGTCCTGCCGTGCTCGTGCCTACAAAAACATTTTCAGATCCTGTACAATTTTGGCTGCCTGCGCCGAAATTTAATTCCAATGAAGCTAAAGCATTTGAGGCTTTATTACGGCATTTTTCAAAACTTCTTGAAAAAGATTCTGCGGATTTTGCGTCCGGAGTAAAATTGACGCTTCCGTCTAAAGAGCTTAATGCCGCCGTGTTAACATTTATGGGAGTAAGTAAGGCTTCCGAAGTCGATAGAATTTATGCAGAAGTCGGAAATAATTTAATTAAAGCTCTGGAATCCGAAAGAGCTGCACAAGAATGCGCAAAAATAAAAGACAACTGGTTTTCAGATACGCTCGCAAACACGGAAACAAATGCCGGAACGGTGCTTCTTATGAGCGGAGATGACACTGCCGATGCATATTTACGCGATTATGAAAATATATTCGGTATGACTTCGGATGATTTTTTACTTGTCGCTAAAAATCGGATTTTGGAAATGCCTCCTTTAAGACTTTACTCTGAAGATTCCCGAAAGTAATTTATTTTATTTGTGCTTCAAGCTGTTCGTTCAAAGTGCGCATTTTTGCGTCGTTCGGATTTAATGCAATTACTTGTTTTAGATAATACTGAGCTTTGCGTAAGTCGGATTTTTTGTAATAAATTTCGTACAAACGGAATAATGCATCGCTGTTGCGTGGATTTGATATTAAGCTCGAACGCAAATCGGCAAGTGCTGCGCTTTCCGTATTTTGTAAAAGACTTTTGCGGTAATATAAAAAACTTTTCATTCTTGTAGATGCCGAAGGGAGAAGCTGATTTATAAGATTTAATGCTTGAGTTTCGCGTCCTGTTTCCGACATTACCGTTATGTAGCATTGTACAACTTCTTCATCAGAGCTTTGTGTTCTATATAAAGGTGAAATCAAATTCCATGCTTCGTCGTATTTTTTTAATGCCAGGCAAACTCTTATATGACTGAATAATGCGGTATTTGAAAGCGTTTGATTTTTCAACATTGCACTGCTTAATGTGTATGCTTTTTCCCAAACTTGCTTGCGTATAAATCCGTTTAAGGCAAATTGAAGGGCTGATTCATTATTCGGATCCGATTTTAAAACTTCATCCGCATATTCATCGGAATATTTCCCTGCGACAGGAAAACCGCTTTCACCGGAAAGTTTTGCCGCGAAAAGCATAATATCTTTATCACCGGGATAATTTTTCAGCGCGTTTTCTATTGTCGCTATCGCGGCACCGGTGTTTTTACTCCAGTCGTATTGTATTTGTGCTCGTAAAAGCAAATAATCTTTGGAAGAATTATCCTGCCGCGAATAAACGTCTAAAAGCGGCATCGCGTGTATATAATCTTGTCTGCCGATTAGTATTCTTGCGCGGAATAATACTGAGTCCAAATCGCTTGGGTCTTGCTGCAAAAGACGTGCAATATAATCTTCCGCAGCCGACAGATTTTTAAGCGTAAATGCGGTTTCCGCACAAAGTTTTAATAATGAAAGATTGGACGGATATTTTTCGAGCAGAGCTGCCGCCGCCGCATTTGATTCTTTTATGTGTCCGGCAAGACGCATACAGTCTGCGCTTTCAAAGCCGGTTTGGAAACAGTCAGGAGCATTTGAATATGCTGATTTTAAATACGGGAGAGCTTCTTCATACATTTTATTTTTTTTGTAAAGCATTCCCAGTAAATAGGCGGCAAGGACAGAATCTTGACGCATGGAAAGTGCATTTCTTAGGGCTTCCTGTGATTGCAAAAAAAATCCGCTTACATCGCTGCACGTAATTACTGCAAGCGACGGCAGAACAATCGAAAGAAAATCAAAATTTCCCGTACTTGTATCGTAAATTCCTTCTTGTGCGGAATTTATTGCACCGGTGTAAGAAGTCGTCCCTTCAAGTTTAGGTGCTTCCCAGTCTATTCTCTCCGTAGACCAAACAATCTGCATAATACCGGACGCGATTGCCAGCAGTATCTTTTCACTTTCAGTGTATTCAAGTTCGGATTTGCGAAGAGAAGACGCTGCACGGCGTAAAGATGAGGGGGAGCCGTTTTCTACTTCCGCAATGATATTTTCATCGATGTTGGAAAAATATTGCTTCATTTTTCGTCTTTTTCCGGAAGGAATGGCAGTTTGTGTCTCACTATCTGAGGAATCGGAATATACCGTTGAAACTTTTTTACCGCCGCTTTTGGGTGCGGAGGCGCATGAAAACAGCATTATGAGTCCCGAAAAAACAATGATAATTTTACATCGTTTTAAAGGTTTGCTCACAATTCCTCTCCGCCCTCTTCACCGCCGCTTGTTAAATCGTCGCTTATTTCTTTTGGAAGAATTTTTAATATTTCTTTGCGTTTTACAAAAAGGAAAATAAGAATCATGCAAGCGGCTCCTATAAGGACAGGAAAAGCAAAAGCGGCTGCTTTTTCAAAAGGGAGATTTGAAAGACGCAGCGAAAACAAAGAAAATACTATTCCGATTACAAGCAGAACGACAGACGGAAAGTCAAAAGTGAATGAAGAACGGCGTTTTTCAAGTCTACCGGCGATAAACAGCGAAAGGCTTGCCAGAATCAAAAATATAGGCCAGCCTTTTGAAAAATCAAGCGGGATATTTTTATCGATTAAAAGTGCGGAATAAAATCCGCATGTTAAAAACAATACCGCTGTAAAAAGTTTAAACGATGTGCGGGAAAAGCGTACAAATATAAAGAGAAATATAAGTCCGCACATAAATATTATTACCGGAAACAGTTTTAATAAAAATGCAGCTTCCGAGCCTGCGAAACCGAACGAAAATAAAAAGATTATAAAAACAAAAAGCATTCCTGCTGCAAGAAGCGTATTAATTAATTTTCCGCCGGTCTTTTTCATATAGCCTCAAATATTACGCTGTAGTTATGAAATGCGTATTAAATCATCAATATTACTATAAGAATACAACATTCCTGCTTATCTTGCCAATAAGTTGCCTACATGATAAATTCAAAATATGGTAAAAAAACGCCTGTGCTTATTTTGGAGCGCGTTATTATGTGCGTCAGTATTGTTGATGTGTTCGTGCAAAGAAAATCCCGATGAAAAAGTACGGGAACAGCTTTTTTCACTTCTTGAAAGCAATTCTGCAGATTCTGTAAGCCGTTATGCAATCGTAAATAAAATTGCGGATAATATTCTGACTTCAGGCGACAGAGACGGTTTTATACTTTTTTTGACGGACTGGGTCGAAAATCATCCCGACGATATGTACAATTCCTACTGGCTTTTGATGACCGCTTATGCATACATGACAGACAGAGCGGAGCCTGTTGCGGAATATTATTTTGACCGGATTTTGCGGACTTATAGGGATTTGGAAGTCAAAGGCAATTCGATTCATTTTATGTGCCTGCAAAATCTGATTCAAATAAGTAAGACACCTCGCAGCCGCATAACGTATTTTAACGAACTGATAAATCGTTTCCCTGCTAAGGTCAGTATAACGGAACTTTATTTGCGTCTTGCGCTTGAATATGAAAAAGAAAGCGAGTGGGACGAAGCGTTAAAATCTTATTCGATGTTCCTTGCTCAGCCGGATGCGTCTACAATTCAAATTGCCGGTGAACCGAATGCGTATAAAAAAGCACGGCAGCTTGTAGGTTTCAGTTCTTCGGCGAAAAATTGGACTTTTGAAAGTCTGCCCGCGCTGGAATCCGCTGTAAAAACCGCGATTAAAAATTATGACTGGCGTGCGTTGGATAAATATAAGGCGAAAGTTAATTTCTTTTCTATGTCATGGAAACAGGATGAAATGGATCCTAACGCGCAGGAAGAATTTTCCATGAAGAACTTTATGCGCGGGAACAGTGTAAGATTCAGCGAGATTCTTGACCCTGATTCCAATTCAAATGAAGCATATTTACGCACTTGGGGCTGGAGCCGCTATGTTTCAATTTGGTATTTATATTTCCGCAAAGTGAATTTTCCGCTTGACCCCGACATTCACGGCAACTGGGAATGGGCAGGAATTTACATGGGTGAAAAACTTTGATGTTTGTTACGAAAAAGTTTTGTCTTCTTTTGGCATTATTGATTTCCTGCTTTTATGCTTATTCAAGTGATATTCCGTATAAAACGCTCGGTTTTCCGGGAATAAACAGAAAAGAAGTAGCTGCCCTGCGGAATAAATATTTAACCACTCATAAAAAATGGCTTTACGGTATTCTGGAAGACGGCGAATCTTATAGAATATTTGTGCGCAGGGAAATTGAAAAACGTAAACTTCCTGCAATTCTTGAATATCTTCCGGTAGTTGAATCCGATTATAAGCCGGCGGCAAAATCTCGTTCCGGCGCGACCGGTCTTTGGCAGTTTATGCTTAACAGCACGCGCCCTTATCTTATTTGCAACGAATATGTTGACGAGCGTCTTGACCCCTGGAAATCCACCGAAGCCGCTTTGTTGAAGCTTCAGGAAAATTATAATATGTTCGGCGACTGGCTGCTTGCTATAACCGCATATAATTGCGGGGCGGGAACGATGCAGCGTGCGCTAAAAAAATCCGCAAAAAAAGATTTTTGGGCATTGTGCGATTCAAAACTTTTAAGCGAACAGGCGATGCAGTATGTTCCTAAACTGCTTGCGGTTGCGGATGTAGTGGAAAATTCCGCATATTATAAATCGGATTTTCCTGCCGCCCGCGATTCAAACGGAGAATCTTATATTTCTTACGGAAGTTTTGATTATCTTAAAGTTACAAAATCCGTTTCGCTTAGCCTGCTTGCCGCCGAATTGCGGATTGATGAAGATATTTTAAAGGAACTCAATCTTGCACTTATAAAAGGTGTAACACCGCCCGCCGCTGAATATTCAATACGCCTTCCAATCGGCTTGGGAAAAACCGCAGAATATGTACTTCGCAGTTTAAATCCGTCATTATAAGCGACGAGCAGGATAGACAAGGCTGCTTCTAGACAGCCTTGTTTTGAGGCTCGAAGATTTGTACGCTATCTTACAACGTTTCCGTCATCGTCATAGTAAATTACAGGACAAATATAAGCCGCTTTGCGTGTTGCCGGTGTTTCCGTTTTGGACTTAGCACTTTTTTCGCCGCCCCAAATACCGTCGGATTTGTACAAACTTACGGAATATGCATTATCCTTGTCGGATTGTGTGGATGTCCAAAAATACGCGTGAGTCGAATAACCGAATTGCGCACCTAAATTTATTCTTTCTTCCTGACTATATGTAGGCAATCCCGTTATCTTGCCGCCGCATATCGCATTATATATAAGAAAGGCTTCTGCTTCCGAAGGCAAGCATGAATCGGCACTTATTGTTTTGCAATATTTTGCGGCATTGTTTGCGTCGGTATCGGAGTTGTATTTTAAAAGGATTTTTGCGGTATTTTCTTTTCCGGCACCTACGGCATCCGATGTTATGATGTTTTCTGCCGATGAAGACCACTGACGTTTTTCGGAATTTTTTGCGGCAGATACATCAACAGCGATATATCGCCAGTCAGTGCCTGTTACGGAATATTCTTTATATTTGTCTTTGCAATATATTTTGTCTTTCACACCGCGCCGAACATAAATAACTGTTTTACCGTCAATTTCATCGCCCATTCCGTATTTTGAAAGAGCAGGATAAAGCGTCATATCAGCGGTCGGATTTATTTTTTGACCGAAGTCATAGTCTTTCGTGCTTCCGTCCTCTTTTTTGCTCCATCCTTTAATTTGTTTACCGTCTTTGTGTTTTACATATTCTACTTTCCAGAGTTTTGTAGAATCGCCGGCTTTGCTTTTAGAACCGTCTTTTGCAAGCTCGATTTCTTCTCCTTCCTTTACCCACTGCTCTGCCGGTTCCCAATAAGAAGCATACGCAAAATCCGCATACTCACAATTGATTAAATTGTATGTAATCTTAAAAGACGCTTTATACGTGTTGTTTTCCGACTCTTGTTGAGGGTCGCGGCAGCCTGTTCCCATGCTTGTTATGCCGATGAGCAATACAAGCATTCCAATCATTGAAACCAGTTTTCTCTGTTTCATGGTCATTTCTCCTTTTTACGGTGAGTTCTTCACCGCAAGATTTCGCTCTTTTTGCCGCAAATTCGAGTTTTACGAGAATTTGTGGCAAAAGGCATTTTTCAATGCCTTTTGCCAGTGTACACTGGCAAAATTTTTGGAGAAAAGTTCAGAAAATCCGGGATTCTATTTGAATAGTGCTTATCCGATGAAAAAAACAAGATTTTCGCTCCACGAGCGGTACCTGCACACCAAAGTTGTATAAACTTCTTAGGCTCAATTTCCAGTTTTTATAAAACTCAGAAATTTTCCAACTCTTTCTTGCACCGGTAGAATGAAAAGTTTTGAAATAAGCACCGTTTGTACGCGTGCGAGGCTCCGTCTGTGTGCCGCTTCGAGCGAAAAGTTCGACTGCGGCTACCGAGTTTGCGGTGCAAACTCGGTAGTGAACGTAGAGCCTCGCCGAAACCACAGCGTGATTTAAGTGATATTTCAAAAACTCAACATTCGACCTAAATAATTTTTTTACATATTTGCCTTTTTTGAAAAACCTCCGCTATATATATTGTAACGGCTCCGTTTCGGAGCCTGCTTTTTTCGGTACCGATAAAAGCAATAAAATAAATTAGAGACAAGATAAAAATCTGAAATAAAATTTTATCTTAAAGTTTGCGTCGCAAACTCTCTGACAAATTGCCGTTCGTATTGGATAACGGCTGATAAAATTCTTCCTGTTATTTAAATTTTCTGCATAAGCTTTAGGAGATAATTATGAATCAATTAAATTCTTTGATTATTGAAGGGAATGTCGTCCGCACCCCTGAACTTAAAGAACCCAAAGACGGTTTTAAAGTCTGTACAATTCCTCTTGCAGTAAACCGTTTCTATAGGAATGCTAAAGGAGACGGTGTAAATGAAGTATCTTTTTTTGATGTTGAAACATTCGGAAAAATGGCAGAGATATGTTATAAAAAATGCGGCAAAGGGCGCGGACTGAGAGTCGTAGGCAGATTAAGACAAGCCCGATGGGTAAAATCTGACGGGCATAATACCAGCAAAATCTCTATAATCGCCGAACATATAGAATTCAAAAAGAAAGTAATAAAACAGGAGCCTTCGGAAGAAATGCAGGGTATCGCGGATGCAACACGAGCGGCGGCATCTCAGGATGTAAACATTGAAAATATTGCATATGACGGAGAAACTCCCGTATTTTAGTAAATGCAAAAGCTCGATGTCGCCGGGAAACCAAGCGTTTTTTCGGCGGCTCAGGTCTTTTTCGGATATTTGATTCCGTGAACATAAGCATTGCGGCATGGCGGAAACAAAATGCTTATGCTAGAATGCGGCTCATGTTACAACAATCAAAACTGAAAACCGCAGTAACTGTAATTTCTGCCGCAATTATAATTTTTATCGCATTGCTTTTGACCGCTATTAGTGTCATAGGCAAAAAGCCTAATGCCGCATTCTATGGAGTTTCCGAACGCAATAGGGATTCAATAATCCAAGTTCTCCAAAAAACGCATATCCGCAAAAACGGACGTTCAAAACCGTTTAATATAATTGTTTTGGACGATACGCAATCTCTTGAAAATGCGTTAAAAAAATCGCCCAAACCGGATATTCTTTTTATATACAACGGATTAAACGCAGATTATGCTGTTGCGGCTGCAAAAAAACGCGGAATACGTCTGCCTGTATCCGCTCTTGACGGCATGACAAGTTCCATCTGTTCAATAATGCAAATTGAAAACCGGAAAATAGGTGCCGTTCCTCTTTTGATTGACCACTATGAAGTTGATGTTCATACACGTATGTTTAGAAACAGCGGCATTCAAAATGTAGAAACGTGGAACGGCGTAGAGCGCTTTTGCAAAACTGTAGACACATCGGTTACGTCCCCGTTGATTTTTGCAGGCGGAGACGACCGAGAGCTTATAAACATTGCAGGTGCACTTACGGAATCCTTGTGGGGAAAGACTGTTTGGGATTCGGCTTGTAAAAAAATTATCGATTTTAATGCAAACGGAAAAAAATCATCAGCGGCTTTGCATGAACTGCTTGAAAAAATGTGTTCGGACGGCGGAGAATTTTATGAAGTGGTTTTATTGCTTAAAAAATGGCTCGGCTCCGGAATATTAGGGCAGAATGTTTACCAAACTCAAACCTCCGATATGAAGTTTTTTATGTCCGGAAATCTTTCTGTCGTATCGCTTTTAACTCTTTCCGAACACCGTATGCTTGAACACGATATAGTATCGCAGTTTACGTCCGTATATTATCCTTCCGCTTTTGCCGGAAACGAACGCCATTTTACGGCTCCGATTATTATGGGGATTCCGCTTTCTAAAAATAAAACCGCGCATAGCAGTCTTATTCAAATGGCAGAAAACTTTCAAAGTGAATTAAGCATGACTTCGGGACTTGCGCCGGTTCAAGCGAACGCCGCAGTACCGGACGTTCAAGCCGATGACGTAAGATATTGGGTTGCAGCTTCTTCAAGTCCTCTGCCTTCGCTTTCGGATGCAGCGTTTAAGTCGGAAGAGGAGCGGGCGGCATTTGCAAAAGAGCTGCGCAATATTCTGCAGGACAGCTGAAGCAGAGCCTGTTCCGAAACGTAAGTTTCCGAGCAGGTTTTAATACCTCAAATGTCGAGTTTTGAAAAATTTCGCTGTGCTTTCGGCTATGTTCCGTCTGCTTAGCCGCAGTCGAGCTTTTCGCTCGAAACGGCACGCAGCCGGAACCTCGCCTGCGCATAAATGGCGTTCATTTCAAAACTTTACATTCTATTGGTGCAGGAAAGAGTTGGAAAATGTCGAGTTTTTTCAAAACTCGACATTTGAGGTTCTAATTTTTATATATTCGTATCATGTTCTACAGCAACCGGATTATCTACAGTTATATCGATATTTACAGATTCTTCTTTGCCGTCTGTGCGTTTAATAATTTTTATATCCCCGAAAAGTCGGTTTTGCAGAATCTTTATCATACGGAATTTTACCGCTTCAAGGATTGCCATAAATGCGCAAATAACGTCCATTTCATTACCGATACGCGTTATAAGTTCCGTAAACATGAATTCATTCTGATTTTCAAAAAGTTCGTTCATCAATGTGATTTTTTCGTTCACGGAAATCTCTTCATACATATTCAAAATCTTTTCATCTGAATATTGCGACACCATGTTTTTGAACAATTTTTGCATCTGCTGAAGCAAATCCCAAGTATCGATTTCTTCCCATGCTGATTCTTTTTCATCAAAAGGCAGAACACGTTGAATTTTGCTGCGTTCAAAATTCCATTCGGAAGTATTTTCCTTTTCTTCCATAAGCTCGCTTAGTTTTTTGAATTTTTGATATTCGATCAGCTTTTCTACAAGCTCTTGGCGGGGATCTTCCGCTTCTTCATCATCATATACAATTTCAATAGGAAGAAGCATACGACTCTTCATATTTAAAAGCATTGCCGCCCATTTGTAAAATTCGGATAAATCGCCCAAATCAGTTTCCGTCGCATAATCAAGATATTCAAGATATTCTTCCGTAATCTGTGCAATAGGAATGTCGTATATGTTGATTTCACTTTTATGAATTAGGTACCAAAGCAAATCCAGCGGACCTTCAAAATCTCCTGCCTTAAATTTACGCTTTATATCGTCGGCAGATTCCTGTTTTACCGGCTGCATACAAACCGATATCCGTTCACGTGTTTCTT
Organism: uncultured Treponema sp.; assembly: GCA_963544675.1. Taxonomy (GTDB): domain Bacteria; phylum Spirochaetota; class Spirochaetia; order Treponematales; family Treponemataceae; genus Treponema_D. The sequence goes on from CAUUGI010000023.1 coordinate 17,392, forward strand.
CCATAATGTGTACCTGCAAAATTACGAATTAAGCAGCTCAATAAAACGTTCCTGAATGTGTGCAGAACATTTTGCCGCCCCTTGCTCCGGAAGAACTTTAAGATACGATAAAAGTTTCTTCCTAAGTACAGAATCGGCAGAATCTTTTAAAATCTCAAGGGCGGGCAGAAGAACAAATTGCCTCTCGTGCATACGCGGATGCGGAATCTGCAAAGATGGAGTATCAAGTTTAATGTTTCCGAATTCTTCTATATCAATATCAAGCGGTCGCGCCCCGAAACGAATTTCTTTACTGCGGTCGCGTCCGTATCGTTCTTCCACTGTATGAATAAAATCAAGCATGAAAAAAGGTGTAACCGTATCCGGAACAGTGCATAAAGCCGCCATATTCAGGAATTTTTCCTGCTCGACAACATACATGGGTTCGGTCTCATAAATCGAAGAAAAACGAACAGTGCCTGCAAATCTTTTAATTTCTTTGCAGGCACACGCTAAAAGTTCAAGCGGTTCAATCCCGCAAGAACTTTTATTTGAACCCAAACCCAGCAATACTTTTGTCAATTAAAAAAGACCGTCCTGCGCAGGCGATTCGGGAGTCCTTTTAGGAGCGGCAGTTTTTTCTGCGGCTGTTGATGCAGGGGCTGCCTCTTTAGTTTTTTCAACGGGCTTAGCATTTTTCTTTGCAGTATCGCCGGAAGCGGCAACACCGTTTTTATTTTTCAGCACCTGTCCCGGAAAAATCATATTACGCAAATCGCGCTCAAGACCGTCCGCAAAGTCTTTATTCTGTTCAACAAAATTTACCGCATTTTCATGCCCCTGCCCGACTTTTATATCACCTTTAGTAAACCATGCACCGCGCTTATCAACCAGTCCGTGCTTTACGGCAGAATCAAGAAGACTTGCCGCGCGCGATATTCCTTTACCAAAATAAATGTCGATTTCAACTTTGCGGAAGGGAGGCGCAACTTTGTTTTTAACAACTTTTACGCGGACACGGTTTCCTACAACATCTTCATCTCCTTTTGAGTCTATGGATTCCGTTCTGCGTATTTCAAGACGCACTGAAGCGTAGAATTTAAGCGCGTTACCGCCGGTTGTAGTTTCCGGACTGCCGAACATAACGCCGATTTTCATGCGTATTTGATTTATGAAAACAAGTATGCAGTTCGATTTTCCTATTATTGCAGTCAATTTGCGCAAAGCTTGACTCATAAGACGAGCTTGTAAGCCCATGTGGCTGTCGCCCATATCACCTTCGATTTCCGCTTTAGGCGTAAGAGCCGCAACGGAATCGACAACGATTATATCTACCGCACCGGAGCGTATAAGGCTTTCCGTAATCTCAAGCGCCTGTTCACCGGTATCCGGCTGAGAGACCCAAAGCTCGTCTATATTTACACCGAGATTTTTTGCATACTGCGGGTCAAGCGCGTGCTCCGCATCAACAAAAGCCGCAATTCCGCCGAGCTTTTGCGCTTCCGCAACGGCGTGCAGGGCAAGCGTCGTTTTACCTGAAGATTCGGGACCGAACATTTCGATTATTCTTCCGCGCGGATAACCGCCGATTCCCAACGCTTCATCAAGCATAATCGAACCTGACGGAATTATATCGATTCCCGCATAATTTGCGTGCGTTCCAAGCTTCATCAAAGAACCTTGTCCGAATTGTTTTTCAATCTGAAGACGTGCAGCCTCAAGTGCTTTTAATTTTTCAGGCATATCATTGTTTGTTTCTGCCATTTTGAATCCTCCGTTTTACAAATTCCATTATATATATAGGGGACTTATATGTGTTTCCGACAAATTTTACAAAAAAAACATATTTTTATTTGGTTCAGGGCGTTTCAAGAATATCTTTTACACTTTGATATACAGCCCTTCCTTCAAGGCAAAGTTTTCCGTCTTCGGAAGATATTTTTGCAAGCACGCGCACAGGTTTGGAGCTTTCAACAGTAGGAAGAACATCAAATTTTACCGGTACGACACCTTCAACTTTTTGCATGGTTTCGTAACCGACAAGCAGATCAAAAGAATATGAAGAAGATTTTTGCATCGCGTTGCTTAATCTGCCTGCCCAATCAACCCAACAATCCATGTAAAGCGCGGCATCACTTTGAACATCCGAATAAGACGGAACATCTTTTACGGTGTCAAAAGTCGGCTCTTCAATATATCCCATAAGGATTCGTGCATTTTGCTTTACAAGATTTGAAGCGTTGGAATTTAAAATTCTATTTATTTCGATTTGAGCAGCATTATCACGGTAAGCCTGAAAATAAGTCATCGCCTTAGTATATGAATCGGAAATCTGCCGGGCGGATAAAACATATTTATAAGCACCGGAGGACACATCCGCTTTCTGAGCATTTTTGCGCTCATCGACTGTAAGAACGAGACTGCTCAAATCAGCGCGTCCGCTTGCACCGGAAAAATTAACACGAGATGAAAAATAAAATACTGCAACCGCGCCTAAAATACACGCAACTACAGGAAAAACTATTCCGGCAATCATTAAAGGATTTATTCCAAGCGGCGGATAGAATTTTTCAATTTTTCCGGTGTCAACCCATTTACAAATCGTTCCGTAATCGCCGTCGGTTTTAATAAATTCCAAAGCCGCCAAAGCGATTTTATTCATCGGCTCATTGTCTAAAACTTCTATATAATACTGAATGGCTCGGGCAGTATCGCCGCGTCTAAGAAAAATAACCGCCTGACCCAAAAGAAGATTTGTGCAGGTAAGTTTTATTTTACGCGCACGCTGAAAATACGAGGACGCCGCCCCTGTATCGCCTGCATAAAGGCAAGCGGTTGCAAGAAGAATGTAATAATCAAAATTTCCATCATAGATTTCGCGGCGGGCTTCAAGCATAGTTATCGCTTTATTAAAATGCCGCCGATTCATCATGGATTGAGCAACAGCCAGAACGTCCCTTATCATTCTTTAAGCCTCAAAATCTCCATGATTGCGTCAAGTTCCGCATTAAGATTTAAAATTTCTTCACGGTTTACTTTTTCCGCATCGTTTTCAAGCGCGTCAATGCGCTCCAACAACTTGCGGACATATTCATAATTTATTTTTTCAGGCGGAATCATCGCCGGATTAAATTCTACATTTGTCTTATCCGGTTGAAAGATTTCCGCAGTGTCGGAAACATTTTTAGGCTCGGAATCCTCAGTTTCTGTCGGAATATCAGCTTGTTGATCAGTTGAATTCAGCTGCGTTTCATCGAAATTCTTAATAAATACTTCTCCGGCAGGTTTGGCTCCGTCCGATGCAAACGCTATATAGTAAGTAAAAGAAGTTTCCTGCCCCTGCTCAAGGTGTGTCGGCTCCCAGTTTATTGCAACCGCGGAATTGTTATAAGACAACACGGAATCGAATGTTCTGGACTGAATTATGGACGGAATCCAATTCTGCAAAAGAAGCAAATCCTTATTGCTGAGCGACACGACTTCCATCGGAGTAATATCTGCACCGTAAAGCAGAATCTGCATGGCAGTCTTTTTGTTTTCGGAAATTATCCATTTTGCTTTATCAAAGCGGCGAAACTGCATTTCCGTATTTACTACAACATCCTCTGCAGTAGAAAAATGAGAAATCGACTGCTCGCCCAATATAGTGTCAAGCACGTTTTTTAATGTAAAATCCGCAGCTCTTTTGCTTATATTTTTTACCGAAGACGTAATCTTTAAAATATCTTGATTTTGAGCCGCATCGGATTTTAAGCATTCAAACTTTATATGAACGCGGGCAACATCGGGAACAACGTAAATCAGCTGCGCTCCCGTATCATCTTTACGTGCGCCGATTACAATTCCTATATTATCCGTAAGTCTGTATTCTTTTTTGCCGACGCGCAGCGAAAAAAAGGAGGAAGTAAATTCATCGTGCCCTGCAAGCACAGGAAAAGCCGCACCGTCGCGGTCAAGTGAATATAACTGAAAACTTCCAACTGTACCTTTTACAAGAACTTTTATATTGCCGACTGTATTTTCTATTGTTTTTGCCTGAAATACGCCTTCTCCGCCGATCATACCTACAACTTTTATAGGAACTGAAGATTTTCTTTCCAACTTCTTGAGTCTCTTTAATTCTTCCGCTTCAGCTTTTTTCTGCTCTTTAATGAGTTTTTTATCCGCCGCCGAAAGTTTTACCCTTCCGTTTACAACAGGTGCCGGAGCAACGGAAAGAGTTTCCTGTGTGCCGGCATCGTCCGCGGCGGGGGCTTTGCGTTTAGATTTCGAATATACGGAAAATGAAGATATAAAAAATACAAACAAAGAAAAAAGCAGGATACGTAATATTCGCAATCGAGTGTTCATTTTGCACCTTCTGCATTGCTGCGGGCATCAAGAAGTTTTTGAGTTTCTCTGGCTTTTGCTTTAAGTTTTTCAAGCAGGTCAAGAGATTCATTCGCTTCTGCGGCACGGATATTTGCAAGTGCTTCAGAAAGTTCGGCATTCTCTTTTTCAAGTTCATCGACTTTCTTTTCAAGATCCGAATTATATTGTTTTAAATCCAAAATACGGCTTCTTGTCTGTGCCGTTGATTCCGAAGAGGCAAGAAGCAACTGACGTTCATATTCTTCTTTTGCCGCAAGATATTCTTCGCCGGTTTGCTTTAAAAGGTAAAGCAACTTTTCTTCACGTGCAGCTTGAGCAATGCTTTCAATTCTATACTGTGCCGCACCGGACTTTGCGTCATCAGGGAAATCGTAAAGAATACGAGAATACAAAAGCTCCGCTTCTTCATAACTTCCTGCCGCATAAAAGGATTCCGCAATCCAAAAAAGCGCAGACGCATACATTTCGTGTTCGGGATATTGATGGCAAAAATCACTCATCACGATTACAGATTTATCGTATTCGCCAAGATAGTATAAGGCTCTGCCTTTGTGATAAATAGCATAAGAGACATATACGCTGTCAAAAAAATTTTTAAGATATATTTCGCAATCGTGAAAAGCATTTTTGTATTCGCCGGAATACATTTCAGCCGTTATGAGCATATAATATGTTTCGGCATTGAAATTTTCAGGATATGCAACAGCTTTTCTAAGTAAAAAGAGAGAGGAAATCCAATCTCCTGCACGAAAAGCGTCTGCACCTTGCACAAATGCCGAAGAGGCAAGACTTTGTTCGCCTGCATAAGAATAAAAAAGCGGCAGAAGAAATGCAAAAACGGCGCAGGGCAGTATTTTTTTCACTTTAAGTTCTCCGTTTTGAATTCACCTGTAAAGAATGCGGAACCGGAAACAATTATGTCGGCACCGGCTTGTATTACAGAAGAAACGGTAGAAGCATTTACGCCGCCGTCTACGGAAATCTTAAAATCCGCACCTGTTTCTTCACGCATTTTTTTCAGCTCGGAAATCTTTCTTACGCATGAAGGTATTATTTTTTGCCCGCCGAATCCGGGATTTACAGTCATAACAAGAACTATATCCGCATATTCAAGAAGTTCCCGCACGGCGGCTGCCGGAGTTGACGGTACAATCGAAATACCGGCTTTTTTTCCAAGCGATTTAATATGCTGCATTAAGCGGTGAGAATGAACACAAGCCTCATAATGAAAGGTAATCCAGTCGGCACCGGCTTCTGCAAAAGAATCAACCTGCGCTTCGGGATGTTCCGTCATAAGATGAATGTCAAAAGGAAGTTTTGTAATATTTCGGAGCGACTTAACTACAGGCTGTCCATAAGAAATTTGCGGGACAAAACGTCCGTCCATAACATCGATATGAAGCATTCCGGCACCGCCGGCTTCCGCGAATTTTACAGCATTTTTAAGATCCGCCAAATCCGCAGAAAGCAGCGAAGGCGCAAGTATAAGTTCACTCATTTGCGCAATAATAACAGATGAATATTATATTGTAAATATTGAAGAATAATGCCTGTCCGCCGGCATTTGGGGCATTTGCTGCATCCACGGAAGCAAACCTCATTCGCATACACACTTTAATTTGCATGAAAAATAGAAAATGATGTGATTAAACGGACTAGAATTTTTTTCTTTCATTATGATATTTCATAATTTTTCGAAATATCCCGGCCGGTAACCACCGATCATCATCAAATTCCTGCAAGAATTCGACAACCGGTTTGGTATTCCAGAGCCTTGTCTGTACACAGACGAATTGAAACCCGTAAAACAGTTATCATGTTTCATGCCGACGACATAAAACCGATTTTAGGGCTGTACATACCTGAATGTTCTTTATTCGTGCGGAGGGTTTAATACCCCGACGCTCTGCGTCGCAACAAAGGGTATTAAACCAGACTGCAACTACCTTATGAGAACAACATACCCCGATGCTCTGCGTCGGGGTTGTTGATTGTTCTTGCAGACTTCGACAGGTGTCGAATCGATGAAATGAATTGTTTCGCCGGCACATTTTTCCCTGTTTTTTGCAAGAACAGAATTTACGAACAGCATCATCATGG
>CAUUGI010000024.1:0-23388 GCA_963544675.1 uncultured Treponema sp.
TAAAGCCGACTTGGAAGCCGCGATTCCTTCCGATACGCACAGTGTTCTTATTGACGCGGAATCTATTGCAAATGATTACAAGACGCAAAGTCTTAAATCGGCGGAAAACTACATACTCGAGCACGGAACTGTTTCGGTTTCTGCAAAGAAAGTTTCCGGCTATACGGTGCAGGTTACCGATATTGCTTCCAAACTTAAAAAAGTTTCCGCTCCTTCGGAAGATTTTGATTTAGCGGCTTGTCCAGGAACCTGGAAAGTCCGAGTATTGGACGGCACAGGAAAAGTTGCTGCAGAAAAGCAAATCCCGGTTACATCGGGGAAAACAACAAAAGTTTCCGTCGGATATGTGGATGCTTCAAATCTTGGAGGCAAGACAATTGTTTTTGTAAAATCTGCGAGCGCGCCGCATATTTGGGCGTGGGAAGAAGGCGGTGTTAAACTTTCAGAAGCTGTAGGCGGTACACGGGGCAAGAGTTCCGCTGCTACAAAAATGGTTCCCGCAACAGCAGAATATATGAAAAATCCTTCCGGCTGGTATATGATTGATTATACCGCTTATGCTACAGGGAAAGTTATTAAATTCATATTGGATTGGAGCGGTTCCGGAATCACCGGAAAATCAGGTACATTCTGGTATGACGGAACATCGGCAAGTTCCGAAAATCCATCTCCTGCACCGGCGGGTATTACTATTACCGTAGGGGAATCTGAGATCCCGTCTGCGCCGTTTAAAATTTATGTTTCTGCTGATTCCGCACCGGATATTTGGGCGTGGGAAGAAGGCGGCGGAGTTGAACTTTCAAAAGCTGCCGGCGGTACATGGGGCACCGGTTCCACCGCTACAAAAATGATTACTGCAACAGATATGAATAATCCTTACGGCTGGTACATGATTGATTATACCGCTCACGCTACAGGGAAAGTTGTTAAATTCATATTGGATTGGAGCGGTTCCGGAATCACCGGAAAAGCAAGAACTTTCTGGTATGACGCAAAAGGCGTATCGGGCGCGGCCGGAACTTTCTATGATGCTGATCCTACAACGCTTCCTGTTCCTACAGCACCGACCGTGTCGATTACGCCTGCAACAGGAAAATCCGTCCCATTAAATGGTTCTGTAACGGTCAAACTGTCGAACAGAAATTCCGTTATAACTGCGGCAAGCGTTACTATAAGCGGAGATGTTTCAAAAACATACGCTTATGCGGATTTTACCGATGATGCGCTTACAATTCCCGTAAAATCTCTCGGAGCCGCACAGGGCAGCAATATAACCGTAACGGCAAATGTAACCAACAGCGAAGGAACTGCGTCTGACACTTCCGTTCTTACCATTGCGGCAGAATCAACGGATTTCTTTACTTGGGATAACCTGCTTTGCTATTTTGTTCTTACCGACAGATTTGCAAACGGGGATAATAAAAACGATTACAGTTATTACAGAACCAACCACTCAAAGAATTCTGCTGTTCCCGATGTTGCCACGTTCCACGGCGGCGACATAAAGGGTCTTACTGAAAAACTTGATTACCTGAACAAACTTGGTGTAAACGCTGTTTGGATTACCGCTCCTTACGAGCAGATGCACGGTTGGTGTACAGGCGGCAAACCTTTCCCTCATTTTGCTTTCCATGGTTATTACACTCAAGACTGGACCTTTATGGATCAGAACATGGGAACTGTCGAAGAGTTCAGAACATTTGTTACAGAAGCGCATAAACGAGGGATACGTGTTGTAATGGACGTTGTAATGAACCACACAGGTTACAATACGATTGAAGATATGATTACTTACGGATTTGGAAAAACTTCTGTAATCCAACACGGCTGGGTTGACGGCGGTGCAACTTGGGGGAACAATCACACACAAACAGATTATACTTCAGCTGATTGGTCAAAATGGTGGTCAGGATGGGCAAGAGGATTTGAGGGAAAATTCGGTTTTGCAGCTCCGGGCGACGACGCTCTTCTAATGAGCCTTGCCGGTTTGCCTGACATCATTACAGAAAAGGCGGATAAAGTTGCGATTCCTGCCTTTTTGAAAACAAAATGGACGGCGGACCTTAATAAACAAGATGTTGTTGATAACGGAAATACTACCGGAAATAAATTCGTCGATTATCAGCTTCCTTCAATTGAAAATGTAGACTGGTATGGTCAAACCGGTGATTGGCGCATGGATAACAGAGGGGCTCCTGCCGATTATATCGTAATGTGGCTCAGCGCATGGGTTCGTGAATTCGGTATAGACGGATTCCGCTGCGATACGGCAAAACACGTTCATATGTACAGATGGGGACAACTTAAAGATGCGTGCCAATCTGCCCTGACTACATGGAGAGCGGATTCGTCAAAACTCGATGATTCAGGCGCAAAAGACTGGGATGAAAATTTCTGGATGACGGGTGAATGCTTCGGTTGGATATCAATTGCTGGCACAGGCGACTATTATTCTACCGGAAAATTCGACTCAATGATAAACTTCAGTTTTAACGATAGTTCAGGCGGTATTGGAAACACTCCAACGGAGAGTGACTGGGGCAGTTATATGAATATAAATGAAAATACCGATTCAGATGGTAATGGAAACCGCAATAACGTCCTTACTTACGTTTCCAGTCATGATACAGGTCTGCATAGACCCGGAGACCAAAAACTTGTCGGAACACGTCTTGTGCTTCTTCCGGGCGGTGTGCAGATTTATTACGGAGATGAAAGTGCCAGACCTGTCTGTAACGGCGGCGGAGACAAAGATATGGAAACACGCGGAGATATGAATTTCGGAGCAAATGGGGATTGTGTCGCCCACTGGGGAAAACTCGGTACATTCAGAAAATTCAATCCTGCCGTAGGAGCCGGAAAGGGTTCTGCAACAAAGCGAACTTACAACGGAACCGCCGGAGAAAATAAGGTCGCAATCGGCGTAAGCGGAACTTCTGTCGATGTAAACGAACTTTTTGCAGACGGTACGACAGTTTACAACTGGTACGACGGCGCGTCCGCCGCAGTCAGCGGAGGGAAAGTCATTTTCGCAGGCGGAACGAATTCTCAGCCGATTCTCGTTTCGGACAGAAATCCTGCCGACTGTGGAGTAACGTTCTAAGCGGATTAAATAGCGCACAATGCCGGATTTTGCATTCGGCTGTGAAAATATAAAAAACTCCGATACTTTGGAGAAAATTTCACGGCAGTACAGCAAAGTCCGGCGTTTTTTATCGGTACGGTAAAAGATGCGGCGAATCGGCGAACAGAGGTTAGGAGCTTTATATATGTTCTTAAAAAATGCAACAGTTGAATAAAGTTGAAACTTTGTTCAACTGTTGCATTCGTGTGCTTCCTGCGCACGGTCGCTAAACGAATTTTTGAAAGAAAACTTGCAGTGTTTTTTTCAGACGTGCTACTTCAGCGGCTGATTTTTTACTGTGCCTTTTGCTTTTTGAGCCAAAGTTTGAGCGTCGCTTTTGCAGATGCAAATGCAAGCGGAACTTTTGAAAGTTCTTCTTCCGATGTTATGCGCACTTGTGCAAAACCGCTTACTTCGCCGCTTTGTTTTTCCAAAGTTGTTATAAGCTGAGCTATCGTATCGAATTCTTTCGGTAAGGCGGCTGTAAAAAATATGTCGCAGGTTTTGTATGCGATGTTTTTATATTCATAATCGTTTGGGAACGAGCAAAGATATTCTACACTTTCAAGTTTTAATCCGGTTTCTTCAAAACATTCACGTATTGCGGCTTGTTCCGCAGTTTCATCGCGGTTTGTAAAGCCGCCCGGCAAAGCGAGAAAACCTATTCGCGGCTCTTTTGCTCGTGTTTCCAAAAGAACTCCGCCGTGACTGTCTGCAATTATAACGGCTACTGCCGACGCAACATTATTGTAAAGTGTAAAGCCGCAATCAGGGCAAACCCATTTTTTTGAATCAACACAATTGATTGATTTGCTTCCGCATCTCGGGCAAAAGTTAAAATCGTTCATACTCATTTAAATCCCCTTACTGTCAGAGCGTCTGCAAGAGCTTCCGCCCGTCGAATTGTTCTGATTATAAGCGGCACCGTCAACGGCAGTATTGCACGAATCCTGCTCACAGCTCCTTTCGATTTATGCAAGCCGCCTCTTACAAGCTGTGTTTTTATTATGCAAACCGCTTCGTCCGTCAAAAGAGGAATGAATCTGAAAATTATTTCCACCGTAACGGAAGCATAACGTACCGGAATTCCGATTTTTTTGAACGGTAAAAGTAAATCTTCAAATCCTGTAATGATTTCCTGTTCCGTCATTGCGGAAGCGAATCCGCGTATTATGCACAATGCACTTTCCGTGTGTAAAAGAATTGAAAGGCAGGCAAAAAGTTTTGACGGAGAAAGCGTAAAATATTTCCAACTTAAGAGGATTTTTTCGCCGCTTACGGGTGGAATAAAAAGTATTCGGAATATGCAGAAAAGCAAAAGATATGGAATGATTTTAACCATCACCGCGAATAATTTTTTTCCGCAGCCGGAAAGCACAGCGTATAAAATACCGGCGGCAAACATAATTACATTTAATATGGCGGAATGTACTGACAGCGATGTTATAAAAAGCAAAAGAAATAAAAGATATTTCACTGCCGCCGGAAGTTTTGCCAATAGATTGCGCTTCTCGTCGCTTTTGTCGGAAAACTCCGATGAATATTTTCGTATCGATTGTAAAATAACCGCCCCGTCGAGAGGTTTTTGCAATGTAAGATTTTCGGAAAAATTTTCTTTGCTCGCATTTTGCGTTCCGGCGGCGGGGAAAAGCGAATCCGAAACGATTTTACCCTTTTCAATGTGAATTACTCTGTCGGCAAAGGCGGCTTCATCCGTATAGTGAGTTGAATACACAACTGTCTTTCCCGATTTTGCAAGGGAATGCATCATGTTCATTATTTCGGATTTTGCACAGCCGTCCAGTCCGGCAGTCGGTTCATCAAACAAAATAATATCGGAATCGAGCGCGATTATTCCTGCGATTGCAAGGCGGCGTTTTTGTCCGCCTGAAAGATAAAATGTTCTGCGGTCGGCAAAATCTTCAAACGGGAGTCCGCAGGAATTCATAGATTGTTTTACGCGCTCAAAAAGTTTTTTTCCTCTTAATCCGGCATTTCCAGCTCCGAATGCAACATCATCGGCGGCAAATGTTTCAAACAGCGCGGCATCGGGATTTTGCTGAACAAAAGAAGGACGCGTACAAGAGCGAAGCGTTCCTTCTTCGGGGATTAAAAGTCCCGCCATGATTTCGAATAAAGTTGTTTTTCCGCTGCCGGATTCGCCGGTAAAGGCAGTCAGCGTTCCTGAATAAAGATTAAATGTTACGCCTGAAAGAATATTATCGCGGGAATAAGAAAACGAAATATCCTGCGCCGAAAATGTTTTTTGTGTTGACGGCGGCAGTTCTGTAATAACGGGATGCGCTTTAAGCGGTTCTCCGGCAACCGTTTTTACCGCTTCGGGATTCAAAAAAAAGTCTCTTACTTTTCCGCTCCACACGATTTTTCCCGCGTCCATGACGATTATGTTCTGCGCGTGTGCGGCAGCTTCAATATCGTGCGTGATATGAATAACAGTCATGCCCTTTTTGTGCAAAATATCCAGAAGTTCAAAAAAGTTTTCACGGGAAGGCGCATCAATCATTGACAACGCTTCATCCAGTATAAGAATCTCGCAATCCAGCGCAAGCATTCCGCTTAACGCCGCTTTTTGAATCTGCCCGAGAGATAAAGAAAAGCAATTTTTTTGCGCAAAGCTCAGCATTCCTGTCGAATTAAGACTTTCGATTGTTCTAAGTTCCGTTTCCGACGGCGGCAGACCTAAATTCTCCGGTCCGAATGCCGTGTCCCGCTTGAGCGTTCCGCAAATGATTTGGTCTTTAGGAGACTGGAACACAATCCCTATGCGTGTGTTTTCCGCAAGCAAAACCGCACCTTCATCCGGTTCTAAAAGTCCTCCCGCGATACGGGCAAGCGTACTTTTTCCGCTTCCGTTTTTACCGACAAGCGCGGTGTAAGAGCCGCTTTCAAAAGAAAGACTTACATCTTGTATCGCCGCAAAGTCTGCACAGGGGTATGAATAAGTAAGAGTTTCAATAGACAGAACTTTCATTCGGGCATTCTAACGCAAATCATCGGAAATTTAAAATGGAGAGACGGCGGATGAGGAAAATCGGTTTTGAAGGATGTAACCTGATCTCCGCCCTTGCTTAAGGGGGCTTAAGAATTCCAAAATTTTTCTCGCATGTTTTCGATAGAAATTTGGGGTCAGTTCATACAGCTTATCATCGAAGAATCTGTCCCATGCGTCTTCCAATACGGTGCATATCTTAGGATGCGGAGTATGTACTCGTTTTTCGCCGACACCGGGCAATTCGAAAAATGTGCTTTCGCCATCTTATTCCCAAAAGTGCTTTTTGAACGTTTTTATTTGTCTAAGGATTCTTTTGTTTATCTCTTCCGCATTAAAATGAGTTAAATCAATGTCGTCTCTTCCAAGCCAAGCTCTGTACTGCTCGTAATCTATCGCATTTTTTGTAAACTTAAAAATCATAAAAATATTTCAGCATAAAAAATAAAAAAACGTTCAAAACTTCAATTTTAAAACAGATTAGTTTGAAAGGCGAGGATAGTTGAAATACCGGTGCTTGTAAAAATGTTTCCGCTGTGTTTATAATTTCATAGGTCGAATGTAGAGTTTTGAGAAAATTCGACATTGAACTTTATAGATTTTTTGCGGAGGTAAAATATGTTAAAACATATTATTTTATGGCAGCTCAAAGATGACTTGAGTGCGGAAGAAAAACTGAAAATCAAGTGTGAGATAAAAAAATCGCTTGAATCGCTTAAAGGAAAAATCAATGAAATTATTGATATAAAAGTGAATATTGATGCGCTTGCTTCGTCCAATGCGGATTTAATGCTCGATTCGTCATTTGCAGGTGAAGCGGAATTGAAAGCGTATGCGGTTCATCCGGAACACACAAAAATCGCGGATAATTTAATACGCCCAAATGCGAAGCTGCGCGTCTGTATGGATTTTATAGTTTGAGCATTCCGAAATTTTATATTTAAGCATAAAAAAGCGTTCCAAAGCCGAAGTAAACTTCAAACAGGGAACGCTTTTATAAATTTTATTTCATGTGTGAAAAAATTAAATCCGAGCGATAACAAAGTTATCGAATCGGTCTATTACACCAAACCTTGCGCAACCATCGCGGCAGCAACTTTTACGAATCCTGCAATATTTGCACCGGCAACATAATCACCTTCGGTCGCATATTTTTTTGCCGTTTCGTAAGCGTTGTCGTGAATATTCGTCATAATTTCTTTTAGTTTTGCGTCAACTTCTGCAAACGACCATGAAAGCCGCTCCGAATTCTGACTCATCTCAAGACCTGAAACCGCAACGCCGCCTGCATTGGATGCTTTTCCCGGTGCAAACAGAATTTTATTCTTTTGGAAGAATTCTATTGCTTCTGCACGCGTCGGCATATTCGCACCTTCCGCAACAAGCCATATTCCGTTTTTTGCCATTTTTTCGGCATCTTCAAGATAAATTTCATCCTGCGTTGCGCACGGGAATGCAAAATCCGCTTTTATACCCCAAGGTTTTTCGCCCTTGAAAAACTTTGCGGAAGGATATTTTTTTACGTAAGAATCGATTTTTTCGCGGCGGCTGCGGAATTCTTTTACATAATTCAGCTTTTCTTCAGTAATCCCGTCTTCATCAAGAATGAATCCGGAAGAATCCGACAGCGTTATCGGTTTTCCGCCGAGCGCAATAAGTTTTTCGGCAGCATATTGCGCAACATTTCCGTCTCCGGAAATAAGCGCCGTCTTGCCGGTAAAATCCTTTCCGATTTTTTTAAGCATACATTCGGTAAAGTAGATAAGTCCGTAGCCGGTCGCTTCCGTACGCGCAAGAGAGCCGCCGAAAGACAAACCTTTTCCGGTAAGAACGCCCGTGTATTCGTTGCGAAGACGCTTGTACTGACCGAACATATATGCAACTTCGCGCCCTCCGACACCTTTATCACCGGCAGGAACGTCCGTATCTGCGCCGATGTGGCGGCATAATTCCGTCATAAATGACTGGCAAAAGCGCATGATTTCCGAATCCGATTTTCCGTGAGGATCAAAATCCGCTCCGCCTTTTCCGCCGCCCATCGGAAGCGTCGTCAGAGAATTCTTCAGAACCTGCTCAAATCCCAGAAATTTCAAGACATCAAGACCTACTTCGGGGCTGAAACGCAAACCGCCTTTGTAAGGACCTATCGCACTGTTGAATTGAACACGGAATCCCCTGTTTACGTGTGCATTTCCTGCATCATCCATCCATGGAACGCGGAACATAATTATCCGCTCCGGCTCTACAAATCTTTCAAGCACTGCAAATTTTTCAAGCTCCGGCATTTTGTCAACAACCGGAGAAATTGTCTCCAGAACAAGTCCGACAGCCTGCAAAAAGTGTCCCTGATCAGCATAACGTGCGCTTACATCATTCCACACACGTTTGCAGTAATCATTTTTTATAACGTATTGCATAATTTTACCCCTGTCTGCTAAATCCGTTTTCCGAATTCCACAGACAAGCCGAATTATATTGAAAAATAAATCGCGTTGCAAATAAACGGTTTACAGGCTCAAAACAAAGGATTGCAGGAAAGACCGTTCACTTAAAACTGCATATAAGCTGCAAGAGGCGTATAATCTTGCTGACCGCTTCCGTTGCCGCCGAAATTGACAGTCAGTTTTCCTTTGAGGTCTTTCGTTCCGTCTTTATTGAATATTGGACATTCCGAATAAAGAGTCCAATGATTTTCCGTATAATTGTTTGTAGTGTCTTTTTTAGTTATGCCGTAAACAAAGCCTATAAATAAAATCTCTTTATCAAAAAAGTCGGCACTCATAATTGAACGCAAATCTATAAAATCTCCGTCTGCAAGACCTGCTCCCTGCGCAATTTGCAGTTTGAATAGAGAATTCGTTTTATCGTTTTTCATAGCAATTTGCAGCGAATAGTCATCCAACACGGTAGAAAGAGACGGTGCAAGTGCGCCGCCTGAAAGTTTAAGCTGTTTAAGCTCCGGATCAAACAAAAGTTTTGCGCCGCTTGCAATAGACGGAAGAGGCTCGGCACTTATCGCAGATACAGCTTCCGTTTCGCTTGACCAGCCTGTTGTTGTATATGATGAATTGAGTTTGTAACGCAGCGCATATTGATATTTTGTCCCGTTCACAACCAGAGAATCTTTGAACGTGTAGGAAATCATATTATCATCCGTGTCAGGCGTAATTTGCCCTATGTTATATTTGGTGCCGTAAACGGCGGAAGAACCGCTGCCCGTTACTGTACGCCTGAAAATATTCACATACTTTGAATTTTTAATTTTAGGAACGGAAATAATTATCGCGTTATTTTCGGCAGTAACGCCGGGACGTTCAATTTCTTTTTCTTCGTCCGCCATTTTACATGAAACCGTTCCAAATAAAACCGCCGCCAAACACGCAGCATATATAATTTTCTTCATTTCCTGCACTCCTTCATTTTTGGAGTAAATATTAGCCCAAATATCGACTTTTATAAAGACAGACATATCATTCAACGGCCGGGGACATCTTCAACCTGAATAAACTTTTTAGGTCAAATGTCGAGTTTTGGAAATAGTAGTTAAATACTGCTGTGCTTTCGGCAAGGTTCCATCCGCTTAGCCGCAGTCGAGCTTTTAGCTCGAAACGGCACGCTGCCGGAACTTCTCCTACGCACAAACGCTGCTTATTTCAAAACTCTTCATTTTGTTGGAGCCGGAAAGAGTTGGAAAATTTCGAGTTTTTGCAAAACTCGAAATTAAGGCTAAGCATAAAAAGCGAAAACGGGCATTTTTCCCAATTTGTGCGTTTTTGCTGCAATTATGTCGATATATTAAACTATATAGTCTTCTGAATTTTGGAGGTTATTATGAAAAGGTTTTTTGCGTTTTTGAGTGTATTATCTCTTTTGATAATCGAATCTTTATTAACATTCTCCTGCGAAGTTGGACTTGGACCTGCCGTAGACGTATCCGCTCCTTCTGTCGTAATTTCAAGTCCAAGAGACAGTGCTGTAATACGCGGAGAGTTTGCCCTTATGGGGACATGGTCTGATGACGGTACTTTGGACAAGATAAATGTAGTTTTAAATTCGACTTCGGATCCTTCGCTTAAATATGAATTCAGCGGAGAATTTACCGGCAACGCTCAAGATGAACAAAAAAACTGGCGATGCGTAATAAATCCGCTTTCAGAAACAAAGCCTATAAAAGACGGAGAATACAAAGCGACGGTCTATACAATCGATACCGCAAAACATACAACAATACTTACAAAGACTTTTACTGTAGATAACACTGCTCCGGTAATAATTTTGCAAAGACCCGGAACTGCTTCTGACTCCGAAAATGCAGATTCCTACGGTCAAAAATTCACTCTTCAGGGGCAGGGCGCAGATTCAAGCAATATTAACCGTATAGACATTCATATTTACAGCGACAAAGATTGCCTAAATTTCCTTAAAACCGTCAGTCTGAACAATGTCCCCTTGAACATAGCTTTGGATGTGGCTTCGTTTAAGGAAGATGCTTACACCGCAATTTACGGAAGCAGCGAAAAGAACGGAGCAAAACAACTTTACTGCAAAATTGACGCATACGACAGTGCGCAAAAGTATCCTACGGAATTCGGAAAAAATCAGTCTGCCGAAGACACAAAAGGAAACAAAACTTCATCGTATTATCTTTATGACAAACTTGCCGCAGATATTTTGAGCAAGTACAACATTGCAAGACTTTACGAAATGATGAATGGAACATATACGCATTCCGGCAGCGACGGCGGCGGGCAGACACCACAGCAAATTATGGAGTCCGTAAAAGCGGTACTTCAAAACCGCGCTATAAAGACCGGAACTTTTACATTAAATCCTGAAAATAATCCTAAATTCACCTTGAACGGAAAGGACGCGCTTAAATCTGAAAGTTTAGATATTTCAAATGAGGCTCAAGGCTACTTTATTACAAACGGAAGCGACGTAACTGTTGAAGTATCGCCGGGTCTTGACGGAACTTTAATCGAAAACACTGCTGAAAAACCGCTTAAAGTTTACGCTGTTGAATGCAATGCGCAAGGAAGTATTTTGTCGGGAGCAAAGAAGATATATCCTGCATTTGCAAACGTAAATCCCAATATAAGTAAAAGCGGTTCCACATACAAAATATATATAAACTTGGATGCCGAAACTTCTTTTTCTGCAGATCATAGTAAAACTTTAAAAATCGGCAAGATGTACCTGCTGGGCGTTGAAGGTCAGGATTTAAATGGAAACGAAATAATTCCTTCTGCAAGTACAGGTTACGGCTTTTATCTTGCTTCTTCCGGGCGCGCACCGCAATTAAAAATTACACGTCCGACGGATTCAATCGTATATTTGAAAGGCGGCAGCGATTTTACCGTAACCGGTTATACAACCGCGAGCGAAGGTATTCCTACGGTAGAAGTTTTTGTAGGAGATGCTGCAACACCTGCATGGCAAAAGACGTTTACAGAAGCGGATGGAACTGATCTGGGCGGCAAGAAAAACTATTCATTTGCGGCGACGGTATCAAGTTCCGCTTTCGACCAGATAAATGAAAAAGATTATTTAATTACTATTAAATCACGTATCGGTGATAAAGGCACAAACCTTACAAAAACCGTTTGGTACGATTTGCACGAGCCGGTAATCGACTTTACAAACATTTCTCCTGTAATTACTTCTTATGAATTTGCAGACCCCTCGGACAAGCCTGCAAACGCACCGACTGTCTCAAGTGAAGGAAAATACGATCCACCTTTCATAAACGGCAAAGTTCGTTTTAGAGGCATGGTTCAGGATTCTCTTACGAAAATCACAAGTGTTGAATGGCACGTAATTCAAGACAATGTAACGATAGCAAATATAGGCGGCACGATTGGAACAAGTTTTGATTTTGAATTGGATACAAACGTTCCGGGCATTACAGACAACAAGAATATCACGGTTTCTTTTGTTGCGACAGATAGTGCAGGAAATAAAACGACGGTGAATAAGCCGTATTTTGTCTGCCAAAATACTGATAAACCTGTTGCAGGTCCGAATAATCCGAATGCTTGGACGGCTTCAGCACAGCAGCCGAAGCAGATTAGAGATGGAATTTTTGGAGTTCATACGAATAAACTTTCTGCAGGAAGTTCAATATATGCAAAGGTTATTGATGACGACGGAATAAAGAAAGTCGAATTCAAAGTAGAAAAACTCAAATACGACACAAATTATGAAAACAGTGAAGTCGATCCGGACCAGTCTGCCGTTCCTGCCGAAATAAAGGCGGAAACTCTTACGGATTTGGGTTCTCCTGTAGAAGCAATTGTAAACCACGTAATGCCGTCTTTCAGCGGATATTTTAAGGTTACAATAAAAGTTACAGACACGAACGACGTATCTTGCACAAAAAGTTTTGTTGTGTATATGACGGGTGCAGCGCCCGATGTAACGGTTACAAATAAGTCGGACTATATAAAGACAGGCGGTAATATTCAACTTGAAGTTAGAATGATTGGAGAAGCCCCGTTTACCGTTGTTGTTTTACAAGATGACGGAAGTCCGAATTGGCATGAAGATGCTCCTATAACTGTAAACAGTGCAGACCTTGTTGCAAATGCAAAGACAATAACAGTAACGCAAATCCACTCTCCTCACAGCCAGAAGATAAAAGTTCGGGTAACGGATAATTCAAGCGGAGTTACTACAAAAGAAGTTAGCTATAGGGTAGATAATACGCCTCCGACCGCCCCGGTGATTGAATCTCCCGCCGACGGTTCTGTTGGAAACAATTCTCTCAGCGGGACGACGTTCATATTCAGCGGGAAGGCAAACGATGCTGTTGCTCCAAGTGCAAATGAAACTTCTTCCGGAATTAAAAAACTCTATTATGCGTTTATGACGACCGACACAACTCCCACTACTTGGAATTCACAAGCTGCTACAAGTGGAACTTGGAATATAAACGCAACTTTGCAGTCCGGTACCGGAACTTCTTCCGGCACAACGTTGTATGAAGGAAAATATTGGCTTTATGTAAAGAGCGAAGACGGAGCTGGAAACGAATCTGCTGTCGTAAAGCGAAAATTTTCTGTAGACAAGGCAGCTCCTAGCGTTACAGAGGTAAAACTCAATACAACAGAAGCACTTACGGCAGGAACTGTAAAATACTTTAATAGCGCATTAGGGGATTTTACGATAAGCGGAAAAGTAAACGATACTTACGGAATTCAAAGCCTTACTGTAAATAGCAATAATGTTAGTCCAATTGCTCCTGACGGAAGTTGGTCTTACACTATAAACAGAACAGAAAATGCTCTTGTAAATCTTTCTGTAGTTGCAAAAGACAATGCAGGAAGGGAAACGAAACAAGACTATTCGATTTTCTGCGATACGGAAAAACCCGATTTAAGTATTACGAATCCGGATTCCGATTTGACGGGAGAAAAATCTCTTTCTGTGTCAAACTACACTTTCCGCGCTTCCGTGAACGATTCCGGTTCCGGTGTTCAATCATTTAAATACAAGATTTCTCAAGAGGTGCATACTGCGGATAACGATATAGTAACTTCTGCGGAAGCGGGAACAAATTGGGAAACGGTTACAACATCTTCTTTTAGTGTTCCAAAAGAATTGATAGAAGGAATAACCGCACAAATCGGAAAAATCCATGAAGGAAAATGGTATTTGTATCTTTATGCAAAGGATAGAACCGGAACAACTGCGACAGAAAAACGCACATTCTGGGTAGACAAAAAATCTCCAACGCTCACCCTTACCGAAATTCCTTCCACTACAAATCAGTCTGTAGTTGTAAAGGGAACTGCAAGCGATGCAAACGAAATAAAGGATGTCGCCGTCAAGATTACTCCAAAGCCGGCACATTGGACGGCTGACACAAAAACTTTTACCTCAACAACAGAATTTACAACAGGTGAAACTTTCACGGTCGGGGCAGGAAATAATTTACCTGACAACACATATACGATTGAAGTTACAGCAACCGACAAAGCTGGAAAAACCACAAGCAAAACAAGGACAGTTCTTGTGGATACTACAGCTCCGAACGGAACGGTTTCCGTTTTGGGCACAGCAGATTACACAGAAAGCGGCAAAAACTGGTACCAAAAAGAATCGATAAAAGTAAAATTCGTTCCGGCAACGGACAGCGGCAGTGAAATTGCCGAAGTTATGGCAAAACTGCGCAAAACCGGCGATACAAACGAATCCGGAACGGAAGAACTTGTCAAAAAAACAAGCGGCGGCAACACATGGTGGGAAGGCACCTTGCCTGCATCCGCTCAAGGTAAAAATGAAATTTATCTTTTCATAAAGGATAAAGCCGGCAACGAAAGCAAAAAGAAATCGCCCGAGACCCCTTCTGTCTATATAGATTCGGAAGGAGCGGATGAATGCGATGTATATAAATATGATGCCGACAATACGGATTATTCTTCACAAGTGCCGCTTACCGGTTCAAGCACAATCAACGGAAAAATTGCAAAAACTTTCGTAATAAAAGCGCAGGATAAGGATGATAACGGTGCCGATACGTATTCCGGGGTAAAATCCGTTTACTTTAAATACGGCTCCGGAGATTCGGAAAAAGTTCCTGCGACTGTATTGAATGCGGCAAACCATACTTACAAAATCACGATTCCTGCGAATACTCCTTCAACGCAGTATCAAAAAACAGGAACCGTAAAATTCTATCTCGAAGATAACGTCGGAAATATCAGCCGGTCGGCCACGTTCAGTTTTGTACTTGATGAGACCGCTCCGACTGTGGCAATCAAACCCGTTTCGTCTGCTTTAAGCATTGCCGACGGTGGAGTTGCTTCACGGATAGACGTAAACGGCACTCTTGAACTTTCGGGAACAGCAAGCGACGGCTATAAAGTTCAAAGTGTTTCTCTCAAATATTTTGTCGGTACAGCTGAACCTGCAAGCTGGGATTCAATAACTACAACTTCTACCGTAAATGGAACTACAAGCTGGACTTCTTCTATAACTACAACGGCTTCAGGCATGGATAATACTAAAAACCTCTACATAAAGGCTTTTGCACAAGATGAAGCAGGCAACATCGGCGACTCCGGCACAATGACTCTCTATATAAATCAGGATTCAGACCGTCCTATAATAACATTCTCAAATATAGATCTTTCGAAAACCACTATTTGGCTTAAAGGCGTAAAAAATGCTTACGGTTCGGTATTTGATGATGACGGTGAAATAACTTCGTTTAAATACAAAAACGGCTCCGGAGGAACATGGACGGACATCTCCGTTTCAAACAATTCCTGGAACAAAGATATGACGGAGGGCGAAAACAATCTTTACTTCCGAATCGTAGACAAAAAAGGCAAGGTTTTTGAAACCGGCACGGGTACAGAACCGAAACTTAAGAGCATAAACGGCGGCACACCAACGTTTAAGAACGGAATTCTTACCATAAAAGTAGATACGACTTCGCCGTCATACTCTGACCTTAAATTTGCTTCCAAAAAGACTGACGGAACAACTTCCGCATACACGCTCGATGCAAGTTCTCTTGTGCTTGGAGGCGATTACAAAAAATTGCTTGCAAATCTTAAGGCTTCAGACCAAAACGGAGTTGCATCCGTAACGGCTGAGCTTGGCGGGACTACATATAACGCAGAAATAGAAGGCGCAAATTCCACAGCGAAGGATGCAAACAAAAAAGATTCCAATCCTCACCTTTGGACTTTCCCGGAGATAACTGTTCCCGATTTACTTACAGGGGCAACAATAATGCGCCTTGTCATTACCGATCAGGCAGGAACGTCCCGCGAAGACAATATAAACTTGCATATAGACAATGAAAAGCCGGTTCTCAGTTTTACGAGCCACAGCGACGGCGCAACAGTCTTTGCAACTGCCGCTAATACCGTGCGCGGAAGTGTAGATTCAACGGACTTGGCAGAATGGAAATATGCGCTTACGAATAATCAGACAGCACCTGCGGTTGTAAACTCCGCATACAAACCGCTTATAAACGGTCCGACAAGCTTTACTCTTGTGTTTGACGGTGCTTCTTCTACAACTACCGAAACCCATGACGAAAAGCTGTTTAAGCAGATTTGTACTTTGGAAGGAATAACAGAATCTGTATTACAAGGTGATGACACAATCAGAGACCTGTACCTGCACATTTACGGCAAAGATACATCCGGCAACGTCTCCGATATAAAAACACTGCATTTAAAGGCAATTCCGAACGGAGATAAACCTACTGTTTCATTCTCTTATCCGTCCGCAGCAGGTGCATCATTGGGCGGAATAATCCGCGTTACAGGTACTTCCGCGATTCAAGACAGTGCAGTGGATGCTGTTTATATTCAGATTGATCCGAAATCGACTCTTTCGACCAACTTCGATGCAGCCAACTGGGAATCACACTTTACAACTGCGGCAGGAACTAATGCTTCCGCTTATCCAAGGCAGACTGTAACTTACACCGGCGGAAACGAGCGGGCGATAAAAGCAAACGGAAGTGTTTCCAGTTGGAATATTACTTTAAATGCTTACAATGAACTTAATAATTCGAATGCGGTTGTTCTTAGAATATTTGCGGTAAGCAAAACACACAAAAAGAGCGACTACCGGACAATTTGGTTTAAAATGGATCCTGATGCACCGCAAATCGGAAGCACAATTCCGCTCGAACTTGTTCAATATAAGGACGATGACATAACAAAACCGATTGTTGCCCGCCGAAGTTATGAATCCAATATGTGGATTAAGGGCAAATGGTATCTGCGCGGTTCCGTTACAGACGACAGCGGAATAAAGAGCATCAGATTCAAGGATGGAAACTCACCAGTTGTAGATATAGTGCAGATAACCGATGCTCCGAATAATATCGGTTCTATTACAACGACAGCACCTTATAAAAATTATGTTACCAAAGGAGCTCAACACGGCTCGAACTTTGACTATGAATTGAACATTCCTGTAGGCTCCGATGAAGCGGATAAGTTCGGAACTCTCACGTATGAAATATCCGCAACGGAAGGTTCTGCGCAAAGTCTTGGGGCAAAGCAGACAATCGTTTTGAATTACGACAACAAAGCTCCTGAATTTGAAGCAACTACATCGGAGGTTTTGAATAAGTCAACTTGGGCGGATAAACTTACCACAAAACTTCCACCGAACGGAACGATAATCAAAAACAGTGCCGGAACTTACGGATTCTACGGAATTGTTGATGAATCCGGCAGTCAAAGCGGAAACCAGAGCGGCTTCAACAGGGTTGCAATGTTCTATACAAGAACAAGAGCGGACAGCAAAACATACATAATCGACCCGATGCGCAAAGGCGGAACGACCGGTCTTGAAAACTTTATAGAAATAAGTCCTTCAAACTTTGAAACACACACGTCCGTACAAAACCACGGCGACGGACTCTACTGGCTTAAAGGACGTCAGTTTACGGTAAGCGGAAACAATATTTTGACAGCCGTCGATACTTCGACCGCCTTACACGCAAGCATCCGCAAAGGCGGACTTGTCAAGGTAGACGGAACGATTTATGTAATAGACAGCGTAGACACCGCAGCCAAGAAGATTACGGTAAAAGGCTCAATGCCGAACGCAACCGTCGATGCTTACTTTGCAGTGTGTCAGGTTATAGATAACTTTACGCAAGAAAACGGCACAACAAAAGCTTATGATCCAGCACATTCTCTTGACCCAAGTTCAAACGATGACGGCGACCAGATGATAGAAGGCATTATTGAAAGCGGAACAATGTGCACATGGAAAGCGTTTATCGATTCAAAATTGATTTTGGACGGAGATGTAAAACTGCACTTTGTAGCATTCGATAAGGCAGGCAACGCTATAGAAAAAGAATATTCTGCAATTGTAAGGAACAATGCGCCGCGCCTCTTCGGGGTAAAATACGGAACAGACGTAAACGGAAACGGAACTATTGAAGACGGCGAATACGTAAAAACTTTCAATGATATATATTCTGTTCAAAGCGGCAGCACAACTTATTACGGTTATGACGGAAGCACGAATAAACCCAAGACGGAAATCACAGCAACGGAACGCCTTACGGTAAAAGATTCCTTAAAAGTTGTTCCGCGCGTTGTCGGCGGAAACTTGGGACTTGGCTATACATACACGTACAAGCAAAATCATACAGACCCTGACAGTGCTGCCAAAACGGAGCCGTCAACAGGCATTGCCGAATACTCACCGGCTGAAGGGCATGCTACAGATTTACGTTATAAAGATGACCCTCTTGGAACTGAGAAGCTTGGAATAGAAATCACTCAAAAGTTCTTTATCCAACACATAAATGACGGCGAGCAGAATATAACATTCAACTTGTGGGATAAAACAGACGGTACAGTCGCAGGTTCTACAAGCAACAGTGCAAAGATTGTTATACCTGTAAAAGTTGCCGTTCAGGATGCGGAAGCACCGACGGCGGTTCTAAAACCGTTCAAGTGGGTAAGTGCAAGCGAGAACAGTTTGTATGCAAATTCAAAGAAGAACGGACACATAGAACTTGAAGCAGACCTGCCGACACCGACATTTATGGCAGGCGGGACAGGCGTATATGATAAAGACCCCAAAATTTCCGGAATCGTAACTTTTGAAGGAAGTGTAAAAGACAACGTTGTTGTAAAAGAAATCAACATAAAGATTCCAAATTACAACGGCGGAAATGGTGAGGGGAACCCCTTTACAATAGCTGCAAGAGGCTCTGACGGAAAGCTGACTTCCGTAAACGAATTGACTCTCAGCAATGTTGCCCCAATAAAGACGTACGCCGACTACAGCTTTGCAAGCACGGACTGGTATTTTGAAAAGATAAAAGACGAATACGCGGCTGACGGCTCCAACACTGTGGAGTTCAAATTCCACTTCGACTCTCAGAAGATAACAGGAGTTGCGCAGACAAACGTAGGAATCGCCCTTTCTGCAAAAGACAGAGGAAAAGCGAGCCTTTCGCCATTAAACAACATAGACTATACTCCAAACTCTTCAACTCCGGGAACTACA
This sequence comes from uncultured Treponema sp., assembly GCA_963544675.1. Lineage (GTDB taxonomy): Bacteria > Spirochaetota > Spirochaetia > Treponematales > Treponemataceae > Treponema_D. Next base: position 19,143 of record CAUUGI010000024.1, read on the forward strand.
CAAACCACGGCGGCTACAAATACAGGTTACTATAAGGTTGACATTGTGCCGTATATTAGGGAGGTAAAGACGGGACTTTCCGGCAAAAAGAAAAATAATCCTTCTGTATATGCAAGAACTGCAAAAGGACACTATCCTGTAAATGGAGGAAAGCCGGGTAATGCGTCAAGTGCAACTATGACAGCAGAAATAATCACTCTCGAAGGCTTTAACCTAGGCACAAATACATCAATAAATGCTTCTACTTTGCCGTCCGGCGCATATACTCATACGATAAACGGGGTTGGAAGTTTAAACAACAAGAACAACAACGATTCCAAGGGTGAATACACCAAGACTGTCGCTGCCGGCAACAAGGCAGGAGATTATGAAATTTACAGAAACTACTACAACAGAATGCCGAACAACGATAACAACAACAACCTTACCGATGATGTAGTCTTTGATGTATGGCAGTTTAACAACAGAGCTGCACGTCCTATATCCGGAGTAATAGAGAATCCGACGATGAAGATAAATCCTAGTAACGGAATGTTGGGCTTTGCGTTTACAAACGGACCGCTGTACTTTAGTATGCCGGGCAAAACAACGGCTCATGCGGGTGGAAGTATTTCATATTCTTCTCAAGACTACTCTTATGTTTACTGGCAGGGAAGTTTTGACTTTATGACTTCTGTAACCCTTCATTACGATTCTGCCGGTAAAACGTATGCTACTGCCGCAGGCGGTGATATAAATGCTACCAGCGCAGACAAGTTCAGCCTTATGACGGACAGATGGGGTGTAAGCGGTGCTGCAACCGGAGGTTCTTACGGAGGATCAAGGGCAAACCGTATAGAGATGATTGCACAGGCGGGTGACTACAGCTACAGTAATACCGATATAAACTTTGACAAGCAGAGAGTAAAAAGTCCTGCAATAGCATCTTCGAGAGATGCAAGCAGCACGAACCTCTATATGGCATATTTTGATAACTTGAACGATGAAATACGGTTTAAATACGGCAACCTGGAGGATTCTAAAACTTCTAAAGTTGACTTCGGTAACTTTAAGGATAGTTACAGACACGGTACTGTAACAAATGGCGATAATGCTAATCATGGCAAATACTATAATGATCATGTGCAGGTTATCGCGCATACACACGGAGGCAGCACATCGTTAGGAAATCCCGGAGAATATGTTTCTTTAGGCGTTGTAAAGGACGGCACAAATGATGTAGTTGTATTGGTATGGTATGATTCTACCGACAGTGTTTTGCGTTATACCTATAATACAACCCCAACTACAGTGCGCAACGGTCTTAGCAAAGAGGGCTGGAGTGAGGCAAAAACAATATTCACCGATGCAGGAGAATATTGCCAGATTGCAACAGATGCAGGCGGCGGAATCCATATTGCCGCATACGACGGCACAAACGGAGACTTAAAATATGCGTATCTTTCTTCGTACAACAGTGCTTACACAGAGGCAACAAACTCCGTAATAGTCGATTCTTATGCAATAGCTGGACAAAATATTTCTATCGACATTAAAACAGTTGGAACAACTTATGTTCCTTACATAAGTTACTATGCACTTTCAAGCGCAAAACCAAAACTTGCATATAGAACAGCAGCATCTGTAGGAGATGGCGCAATTTCTGAAATTTACACAGGCGATTGGGAAGTAACGATAATTCCAACTTCAAGCAGAACGCCGCAAGACAGGATAAGCGTAGGCACAGTTACAACCCCTGCTACAGGCACTTCAACACTTGGTCAGTACTATGGAAAATGCTATGCAAACGGTAGTGACAATACTGTACTTGGCTATCAAATAAGAGACAGCAGTACATCCGGCTTTATAGAAACCGCCCAAATGAAATAATTTTGTAAGCAAAAAAAATCGTGTCGCCCTCATGCAAGTTTTGTATGGGGGCGTTTTTTATGCGATGTAATGTGCATATAAGTTTTTCATCAGTTATATTAATTATTTTTTAAATAAATATAACTTTGAGGTGCAGTGTAAATATTAAATTCACTCAATTTATAATGTTTTTCGTACTTTGTTGGGGTTGATAGTACATAGGCAAATGCTGTTTTTTTATTTTTAAAATATTCCATAAAGGAATTATATTCAATACCGGCAAATTGCTTAGTTTCGTTCCAAAGTTTTGAAGGTGAATCTTTTATAATTCCCGTTACGCAAACTTCCCCTACTACCATGCAGACAGGAGAGGTCTCATATATGATAATTTTATCTATTGCGTGTTTACATATTTTTGTTCTGAATTCAAATTTTTTTTCACCAGAAAATATTTTTTCAGCATATTTGGGTTTTATGGAAAAAATAGCATTAAGCAACATCTTTTTTTATTGCAGGTAAATATAAGTGACCATTAAAAATATACTCAATTCGTCCATCAACATAAAAATCTTTTAAACTGTCTTCTTCTTTAAAATCGTATTTTTTTAATAAATTCCTGAATCCATCGATATGAGTATCTGCTACAGTGATTAATGGTTTCTCTCCATTAAATTCATTCATTGCAACATCCATAAGTTTAGTTCCAAAACCGGATAAGCGACTTTCTTTATCAATATAAAGAGTACAAATTTTCTTTTCTACAGTTGTATTTTTTAAAATTAAAACTCCATTTATTTTACCGAAACTCAAAGAAGATTTTGCCATATAAATTCTTCTAGTCCCGTCAGAGAGTCCGTACAGAACCTTTTCGTGATACCATTTATAAAAACCCGGATATTCTGAACGTAAAAACGAGAGCTCAGAAAAGATAGAATCGAGACTAATAGTATATTCTTTTATCTCTGTAATTTTACAAACCATATTCTATATCCTCCTTTGTCGAAGTGTAACATTGTTTTCATAAATACTGAAGCAGTATTTCACCAAGTATCTTACCAAGCTGGAAATACAAAATGACAGAATAAAGTACAAAAAAGAGAGCCTATAAAACCCAGTAAAATGGTGAAAATAATATATTTAATCAATACTGATTTTTCGACGCAATATTTGATAAAGAATTCACATGCTCCTTCCTTGCTTTTCCAACTGTTTTCTTGTATTCCGTTTTTAGTTTCGTTAAATTTCTTCTTAAAATGATATGCTATCAAGTCTGATGTAGGTTGTCCAACATAATTGTCCCATATTGTTTCTTCTAATTTTCTTCCTTGACAATCATTCGTTATTAAATTTACATGAGTTTTAGTAATAACTAAAAAATGCAAAGAAGAAATAGTAATAATTGTATCCTTGTTTATTTTCTCCAATATAGATTTAGGTAAACTCCTTTTGTTAAAATATCTGAAATCTATAGTATATGTAGTATTAAAAACACTTTGTAAACCATTTTTATCTGTAGAATATTTATGGACTAATTCATCAAATTTAAGACCTTTTATTCTGAATCTAAAATAAATGTCTTCTTTTATTGAAATAGAGTTTTCTTTCTTTTCAAGATTGATTGAGATAATTGTTCCTGTGGGAGGATTTTCAAATTCGGAAAAGCATAAATCATTTTGAATATCGATTGTATAAACATTAAATCGTTTACCATTATCTTTATTGTCTATAGAAATCTGTTTTCCACCACATTCAGATGATGGTGCTAAATTTTCGTTAAAAATAGCACTTGATAATTCTGCATTTTTAAAAGAATCTCCTAAATCTTCTACATTCTTCTCAGTTGCCGGAAATGGTACAAATAGATTTAATTGTTTTACATTTGAAAAATTAGATAATAAAATTCCAATGTCCAGATATGTCGGATTCTTTTTCCACCCACATTCTGTCCATAAATTAAAATTTAGTTTAGCTTCTACTTCACATGCTGGGTCAGATTTTCTCTTTTCATACCACAAGGCAAAACTTTGCATATAAACTCCCATAAAAAGTCAACGAACAAGTCGACTTCCTTAAATTACTTAATTCATGGCAGAAAGTGCTTCATCAGCAAGAGTCATAGGTTTGTATATTCCTTTCATCTTGTCCGCATTAAAGTCCTCTTTATCGCTGAGCATCGCCCATACGATTTCTGCCATCTTTCTTGCAGCAGCAACAATAGATTTACCGCTGCCTTTATTCTTTTTCATGTACTCATAACGCTGCATCATTCTCCATTCCGAAGTATCTTTGCAACGACGAATTCCCAACACCAACTGAACAAAACAAGTTCTCAATTCCTGAGGGCCTCGTTTTGTTATCTTCCCGTGATGAATGGTTTCATTTGAATTCTGTACCCATG
>CAUUGI010000025.1:0-23354 GCA_963544675.1 uncultured Treponema sp.
AAATGGCGAACTTATGCCCGGGTTCCGCTGAATCACTTCAGCGTATCACATTACCACTTGTTCGGTTACTTTTTATCATGCCTCCTGTATAAACTTTTGAAAATTAAAAAATCTTAGGCGATAGACCTTAAAATCTATATAGTTAGCATAGGCTAACTTATGGAAAAAGTCAATATACCTGCAAATTTATTCGTGCATTCTCAAAATATTTAGTTTTAATTTCGAGTTTTGAAAAACTTTGCTGTGCTTTCGACGAGAACTTCGTTCGCTGTGCTCACTACCGAGTTTGCAATGCAAACTGGCCAGCCGCAGTCGAGCTTTTCACTCGAAACGGCACGCCGATGGAACCTCGTCTGCGCACAAACGCTGCTTATTTCAAAACTCGACATTGAGCCTATAAGTGTTTTATACCCAAAGCCTTAAAAAGCCTCAAGCGTTTTAATTGACAGGTAGAAATCTAAATGTTAAAATCCGCAAAATTATCTCTCGATAATAGACCTTTTCGATAACTTAGTTGTCGAAAAGGCCTGTGTTCTACTATATTATCAAAATAAAAGGGTCTTTCAACATGAAAAGAAGTGTTTACACAATCGGTTCTTTAATTATTCTTCTTATTGCGGCGGGAATTTTTGTTCTTGTGCCGATTTTTTCTGCAGGAATGGGACATAAGCGTCTTCCTGCGTTCGGAAAATATGACGGAACTGAAATCCGTTACGAGCAGGGAACCGACTTTGCAAATTATGTTGCCAACATTGCGGAGAATTTTAAAAACAGCGGTCGAGAAATAAACGACAGCAATTACGATTATATTTTTGAATATGCTTTTAATGCCGCAGTATCAAAACTTGCTGCAAAAAAAGCGGTTGCAAAAAGCGGATACACGGTTCCTGCCGCTGCGGTCAATCGGGCAATGCGTCCATATTTTACCGATGAAAGCGGCAACTATTCGCAGAGAGTGTATAAACAAGCCGACCCGCAGCGTGTTGCAGATATGCGCAAGAATTTTGAAGATACATTGTTTACCGACCGCTATAAATCGGATCTTTTCGGTTCTTCCGAAACTATGGGAAAAACTCCGCTTTACGGGCTTAAATCTTCCGAAAGCGAAATAAACTTTATCCGTAAAATGAATGACAAACAGCGTGCGTTCAATTCAGTTGCATTCAATATGAATGATTATCCGGATTCGGAAAAAGTTGCTTACGGAAAAGAGAATATCAAAAAATTCGTAAAATACGATATTTCAATCATCAACTGCGACGATAAAGCAAAAGCGTCTTCTCTTTTAAAGCGTCTTTCAAATTCGGAAATTACTTTTGCCGATGCGGTCGGTGAATATTCAAAAAAATCATATTCCGACGAGACCGGAAAACTGCGCAGTAATTACGGCTACCAAATCGAGCGCATCATTGATGATACTGCCGATATTGAAAAAGTTACGGGACTTGCTGTAGACACAACAAGCGAAGTCATAAAAACATCTATAGGATATTCGATTTTTCATGCGGACGGAGAGCCTGTTCAACCGGATTTTGATGACGAAGACATTGTAAAAACCGTTTACAATTATTTGACTTCTTATGAATTCAGCAGAGTTGAAGATTATTATGTAAATCTTGCAAAAGATTTCGCCAAAGAAGCTGAAGCTTCAGGATTTGATTCCGCATGCCGCAAATATTCGCTTAAAAACAATGCAGTTGAATCTTTCCCATTGAATTACGGAAATCTTGCCGTACTTGACAAACTTGACACCGGCGTTCAGGGACTTTACACCGCTTCAAATAATGAAAACTTCTTTAAAACCGCTTTTGCGATGGAGATGAATGCCGTTTCGGAACCGATTGTTCTCAACAGAAACGTCGTCGTTCTTCAATATATTTCCGACACACACGGAGATTCGGAAGAAATTCCTCCGGAAGCCGTTTCCGATGAATTAAGCAATTACGATTCATCTTCTTCACAGACGGCACTCCTTTCAAGCCCTAAACTTGAAAACAATCTGCACGAAGTATACTTCAAATATATAAAAGGCAACTGATTTTATCGAATGAGGAAAAGTTGACTCAATACAAGGAAAATAAACCCTGTCTGGTGAAAACCGCGCAGGGTTTTTCCGTTAAATACAAAGAACGCTTTCTCTATTCAAAATATAATCCGTCTGCAAATATTCTTCGCAGCATATCAGGCTTGCATATTTTGCCCGGCACTTTGATTTTGTGCGTTTCGCCTTGCCTTTGCTATGGAATTGAAAAACTTGCGGCAATGCTGCCTGACGATTGTTTTCTTGCAGGCTGCGAGCGTGATGAAGAACTTTTCAATATTGCCGATGAAGCCTGCAAAAATTTTGAATGCCGCAAAAACGGCAAGTTTGTTATGCTCAAAAGCAAAGAGCTTTTTTCTCTGCCGGAAAATATAAACAGATACGGAGAAAATAATTTTTCCATGTTTGAAGCCGGGATTGTCAGGCGGGCAGTTAAAATCGATTTCAGCGCGGGCGCGGATTTTTATGCGGATTTTTATGCGGAACTTTTTTCTGCAGTTACGGATTCTATCGGCAGATTTTGGAAGAATAGACTGACTTTAATAAAATTCGGTAAACGTTACAGCAGGAATTTTTTTTTGAATTTATCGCAGACTGCCGATTCTTATTCTTTTCCGATTGTAAAAAAGCCGATTTTAGTCACCGGAGCCGGTGAAAGCCTTGAACAAACTCTTGCAGAATTTGAAAAAAATACTCGACTGCGAGAAAACTTTTTTATTATTTCGGTAGATGCCGCATTACACTCTTTCCAGGAAGCAAAAATTATTCCGGATGCGGTCATTTGCGAAGAATGCCAGAACGCAATTAGCGCGGCGTTTATCGGCTGCAAAAATTTTTGCCGATATGCTTTTTTATCGCTTTCGTCTTGCTTTAATACTTCTGCCGCTGCGGCGGATAAATCTTGTTTTTACGCAACTCTTTTTGAAGACCGTCGTTTTATCCGCAGTCTTTCAGAAAAAAGTCTTTTACCGCCAATAATTCCGCCTCTTGGTTCCGTAGGACTTTCGGCGGTCTATATTGCATCTATTATCAGATTTTCCGACGATGTACCGATTTTTATTACGGGACTTGATTTTTCGTATTCATGCGGCAAAACGCACTCTATCGGAACTTTTCAAGACAGAATAAAACGCAGCCGCACAAACCGTTTGTCCTATCAAGAAAATTTCGGTGCCGCATTTGATAAAGATGCGCATAAAATTATTATAGATAAAAACGGAAAATCTCTTGTAAGTACGGCAATACTTTCCGAATACGCTAAGATTTTTGCTGCATATTTTTCTCGCCGACTAAAGAACTGTTTTGATGCGAGACACTGCGGATTGCCTCTGGAGCTTCCTCAAGCAAATTTGAGCGATTCGGAAAGATTCATTTCAAGCTTTAATAAAATACCGAATAACGGGCAAAAAAATTGCAGCCACACTTCGGCAAAAGAATTGATTGATTATTTTACCGCCGAAAAAAACGCACTTGAAGAATTAAAGTTGATTTTTACGGGAAAAATCATATTTCCAAAAAACGAAAGCGAAGAAAAGATAAAATTACTTTTAGAGGAGCGTGAATATCTTTTTCTGCATTTTCCCGACGGAATTAATCCGTCTCTTGATGAAACTTTTCTAAAACGAGTCCGAACGCAGATAGATTATTTTATAAAAATATTCAATATTTGCCTTAACGTTTTGAATAAACGAATTTAAATACCCCACATAAGCTGACGGTCTTTTGCTTCATTACCCCGTTAAGCAAGTTCCTTATCGAGCAGATTTATTTTACGTGTTTGACACAAAACGTAAAATCAGTATACTGTTGAGCATATATGTTGACGGAAATATCGGTTTCGGCACCGGCAAAAATAAATGTCGGTCTGAAAGTTCTGCCTGTCAGAGACGACGGTTTCCATTCAATAGAAAGTATTTTTCAGACCGTCGGCTTGTATGACGAATTGACTGTAAAGTTGATTGACGGCTTCGGACGCTGTGAGGTGTCTTGTGCTGATATTGTTCTGCCTAAAAAAAATACTATTGAATCGGCATATAAGGCTTTTTCCGAAATATACGGCAAAATCAAGTCGGTAAGCGTGTTCTTAAAAAAAGGAATTCCTTCCGGCGGAGGGCTTGGCGGAGGTTCTTCCGATGCGGCGGCCTTTGTTCGGGCGTTGGAAAAATTAAACGACGTAAAACTTTCGGATAATGAGCTTGATTCAATTGCGGCAAAAGTCGGAAGTGATGTTTTTTTCTTTTTGCGTGCAGCAAGTGGAGCGGCAATCGTTACAGGTCGCGGAGAAATTGTGCGGCACATAAAACGCAGAAACGATTTGACTTTTTTGTTGGTTTTTCCGCACGTAAGCAGTTCTACAAAAGAAGCTTACGATTTGATTGATGAGTTTTATTCTTCTGGCAGCAGTATAGCTTTTCCGAAAGTTGCACGCCTTGAAGAAATTTATAACAGTCCGTTGAATAAATGGACTTTTAAGAACAGTTTTACCGCTGTTCTTAAAAATAAGTATGCGGAAATAGGAAACGCATTAACTGCACTTTCTAATGTTAATGCGCCTTATTGTGAAATGTCCGGTTCCGGCTCTACTTCATTCGGAGTTTTTTACAACTTCGGTGAAGCTCAAGCTGCCGCAGAAAAACTGAAAGCAGATGGATTTAAATGCACTGTTGTGCAATAAACCTCTGTAATAAACCTGAACAATAACAAAGTTATCGAACAGGTACAGTATATAAAAATGTGTATATTGGAGGAGTGTATGCAGATTACCGAATTGCGTATTCATAAGGTTGAAAACGATGAAAAATTACGGGCATATGTAACGGTAACGCTGGATGAATGTCTTGTAATTCACGGTGTTAAGATTATTGAAGGACAAAACGGACTTTTTATTGCGATGCCCAGCAAAAAGTCTTCAAACGGAGCCTTTAAAGACATCGTTCATCCGATAACCACTGATTTCAGAAATGAACTTCAGAAAAAGATTATCGAAGAATATAATGCGGGCAATACGGTTTCGTCCGCAGAGGAAAACTGATTCGGTTTTATTAAATTGTTTATATTGGGACGTCGTCAAGCGGTAAGACAACGGCTTTTGGTGCCGTCATTCCACAGGTTCGAATCCTGTCGTCCCAGAAAATACAAAATTTGTTATTGATTTAAGGAGTTCCTAAAAATGGATAAGTTTGTAATCAATGCTGCAACACGTACTGTCGGCGGAAAAGTAGCAGCAAAAAAGATTCGCGCCGCAGGACACATTCCTGCCGTTGTCTATAATTCAAAAGGCGAATCAACTATGCTTGATATTGATTCTGTAGAATTCAATAAAGTATGGCGTTCAATAACACCAACAACTACGGTTGAACTTAAAATCGACGGCGGTGCAGGACAGACTGCCCTGATTCAGGATACGGAATATGAAATCCGTACCGACAAAGTTCTTCATGCGGATTTCTTCGTTCCGGCGGCGGACAAAAAGGTTACGGCAGTTATGAAAGTACAGTATTCCGGTACACCTGCCGGTGTTCTTAAAGGCGGCTTTTTGCTGAAACACGCTCCTACCGTAAAAGTTCAGGCTCTTGCAGAAAAACTTCCGGTAAGAATTGTTGCAGATGTTTCCGCCCTCAACATCGGTGATTCACTCAAGGTAAAAGACTTGGGTTTGGAAAAAGATGTTACGGTTCTTTCCGACGCTGAACTTCAGCTTGTGAGCGTTTCTCCCGCCCGCTGATATTTTACGGTTTAATTTAAAGGCTGTCTTAGGGCAGCCTTATTTTTTTTACCAAAGATGTCCGAATGCAAAAATATTATAAAAGATTTTGAATGCAGGGTTCTGCGCGGATTGAATTCGTGCGGAGTTTCTACAGTATCTTTAAAAGACTGCGGTAAAAATTTAGGTACTGCGGTTTCAGGCGGTGCAGATTCGGTTGCTTTACTCGTAAGCCTTGCGCATATTCTAAAAGACAGCGGAATAAAACTTTGCGTAATCAACGTAAATCACAATATGCGTAGAAAAGACGAAAGCGAAGCGGATTCGGTTTTTGTCAAAGATTTTTGTGAAAGTTTAAATGCGCAGGGATTTGATGTAAGCGTTTTTGTTCACGAAATTGCGCAAGGAGAGGTTTTTCGCACTGCAGACCAACGCAAAAACGGATTTGAAGAAGCGGCGCGTTTTTTACGCTATAAAGCATTTGAAGAATTTTCCGCGCGGCAAAACACGGCTTTTATATGCCTTGCGCACAATAAGAACGACGCACTTGAAACTTCTTTGATGAGGTTTTTGCAAGGCAGTTCCAGTTCAATTGCAGCCGTGAGGGAAAATTATGTTCGCCCTTTACTAGGCATCAGCCGCGAAGAAATAGAAGCATATCTTACCGCACAAAATATTTCATGGCGCACGGACACTACGAATTTTGACGAAAATTATCTCCGAAACAGGATACGACATTCTTTAATTCCTCTGTTGAATGAAAAATTTTTAGGCTGGGATTCTGCGGTTATAAATGCCTCCGCACGCGCGGCAGAAGATTTTTCCGCGCTTGAAAGTCTTACGGTTTTTCATAAATGGCAAATAATTAAAGATTCCGTCTGCATGGATAGAACTGAATTTTGTTCATGCCATGCTGCAATCCGCCGCCGACTTTTATACAAGGCGTTTAATCTTCTTAAAGTACAAGTCCGTGTTCCCTATTCAATAATAGAAGCCGTTCAAAATGCGGCAGAAAAAAAACTCAAGCAATTTTCGTCTTACGCCTGCGGAATTCATATCACATTCAATGAAAACTATGTGTCCGTCAAAAAGAAAAAAAATCTAGCGACTGAATCTTGTTTTTTTGCTATAATCGAAAAAAGCGGAGTCTATGATTTTACGTTCGGTTCGATGACTGTTGAAATTAAAAACGGCAGAGCTTTTATCAATTTGATTGGCAAAGAAGGTTCTTTTTATGCGGAAGGTCTTTCTGTTCCGTTTTGTATAAGAAGCAGACATCTTTCCGACAGCATAAAGACCGCCGACGGAACGTTCAAATCCGTTTCGGATATATTTTACGATTGGCATATCCCCGAAGAAAAGAGGGATTTTATTCCGCTTATTCAACTTCTTGATACAAAAGAGCAGGAAATTATAATTATTGCAGGAAGTGTATTCGGATTTTCAGACTGGATTGTGAGAGGATAAAATTGAATAAAAAGATTTTTACAGCTTTGGTTTCGTTTTGCGCCTGCGTTGTTTTTTGTTTTTCGGAAGATGCTTCGTTGAAGTCGGCAAATCGAAAAACGGCAGTCCGCTGTCTTAAAATCGCATCTTCATATCTTACCGTAAAAGATTATGAAAACGCTCTTTCTCAAGGAATGCTTGGACTTGCCTACGATGATTCCGTTGCCGACCTTTGGTATATAACAGCAGCGGCGAAAAGCGGACTTATGTACCCCAATTCGGAAGTGCTTGCTCTCGTTACAAAAGCTCTTAATGCAGGCGACTGGGTGGACTATAACCGCGACGGCGCGCGTATTTTATATGCCGATATATTATGCGATACCGGAAAATACAATGAAGCTGTAAGTGCGCTTGATTCTGCGCCGCTTATTTATTCTTCCGACGCGGAATTCATACGCGCCAAAGCCTATTATAGAATGCACACGCCGGATTCAATTCAAAAAGCGCGAGATAAAATCAATTCGGCAAGAAAGATTTTTTCTTCCGATACTCGTTTTCCCCGCCTTTTTTTCAAAAATGAATACGCTCTGCGGCGCGATGAAAAGTCTGACTCCTATAACTCGGGTACGGTAAAAAAAATTGCCGATTTTTTTATCGCCCGTATGCCGGAGTACGATAATCCCGATGCGGAACTTGAAATTTATGCTGCGCTATTTGCCGACGGCGAGCGGCAGGTACGTATGCTGAATGCCTTTGCCTCTCACGGTATGTCGCATCCGCTTTATGCTGTTGCCGCACTTAAAGCAGGTATTATAAGTCAGCAGGAAGCATGGGATTATTTTTGCGGCTTTGCCGATAAGCAGATTCCTATTGAATTTTTGGCGGATATTCTTCCGATGATTACAAAAAAACTTACGGTTGAATCCGTAAAAGAACATCTTAACGCTTATGCGGGAATTTTGACGCAGGATACTGACGGCGACTGCGAGCCGAATCTTATCGTAAATTATACGCGCGGTCGTCCTGCATCTTTTTCGTGGGATAAAGATAATGACGGAATACTTGAATGGAGCGCGGAATGCGATTTCGGTTCTCCTGTACGAGCGGAAATTACGCAAGGAAATATTTCCGCAATATATGGAACATTTCCTTACGCCGTACAAATTATTTTTAAGCCGGATACAAAGCCTTCCGGTTTTGCAGTAAAATTTAATCTGCTTGATGAAACTTTTAAATGCGCTCCTTTTAAGGTTTCAGCGTATACGATTGTAAAAAAATTGTTCAAATTCGATTTTTTTATTCCTGAAATTCTTGATGATTTTAATTTGATTGATGAAAGTGTGCTTTTTTCGGCTTGTGCTTCTTATGAAGTTCCGTCCGATGAGCGCGGCGGTGCTGAAATTCGTTTTTACGTCCTTGACGGAACTATTCAAACTGCCGAATATGAGGCGGACGGCAAGATTTACGCACGTACAATGTTCGAAAACGGTTTTCCGATAATGCGTTCGGTTGATAATGACGGCGACGGGATTTTTGAAACTGCCGAAACTTTCGGCTACGACAGCACAAATACATTGGGCATGAGCAAAGAAGAATCTTCAACACTTATGAAAAATCTTTTCGGGCGTCCGTCTGCGGAAAGCGGAATATACATTAAAATGATTCAAATTGACCGGAATGCCGACACTGTGCCGGATTTTACGGAAGAATATCTCGCTTTCGGCGGAAAAATATCCAGCTGGGATAATGACGGCGACGGTAAATGGAACGTACAATATAAACGCTATCCGCGCGAAAATGCCGATTCACCTTTGATTGAAGATTCTCTTTTTTATGCCGGCGCGGATAAAACGCCGGTTACCGTAACAGCATGGGACGGACAGCCTGTAAAAGTTCAGTCCGGCTCGCAGCCGATGTATATAATACACGGTAAAAGCAGTTCTTTTTATTGGATTGGAGAGGAAGGCAGTGAAGATGATGAATATTTTATATTGGAAAAATTAGGAGAAAATGCCGTACAGGGTATGACCGATATTTTCCAGCGGGGAAATGACAGAATGTTTGCTGTAAAGATAGGCGGAAATATTTATGCACAGATTTTACCGACAGAAAAATAAAAGCTCTAATGTCGAGTGTTGAAAATCAGTTAAATGAAGCTATGCTTTCGACGATTGAGTCCGCTTTATTTTTATAAGCGCATGGGTGCTTTCGCATAATTATGTGATTTAGAAAGACGCGATGGGCGGATGCGTGCGGACAATCGTGTTTTTCTGCGGAGAAATGGCGACAGGCGTATATAAAACCTGCGCCGGATAGAAGCGGCGCGCGTAAGCGCGTTGCGGTTGGCGAAAAAGCGCAGGCTTTTTTGACAGCCGCAATGCAGGCGACAGCCGGAACCGCGCATAGCCGATTTCGAAATCCGTTTGCGCTCTAATTTTTTATAGGAAAACATTGTATATGCAAAAAAATATTAAAATAATTTTGTTATGCGCGATATTCACTTTTGTTTTTGCGTCGTGCAGAAGTTTAAATCAACCGCGTAAAATTTTCACCGTTCCGGATTATACGGAACAGGATGCAATCGACAATGAAAAGCGGCTCATAGATAAACTTGCGGATTTTCCTGTAAAGGCTCTTTGGCGCGCTTGTCTTTTGGGAGATGATGAAACAATTTCCAAAAAGCAGGCGGAACTTTTTGAGATTTTGGAAAAATCAATAGAAGAAAAAAAATATCAAGATGCGCTGAAATATTATAAATCGCTTGAAAATACGGGATTTAAAGATTTTTCCGCTCTTTCTATGAATTATGCCCAAATTGAATCGAACTTTTTTAAGGATATTCCCGGTTTTGCACCTGATTCAAAATATTTTCCCAAAACAATGGCTGATTGCGTAAATGCGACCGTAACGATATGGGTTGACAGGGGTATTCGCTTTGAAAACGGAGCGGGATATGCAGACCGCGTAATAGGTTCCGGTTTTTTTATAGATGAGCGCGGTTATATTGTTACAAATCACCATGTAATTTCAGATCTTGTAAATCCCAAGCACGAAGGTTATACGCGTCTTTTTATAAAACTTGCACGCGATGAGGAAACACGGATTCCTGCAAAAGTTGTAGGCTGGGATCCGCTGCTGGATATGGCACTTTTAAAAGCGGAAGTTGAGCCGCCTTTTATCCTTGAGCTCGGTTCAAGCTCTCAACTTACGATTGGAGATAAAATTTCTGCAATAGGAACACCGCTTGGGCTTCACGGTACGATTACAAGCGGAATCGTGTCGAATGTGGATAGAAAACTTTTTTCAAACGGAAGTGTATTTCAAATCGACGCTGCGGTTAATTCCGGAAACTCAGGCGGTCCGTGCATCGATTCAAAAATGCGTGTACAAGCTATCGCTTTTGCAGGTATCGAAAAATATCAGGGCTTGAATTTTGCAATTCCTATTGAATATCTGCGTCAGGATTTGCCTTTTTTGTACAGCGGAGGAAAGCGCAATCATGTATGGGTGGGCGCATTCGGGCATACAAAAAAGGACGGATTAAAAGAAACCGGTATAGAAGTTCAGTATGTTATGCCGGGCGGAAGCGCAAATCTGAACGGAATTGCAATAGGCGACATTATAGGATTTGCGGATAAAAAAAGACTCGGCACTATTGAAGATTTGCAGACGGTTTTCCGTTCTCACGTACCTGAAACTCTGATTTCATGTGCTTATTTACATGGTGATGAAAGTAAAAATACTTTGATTTATCTTGATGAACGCCCTGAAAATCCGGGTTATGATATTTACAAAAGCGACCTTATTTCGCATTCGTTTATTCCGATTTTCGGAATGGAGCTTACTCCGTCTTCAACTCTTTATTCCAGAAAATATACGATTATGAACATATTAAACGGCGGGATTGCCGATGAATCCGGATTTTCAGTTACGGATCCGATTTATGTTTCCGATGTGGAATTTGTTGACAATAACTCCGTGATTTTAGTCAGCGTAAACACCCGCAAAAAGAAAAAAGGCTACCTTGATATAAGCATGAGAATCGGAAATCGTCTTGACAGTCAATATTATTTTTAGAAGTGTAAACTCCGGCTTTCGTTAGAAAAGAGATTCTTATAAATACTAAACCTGTTCGGAGACTTCATCTTCATAACAGGTTACTTTAAAACTTGTCAACATTTTTACTATTTTTGATCAATCTGCTTTATTTCTAATGACATTTTATCTTTTGCATTCAGAGGGCTAATAATTGTTTTTCCGATTCGGCTTTCAATATCATTGCGGGCATTCTTTGCAACATTTCCTCCTTCCTTTGCAATAGAAAGACTTTCGTTAAATGTCTCGGGTTCTTTCGATTTCGAAATTGCTGTAGTCGTAACTTCGGCAAGCATATTCAAAACCAGTTCAAGGTTTGTCATATTATCACGAAGATTTTCTTTTTTTAGACCTTTTAACCCCTTATATTCTTTTACAGAAAGACCACTCCATGCTTTTGTCATTTCATTTGTAAGAATAGCATAGTCTTTTTCTTTTTCAATTCCTCGTGTTTTCCATTCGTCCGTAAGTTCTTTTCTCATTTCTATTGTTTGCAGTCGTTGGTTTATCCAGTTTTCGGTATAACCTTTTGCACGATAAAAATCGGCACCACGAATAATAGCTTTTTCCGGATCAGCAATCTCATCCAGTCGGTCTGCCCCAACTTGAGCTAACCACATTTTAAAAGGTTCTGCTTTTGGAGACGGTACAGACTGAACCAATCGCAGAATATTTTTTGTTGAAAGACAATCTGTTCCCCGCATTTTTCCGTCTGCTGCTGCAAGCTTCAACCGGTTACATTTTGTAACCGGTTCATTTCCCTCGAGAATAAGACGTTTTTTTAAAACTTTCCAATAGTTTCTGGCACTCTGATAATCTTTACTGTCTATAAGGATAGAAATTATGTCTATTACAGAAAAATACCAGTCCTCTTCATCGTCATTCCAAGCAGTACGAATATTTTTATTTTCAAATATCTTAATTTTACTTTCCATAACTCGATTCATTCTCCACAGCAATTCATCGCCGAAAATATTCTACCATAATAGAGTTCTTTTTGTATGTATAATGCCATATTTGTTTAATAGACTATCAAGATTGTCCTACAATTCATGGAAAATCATCTCACCAATCAACATTTTTCAGTCAACTGATAATACGGCTGCGCCGGCATGATTTATTTGTGAATTGCATAGATGTGCGAAAAGCTGTATATTTTTACCTGAGTATGAATAAACGGGTTTTCCCGATAGGAGCATATAATGGATATAAAAGACATTAAACATGCCGGAATAAAGGCATGGGTTGACGAATGTGTCAAAATGTGTGAACCGGACAGCGTTTATCTTTGCGACGGTTCTACTGCCGAATACGACAGATTGATGAAAGAAATGGTGGATGCAGGGCTTGCAACTCCGCTTACAAAAAAACCGAACAGCTTTTTGTTCCGTTCTCTTCCATCCGATGTTGCCCGTGTTGAAGGTCGCACCTATATCGCTTCACAAAAAGAAGATGATGCAGGTCCAACAAACCACTGGATAGATCCGAATGAATTAAAAGCGACAATGAAAGGACTTTATAAGGGCTGTATGCACGGACGCACGATGTATGTTATTCCGTTCAGCATGGGACCTGTAGGCTCGTCAATCGGTAAAAACGGTATTGAAATTACCGATTCCGCATACGTTGTCTGCAATATGGATATTATGACACGCGTCGGAACTAAAGTTTTGGAAAATATCGGGACGGACGGCGCATGGATTCCGTGTCTGCATTCCGTAGGAAAACCGCTTAACAAAGGCGAAAAGGATAACGGCATTTGGCCTTGCGCTGATATGGAACATAAATATATCAGCCATTTCCCGGAAGAAAGACTTATTTGGTCTTACGGCTCCGGTTACGGCGGAAACGCACTGCTTGGAAAAAAATGCTTCGCGCTCCGCATTGCTTCCGTTCTTGCACGCGATGAAGGCTGGCTTGCCGAGCATATGCTAATTCTTAAACTGACAAATCCTGCCGGAGAAGTCAAATATATCACCGGCGCGTTCCCGTCTGCCTGCGGAAAGACGAACCTTGCTATGCTCCGCCCTACACTTCCGGGTTGGAAAGTTGAAACCGTCGGAGACGATATTGCATGGATGAAATTCGGCGAAGACGGAAGATTGTATGCAATCAATCCTGAAAACGGATTCTTCGGCGTTGCACCGGGAACTTCTGATGAATCAAACTACAACGCTATGCGCGCTGCGGAAAAGAATACTATTTTCACAAACTGTGTTCTTGATGACGGCGATGTTTGGTGGGAAGGAATCGGATATGCGCCTAAGTCTAAGACAGTTATTGATTGGCACGGAGAAGAAAAACCGGCTCCTGCAAACGATAAAAGCCCGAAAGATAAAACGCAGTGTCTCGCACACCCGAACGCACGATTTACCGCGCCTGCCGCTCAGTGTCCGTGCATTGCTCCTAACTGGGAAGATCCGAAAGGCGTTCCGATCAGCGCATTCCTCTTCGGAGGTCGCCGTCCGTCAACAGTTCCGCTTGTTCACCAAGCGCGCAATTGGAATCACGGTGTATTCCTCGGATCAATCGTAGGTTCTGAAGTTACAGCTGCTGTTATTTCCGATGAAGTTGGACAAGTCCGCCGCGACCCGTTTGCAATGCTTCCGTTCTGCGGTTACAACATGGGCGACTATTTCCAGCACTGGATCAACATCGGTAAAAAATCTTCTGAAGACAAATTGCCGAAGATTTTCTACGTCAACTGGTTCCGCAAAGATGCGGACGATAATTTCATGTGGCCGGGATACGGCGAAAACAGCCGCGTTCTTGCATGGATTTTCGACCGCTGCGACGGCAAAGACAACTTTGTCGATACGCCGATCGGTTATATGCCCAAAGAAGGCGCAATCAATACGGACGGCTTAAACGACAGCTATAAGGAGAATATGCCTGCGTTGACTTCCGTTGACGTTGACGGCTGGAAGAAAGAGATTAAGGATATCCGCGAAAAGCATTATCCGAAATTCGGCACACACTTGCCGAAAGAACTTTCAGATTGTCTTGATGATCTTGAAAAACGCTTGAATAAATAACAGCACTTAGACTCAAAAAATCCCGCCGGTAAAACGGCGGGATTTTTTATAGATAAACTTAAATCGGACAGCAGACAAAATTAAGTCTGTAAAACCAAGCTCACACTGTCCGCCGTGCGGAGTTTATTTTTCGCTTTTGCCGTTGAGTCTGCGTATCAGTTTCTTTAAGAGTCCTAGTTTCCCAAGTAAAAGCCAGTAAAGCAAAGCAAGTATGCAAAGCACGGGAATTCCGCAGATAACGATATAAAGCAGAACTTTTACAAGCCCTGCAAAAAAGTCTACGATATTGGAAATAAAATATCTGAAACCTTCACCTAAGTCAGGCCAGTCAAAGCCGCCGGAACTTCCTGTTCTGTACGGGAGGCGGTAGCTTACATCAATTGTAGAATAATCGATTTGTCCCGAAAGACGCTTCATGCTTCCTTCCATTGATTCAATATCGGAAACGACGCGATTAAGTTCGCTTTCAATTTGAAGCATATCTTTCATGTCTTTTGCCTGCGAAAGATATGTCTGAAGCCTTGCACGCATAATTTTTCTTGCTTCAAGCCGCGTCTGCAAATCATAAAAACGTTCCGAAACATCTTCCGTAGAAATATTTTTAGATTTTACTGCTCCCATACTACCTGCGGCATTCATCGCTTCGTCGAAGCGAGCACTCGGAACACGGACGGTGATATTTCCGTCCGTTTCGCCGGTGTATGAAGATTCAACATATCCTCCGAAGTCTTTACACCATTGCTCAATAGCCTTGCCAGTCTCCTGAATAGAGTCTACTTCAAGACTGATTCCGCCGCGTTTTATGAGCTTACGTTCAAACGCGCCTGTTGCAACTTCTCTGTCAGTAGACGCACTATCAACCGCAGCTTCCTCTTTAAAGTTTTGTTCTGCAGAAGCAGTCATCGCCATAGGTGCAATTTTTTTTGCTTCCCTCATCATCGCTCTGCCTGAAGGTGCTCCGTCTTCAGCCATCTCATATTGATATACGACGGATCCCTTTCTACATGAAAAAGAAAGAATTGCGACAGCTGCAACAGCTGCGGCAAAGATTTTATTTTTGTTCATTATAGATTTCTCCTGAAATCCGATTATACCAGAACAAAAACGACTTTGCATACCAAGCAGATTTGGTTTCGAAGTTTACGGTACAAATCGGTCTGCACTGCCGAATATCCGTTTCTCAAACATTTTATATGGCTAAATTTCAAGTCTTTCAAAACTCTACATTCGACCTGAAACTTGGTTGAAAAAATACTCTGCACGGATATAATGCGGCTATGACAGTAATTCTTGCCGATGTACTGGGCTATTGCATGGGCGTTCGCCGCGCCGTTGAAAGCGCGATTGCTTCTATAGATAAAGCTAATGATGTATATACGCTGGGCCCCTTAATCCACAACAAGACGGCTCTTAATTCTCTTGAAAATAAAGGATTAAAAGTCCTGAATGAAAATAAAGCGGAAGACGCAAAAATCGGCAGTACGGTTATAATACGCGCGCACGGAGTCCCTCCTTCAGTAAATGAAATATTAAAAAAAAGAGAATGCACAATTATCAACGCAACCTGTCCGCGCGTAACGGCAAGTCAAAAAAACGCGGCGCGCTATGCTTCGATGAATTATACGGTCATACTTGCAGGCGACAGCAATCATGGAGAGGTTATTGGAATTGCGGGCTATGCAGGCAATAAATTTTATCTTGTGCAGGACAGCGAAGACGCAAAAAAGCTTATACCTCCTGAAGATGCGGATGAAAACGCAATATTGCTTTCGCAAACGACATTCAGTCCACAGGAATTTGAAAAAATTTCAAAAATAATCAAAGAAAAATACAAAAACTTAAAAGTTATGAACACAATCTGTCCTGCAACAAAAGAAAGACAGGATTCCCTTCTGCGGCTCTGCCCTCTTGTTGAAGGAGTCCTTGTTGTAGGCGGTAAAAATTCTGCAAACACAAAGCGGCTTTTACAAACTGCAAAAGAAAATTGTTCAAAAGCAGCTTTAATCGAAACTGCCGATGAAATCCCCGAAGATTTTTTTAAACTTCAAA
This sequence comes from uncultured Treponema sp., assembly GCA_963544675.1. GTDB lineage: Bacteria > Spirochaetota > Spirochaetia > Treponematales > Treponemataceae > Treponema_D. Next base: position 16,370 of record CAUUGI010000025.1, read on the forward strand.
TTGTCGGAATAACGGCAGGTGCCTCTACTCCGGATTCCGCAATAGAGGAAGTAAAAAATGCATTAACGTCGCATGATAAATCGTAGTTTAATGACGGTTTTAAGAATCTCATACCTTACGCTTTTGACTGTACAGCAATTTTGCTTGTAAATTACAACTTTATAGCTTATACTGAAAACAGATTTTATCGATCATACGGAGATATTATGCAAAAAAAGATATATGTAGCAGGGATGTTTGACAATGATGCGGCAGAAAAGGTTAATGCAGCCGTCAAAGGAGTTGCAGGCGTTACAAATGTTGTAGCTAACCCTGAAAAATCTCAGGTTCTTGTGGATTACAGCGAAGGAACAGCAGGAATTGAGGATGCAATAAACGCCGCAATTTCGTCTACAGGCGTTGCAGTCTTGAACTAGCATGAAACTCACCGTATTGGACGGATATGCAATGAATCCCGGAGACTTGAGCTGGGATTCATTTAGTAAATATGCAGATATAACGGTTTTTGAGCGGACACCTCAAGAACTTGCGGTAGAACATATCGGCAATTCCGATGCAATTCTCCTTAATAAAGTAAAAATAACTTCCGACATTCTTTCAAAATGCACAAATCTTAAATATATAGGCGTACTTGCGACCGGTTATAATGTAATTAATGTAGATGCCGTAAAAAAAGCGGGAATATGCGCAACTTATATTCCTGATTACAGCACAAATGCGGTTGCCCAGCACGTTTTCGCCTTGATAACGTATTTTACAAACCATGTCGCTGTTCATAATGAATCCGTAATTAACGGCGATTGGACAAAAAATCCTGATTTTTGTTATTGGAAAAAACCTTTAATAGAGTTATGCGGAAAAACCTTAGGGATACTGGGATACGGAAAAATCGGTAGACAAACGGCAAAAATCGCCGAAACATTCGGAATGAATGTTATTGTCTGTCCGCATAAAATTACTCCGGAAATCGAAAATTTTGTAAACTTTGATTCGCTGTTAAAAAAATCGAATTTTATATCGCTTCATGTTCCATTAACGGAGGAAACTGAAGAAATTATAGATTCTTCCGCAATTTCCAAAATGAGAGACGGCGCATATATAATCAACACGGCACGTGGCGGTCTCATAAATGAAAATGATATGCGAGCCGCGTTGGATTCCGGGAAAATCGGAGGTTATGCGGCGGATGTCCTTTTGCATGAACCGATGAATTCCGACTGCCCGCTTTTAAATGCACCGAACTGCGTGCTTACACCTCACATTGCATGGGCACCTCCGGAAACGCGTGCGAGATTGCTTAAAATCGCTGTAGAAAATTTTGCAAGTTACTTAGAAGGCAATGTCCAAAATTCTATATGTTGATTTGCTTGCAATCCGACTATTCTTTCAATATACTTAAATAACTTTAATTATATTGAATAACAGGAGCAAAATTATGGGAAAAACAATCGCACAAAAAATATTCGAAACTCATTTACTTGATACACCATTTCCAAACACATATGTTTTAAAACTCGATCGTGTATTTTGCCACGAAATAACAACTCCGATTGCAATTAATGATCTTATAGAACGCGGAAAAGATAAAGTTTTTGACAGTACCAAAATAAAAGCGGTTATAGACCACGTAACTCCGGCAAAAGACAGCAAAACAGCCGAACAAGGACTTATCTTACGGAACTGGGCGGAGCGCAATAATATAAAAGATTTTTTTGATATAGGTGCAAACGGCGTATGTCATGCTATTTTTCCTGAAAAAGGATTTGTTCGTCCGGGTTTTACGGTTATCATGGGCGACAGTCATACTTGTACGCACGGTGCATTCGGTGCATTTGCCGCCGGTGTAGGAACCACAGACCTTGAAGTCGGCATACTTAAAGGGGTGTGTTCTTTCCGTGAACCTAAGTCCATAAAATTTGTATTAACCGGCAAACTTAAAGAAGGCGTATATGCAAAAGATGTAATTTTGTTTTTAATCGGACAAATCGGCGTAAACGGTGCGACAAATTGCGTAATCGAGTTTACAGGTCCTATTGTGGATAATTTCGGGATGGAAGAACGAATGACACTTTGCAATATGGCTGTAGAAGCCGGCGCAACTTCCGGAATATGTTATCCCGATGAAAAAACCGTCGATTACTTATGGGAATTTATAAAAGATGATTATAAAACAAAGGAAGCCGCGCTTGCCGACTATGCAAAATGGAAATCGGACGATGATGCGGAATTTGTAAAAGTTTATGAATATGACCTTTCATCTCTTGAACCTGTTTGCACATTCGGCTACAAGCCCGACAAAATAAAAAAAGTTTCGGAAATGGCAGGAACGAAAGTTAACCAGATTTACATCGGAAGCTGCACAAACGGGCGCATAAGTGATCTTAGGATCGCAGCACAAGTTCTTAAAGGTAAAAAACTTGCACATGGAGTGCGCGGAATAGTTTCTCCGGCTACACCGAAAATTTACAAGCAGGCTATGGAAGAAGGCATTTTGGCAACATTCATAGATGCAGGTTTTTGCGTAACAAATCCGACTTGCGGAGCCTGTCTTGGAATGAGCAACGGAGTTCTTGCAGACGGAGAAGTGTGCGCATCGACTACAAACCGTAACTTTAACGGCAGAATGGGTAAAGGCGGTATGGTACACCTGATGAGTCCTGCCACAGCTGCAGCTACTGCAATAAGCGGAACAATAACAAATTCACCACTATATAAACAATGATTCATGGAGGAAACTATGAAACAATTCGGCGGTAATGTACTTTTTCTGGATCGTTCCGACATAAATACGGACGAGATAATTCCTGCAAAATACCTTACGGAGATTTCAAAACAAGCGTTAAAACCGTACCTGCTTGAGGATTTAAAACTTGACAATTTTAATCCTAAAACGGATGTTGCCGGAAAAAAAGTAATTATCACTAGAGAGAATTTCGGCTGCGGTTCTTCAAGAGAACACGCACCGTGGGCTTTGGAAGTAAACGGAATCTACACGGTTGTTGCACAAAACTTTGCACGCATTTTCCGCCAAAATATGTTCAACTGCGGCATGATGGCGATTGAAATAGACAGAAAATCTATCGACGATATGTTCCGCACTTTTGCCGACAAAGATACCGAATGTAAAATTGTCTTAAATGACGATGAAACCGCAAAAGTTAAGCTGATTGCGGGCAGTCTTTCGAAAAGTTATCAGTTCAAACTGGATGATTTTGAAAAAGCTCTTGTACAAAACGACGGCTGGATAGGATTTGCCGATAATAAATATTGATGTAAAAAGCGGTCAAGCTAAAATGCAAGACCGCTTTTTATTTTTCCCAAATAATGCGTTGAAGGAATTCCCCAAAGACGCATAAGTCTGTTAAAACAAAATCAGCATAAAAAAAGCCGCACAACAGCAAAACTGATTGTGCGGCTTTTTTCGCAGATTAAAAACTTAAGATTAAACTACTTCAATTCGTCCAAGAGCAATAAAACGCTGGTTTGCTTTAGAGAAAAGCATAGCCTTTTCGGTTTCAATATCAAAGCGAATCTCTTGCCCGATTTTAAAGTTAATGTTGCCGAATACGACGCCTGTCAAAAGATATCCATTTATATCGATTTTTACAGTCGTCTCCATTCCAGTCGGCATGGAACTATAAATAGAACCTTTCAATTTTCCATCTTCTTTAATTTTGATGAATTCAGGACGCAATCCCATAACAAAATCGGCTTCAACGGCGTTCACTTCATCTTCCTCTTCTTCAGCGCTTGTGTCACCTGCTGTTTTTTGAATGATGTAATTAAACGGCATCATCTTGTTGAGTTTTTCGTTTTGTTTTGTGCGTTCAGCCTCTTCTTGTTTTTCCCTTTCAATAGCGGCTTCTGTATCTTTAACCCAAGTCTGGTAATCCATCTTTTCACTTGGAACAAATTTCAATGAAACACGTCCGTCAAAAACTTTTAAGTCAAAGTTATCTGATTTTTGAGCACCGAGTGCTTCAACAAAGTTTATCGATGGGTTTCCTAAGAAGTCAGCTGCAAAAAGATTTGCAGGTTTTTCATACATGGCAAGAGGAGTTTCATACTGGTGAATAATACCGTTATCCATCAAACAGATTTTTGACGAAAGAGTCATAGCTTCAAGCTGATCGTGCGTGATGTAGATAAAAGTTGAACCCATATCGAGGTGTAGACGCTGAAGTTCACTGCGCATCTCGAGGCGGAGCTTTGCATCAAGGTTTGAAAGCGGCTCATCCATGAAGATAACTTGAGGTTTTGGCGCAAGAGTACGTGCAATAGCAACGCGCTGCTGCTGTCCACCTGAAAGTTCATTTGGATATCTGTCCATAAACATTCCGATTTTTACAATGCGAGAAACTTGGCGAACAATCAAATCAATCTCTTCTGCAGTCAATCCTCGCATCTTTGTTATACGTTTTCCATCTTTGCAGAGCGCACATTCGTTATCAAGCGTAAAGCCTTTTGCCTTATACGAAGCTGTCAATCCTTCTTTTTTTGCTTTTAGCTCTTTTATAACTTTTTCGGCTGCATTTTTTAGATGACTTGCATCATCTGAAATGTGCGTTTCAAAAGAATAATCGAGCAATTTTTTAGCAGTAAACTGAGAGATTTCATACTTATCAATCAGGCGAACAAGGGTTTTAAGAGCGCTTTCTTTTTTATCTTTTGCAGCCTTGTGTTCCGTAAAGATAGAAATCAATTCTTCAGGTTTTGAAAGAATCTTTATCAGAGAATCGATAGACTGCATATCATGTGCGTAAATCGGTTTTTCCTCTTTTATGTTCTTTAATCCGAATGCAATATTCTGATAAACAGTCATGTTCGGCCAGAGTGCGTAATTCTGGAACAAGAAACCTACTTTTCGTTTGTTGGCAGGGATATTTATTCCTTTTTCGCTGTCAAAAACAGTTTCTCCGCCGATTGTAATTTGTCCGCTTGTCGGAGTTTCAAGTCCGGCAATCATTCTAAGAGTCGTCGTTTTTCCGCAGCCCGAAGGTCCAAGCAGTGTTACAAACGATGCGTCATGTATAGTCAAATTGAGGTTGTCGGTTCCGTAAAACTTTCCCCATCTTTTTGTCAGATTCTTTAATACGATTTCCGGCATTCTATTTTCCTCCTAATCCCTTGTCGATTCCAGAATTGGTCAATTTGTTTACGCTGAAATTCAAAAGCAATATGAACACGATGATGATTAAGTTCATACCGCTCGAAAAAGCAAACAATCCCATTTCGTCGTAATAATCCATTTTTGTCGTCATAAGGCGATCCTGATTCACTAAAAGCATAAAGAGCGGCAACTCGCGGATACACGTCATGAACGGCAGTAAAAATCCGCTGATTATTGCAGACTTTTGAATTGGAATGATGATTCTAATCATTCGTTTGTACCACGGAGTTCCTGCAATCAAAGCCGATTCTTCAATTTCGCCGCTTATCTGCATCATCGAGTTTAGAGAACTGCGAGACGCGAAAGGAATATATTTTACAGTCGCCGCGATGATGGCGAGCAAAAATGTGTCGTACAGCCCGAACAGCGAACCGAAGATAAAGAACGCAATACCAACCGCGATTGACGGCAACAGGTATGGCAAAAACGCGATGTCGTTTACATAGTTTGCAAAGCGATTTCGGCGGTTTTTGCTGACTGCATAGCCTATCAAAAGTCCGATTGTACCAGCCAAAAGCGAACAGAACACAGCGACAATTATAGTGCCTCTAAAACTGTTCCATATTCCTTTATTGAACAGCATTCCGTACTGACCGTACAATCCTACATCAGTTGTTCCGCGGTGCATCCACCATTTTGTAGTGAGGTTTGCCACATCGCCGGTCGTAAAGAAACTGTAGTCGCCCGGGTTTGGCAAGAACGTCTCAAACGCGAACGAGATGATTGGGTAAATACTCGTAAAGAATGTTAGCATAATCAGAACAATTGGAATGATATATTTTCCGACTCGTCCCAGATTCACTTTGCTTACTTGACCACTTTTTCCGGTAACGGTCGTGTAACTTTTTCGAGATTTTGTGCTCACTTGGTTTGCAAGAAGAATAAGTACGCCAAAAATCATCATCAAAACGCCGATGATGCTCGCTTCTCCCGCATAATTGACTTTTAAGTCAACGTATTTTGTAGATAACGTTGTCAGTTTAAGATAGTGCGGAACAGGGTAGCTTCCCATTGAACTTCCAAAAACAAGCAAGATTGTTGAAAGAATTGCCGGTGTGAGCAACGGCAACGTAATTCTAAAAAATATTTTAGACTTTTTAGTATTCAAAATAGTTGCGGCTTCTTCAAGGTTTGAATCCATATTCTTAAAAATACCGCCGATAAGAATATACGCAAACGCAGAATAATGGAGAGCCAACACTATGATTGACGGAAACATTCCCTCAATCCACCAAGCCGGCATATAAATATGGAACAGAGACGCCAAAAGTCCGTCTGCTCCACCTACAGCCTGCGTATTTCTAAACATATTTCGCCAAACAAGGGCAAGAGTCCACTGTGGCATTATGTACGGAAAAATAAAAATCGCGCTCAAGTACCTTTTGCATTTCATATTTGTTCGTGTAACAAGAAAAGCAAAAATACCACCTACAATTATAGCCCCCGCGCAAGAAAAGACTGCAAGAATCATACTGTTTGCAAGCGGATGCCATAAGTTTTTTTGCGCAAGTGAGCTCGTAAATAAATCAACCCAGTTTACAAGAGTAAAACCGGACGCTTTGCCTGACAAATGCTGGTCTATTGTTCCTGAGTGAACAGAAATGGTATCAGCAAGAATCGTTACGACAGGTGCAATCGTCGAAAAAGAGAGAACAATGCCGAAAATGAGCAGAATTACGTTCTGCGGTTTTTGCAGCAAGTCTCTAAGTTTATTAAAGAAGATTTTAGTTTTATTGACTTTTTCCACAAGATACTCCTAATAAACATATTGAATCAATGTTTCAATATGTATCTTCCCGATTTAAATTAGACCTG
>CAUUGI010000026.1:0-23216 GCA_963544675.1 uncultured Treponema sp.
GTAATTTAAGGAAGTCGACTTGTTCGTTGACTTTTTATGGGAGTAAGTATGGAAGAGAAATTTACAGAAATAATGGCGGCATTTAAGGATAACGGATGCAGAATCACGGTTCAAAGAAAACAGCTGCTTGCTGCGATACTAAATAATCCCGGATGTTCGTGCAAGGAATTGTATTATATTGCCCGCCGCGCCAACGACGGAATAGGAAGAGCAACCGTATACAGAATGGTTCGTTCGCTTGAAGATTTCGGCTATATAAAAAAGAAAACCGTTTCAATCATCTAAAACGGAATTAAAAAATACACAAAAGGGGGAATGAGTTTAAAGACGGAATCGGTGTGCAGTCCTTTTCCGTCTTTTTTTTATTTTCTACGCGTTAACTTTCCATAATCCGTGTTTATTGCAGTATGCGTATGCTGCAACAAGTTTTTCATTGCAAAGCGCAAATACAGCTTCCGGTGCTTCACCGGGGTTCAAATCTTTCTTCTGAATTCCTTTGTCCGTTTCGATTAAAATCCATTCAATATAATGAACATCTTCCATAGGATGCGATACAGATCCGACTTTTACGTTCACTTTGTCTCCGCTGACAGAAATGACCGGTACATGCTTTTCCTGTGCAGCATCTGTAGTATTAGCTTTAAGTTCTTTCATATCGGAACCGCAGCAAGTATTTGAATCGCAGCCGTTTTTTAAAACCAACACGACTTCACCGCACTCTCCGCAACAAAAAAATTTCAATTCTTTCATAAAAATCTCCTGTAAATTAGTTATTGAGAATATAATACTACAGAATAATACGGATTTAAAGGCAAAACACGAAAACAGATAAAAACAAATGCGCTATTTTAACTGACACGGATTTTTATACGTTGACATAAAATTGCAATTTTGCCCTTTAAAAAGAACATCACACTTCAAAATAATCGATTCTGAAACAGAAGTTTCCGTATTACTCTATTTATCTCTATTGGTTACATAATGTTTTTCATTTTCCGCAATAGCGGCATTTAAAATCGTCTGCATTTTATCGGTGATGCGCTTTGCTGCAACGGTTTCGGTTAATTCTGAATAGTCAGCAATTTTTATTTCCGGCAGAAGCGAAAAATCGTATACATATTTTTCCGTGTGATTGTATGACCACATCGGATCGTGTTTTCCAAGACCGTATTTATCGTTTCCGCCCACGAATATCGGCTGAATATCGCATTTTGAATAATAGGCTATACGGGCGGCTCCTTTTTTGTACGGATTTGTTCCGTGACGAGGAGTTCGTGTTCCTTCGGGAAATATTATTACATTATTTCCTTCATCTATAGTTTCTTTACAGCGGCGGCAAAGTTCATCAAAATCAAGTGTATTAACGATATATGCCTGTTTTATAACTCCGGCAAGGACGGTTTTTGTAAGTCCGCCGCGCACAATGCAGTTCGCATTCGGCACCATCGACATTATAAATACGAAATCCAACATGGACGGGTGATTTGCGACCAATACTTTTGAATGCAAATTACGGTATTTTTCAAGTCCGTCGGTTTTAAGCGATATAACTCTTGTAAACCTCATAAAATTTACAAAAAATCTAAATGTGCGGGAAACGTATGCGCGGGCTGCCGTCTGAAACTTCTTTTTTGGATGAACTAAAACCCTTATCCAAGGAAATACTGCAAGTGCAAGAAAAATACTCCCTGTACCGAAGAAAAAATAGAAAAACAGTTTCATAAATGCGCGGTAAGCGTATGCTATCGGATTTTTTACAGGAGGCAGTTCACGATGATTGTATTTTTTGTCCAGTTCACTTTTTTCGATTTCTGTCATATTGAACCCTCAAATTATAGACTTTAAAAAATCTATAGGTGAAGTTTTTACCGAATCAAGGCGGACGGAGACTGTGCCGGAAGTCTTTTTGCCGCCGACAATGAATGCAAACGCAAGCGGAATGTTTTTTCCGCCCACAGCGCGTAATGTCTTATAGTCATCCGGTACGAATTCATCCGCATAAACAAATATGATATTTTCTTCCGCGCCGCAAAGCACAGGAGCACATGCGCATTTAAATCCCGCAGAAAAATCTTCTCCGTCAGGAAATATCACCGAATAGCCGCCTTTTAATTTTAATGCAATAGAAGCAAGCGCAATCGGCGTATTGAATACGGAAAGCGAAAATGCTGCGGGCATAATTTCCGCATCTTCGATAATACTTTGATTTACCGTGAATTCACGCTCTATTTCTCCGCGGAATGAAACAAAAACTTGTTTATACGAGGCGGCTTCAAGAACTTTTTCCGTCAACTCATGCACAACTTGGATAGTCATGCGGCTTATTTGACTCAATCGGCGGCGGAACAACGGATCGGTAAATTCAATCTTTGGAAGAATCTTTTGCTCAAGAATTTGATTTTTTCCTTCTTTCCAGAGTTGTAATTCTTCTTCCGTTTCTATTCCGGGTGCCCAAACACAAACATCGGAAACGAATATTTCCTGCTCTTTCAATTCTTATGCCTTCTTTTTGAATACAAGCAAAGAATAGCTGTTTGAGCCTAAATTATGGTGAGCAGTCTTCAGCTCAAATCCTGCAGCGCAGATTGCGTCAACAAGTTCGCCGTATCTGTACATTTTGCTGTTACCGTTTGCCATACAAGTAAAATAAAGCGAAGTTCCCATAAGAGAATACGACGATGCTTCAAAATGCTGCTTGTCCCAAAGCGGTTCAAGAACGTAAACATTTGTGTTTTCCGATGCAGCTGCAAAGACTTTTTTAAGAATCTTTGTAATTTGATTTAAACTGAAGCAATCCAGAAATTGACTCATCCAAACGGCATCGGGCGAATCAGGCAAAACAGTAGAAGAATCAAGAACATTTCCGCTGTGTGTGGAAATTCTGTCTGCAAATCCTGCCGCAGCTGCATTTTTTTCGGCAACGGCAGTCTGTCCGGGTAAATCCACAATCGTAACTTTTACATCGGGATTATATTTGCAGCAGGAAACCGCCCATTTCGCCGTGTTTCCGCCTATATCCACAAGATTTTTTATTTTATCGGCAAAAACAATCGGCAAAGCTTCGGGAAAGGCAATATCGCTGTAAAAATGGTCGAATTCAAACCAGCTTTTTTTTGCCCGTTCGGGCAATGTCGAAAGAGCTTCGTAAATCGTAGTCCATTCGGTGCCGAAAACTTTAAGTCCTTCCGGTTTGGAGTTTTTTATCGAAGCGGTAAGCTCCCATGCACCTTGGTAGCAAATATCATTCGTAAAATTAAAATTGACTTTAGTCAATTCATCCTCAAGAAGAAACCAGCCTATTTTTCCAAGTACGAATTTTTCCGCATTCGTTCCTATTGTATTTGAATCCGAATCGGCTGCGAACTTAATTACATCCATTCCGAGTGCCATTTCGCACAAAACCCCTACGCCGTATTCCGATATACCGGTTTTTTCGGCAAGCTCCTTACGCGAAATGCCTTCATCGCCGGCATCTTCAATAGTTTTCATTATGCCAAGCTCAAGCATGGCACGTATCGCCTGAAAAGCAAGCGGAGCAAACGCGATTTTCTGCGCTTCAAACTTTGCGTCAACCGCCCTTATATTGTCTTTTTTAAATTTTTCCAAATCAAAAAATGAAGAATCCATCGTCTTTCCTTATATATTTGTGAAAAAATACTACATTATATGGGTGCTATTTTCAAGCATAGGGAAAATTAGAACAGTGCGATACGAAACAGTGAAAACAGGAAAAATTTGCGTCTTTATACATCTAAATTTTCAAATTTATTGTGAATTTCTTCCGTAATTGCAGCCGTCAAATCTTTTTCAAGCAGACGCAGAGCATACAAAATATCTTTATTTTCTATAGTATTAGACTTAAAAAGACGTTCATACGAAACGCCGAATGCTTTTGCAATAGATTCGATGACGTCGAGGGAAGCGGTTTTCCGTGCAAGCTCTATCTGCGTCATAAACGGAACCGAAATTCCCGCTTTCTCCGCAAGTTTTTCTTGCGTCCAGCCTGATTGTTTCCGCAGCTGCCGTATATTTTGTCCTACGATTTCCGCTATTTCGCTCATATTTTTATAATATTGCTGACAGCAATGCTTGACGATTATCTTATAGCAATGTTATCATTGCTTATAGCAATACAATAGTTGCTGAAAATATATTTTGAGCCGTTTCTGTAGAGCGGTGACAAAATAAAAATTACTAGGAGCATAGTATGGGATTTTTTGATGCACTGGGAGAGATTGCGGGAAAAGCTGCAAATGCGGCTCGCGAAACGAAGGCTTCAATCGAAAAAGAAGGAGTTTATTTATGTTGGGAAAAGTAAAATCAGTTTTTGATAAAGTTAAATGTGCAATTTCAAAATTGCCATTTAACAATCTTGTATCAAAAATTCCTGTATTGGCAAAGTTTTCCGGATATGCAAACTACGCAGCCAGTGCAGTTGCGCTTCTCATACTTGGAATAGTATTTTCTCCATCAAACAATGTAAAAGCTGCTGTAAAAGAATTGAAAAAAGTAAACGATGAAACCGCTCGTTTTTGGATTACAATGATTAAAGAAAACGGTATTGATGCGATTTATGAAAAAACGACTTTGTTAAAAGTTGCCGTTGACAGTGAAAACTATAACTTGGTAAAAGCATGCATAAAATCAGGTGCAAATGTGAATCTTCAACCATCAGAATGGACTTTTTTACCAATCGTCAAGGCAATATACGAAAACAATGCTGAAATTGTTAAACTTTTGATAAAAAATAAAGCCACACTTGTTGTGCCTTACGAAAGGCGTAATAAAGGTGATGCCGTGGATGCTACGCTTTATACTCTTGATGAAAACATAATAAAACTTGTTTTAACAAAAGTCCCGAAGTCAGAGCTTAATTTCTTATATAACCAGAATAACCGAAATGAAAGGATATACGATAGTGGAGACAAAAAAAGAATGAATACTTTAATAAATCTGATAAATAATTATGAATATAAAACCGCATATAATTTCGATGGTCTGTTATATTTCATTAAACATGCGTATACAAAAGATATTCCTCCATTAATAAAAGCAATAAAAACCACTGCTCTAGAAACTTACCACAAAGAAAAATATAAACAAACTGCCATTTATTATATTGAAGATTGGAGAGAACGCTCAAAAGTTGATAAAACCTCGTCAGAAGAAATTAAAGTCCAAGAGCAAATTGAAGAACTGATTTCATGGCTTGAAAAACAAGGTTATGAAAGAAAGGGTGAATAGAAAATGAATTTAGATCAAGCAGAATTTACGTGCTACATAATTTTGCTTGATTAAAGAAAATGAATTTTTGGAGGAACCATAATGAATGAAATTCAAGACTATCAAAAAGAGTTTTATGAAATTTTACCGAGTGTATACAAGAACGAATTTGAAAAACTTCAGAAAGAATATACACAATTCGAAAATCACTGTAAAAATTTCTCAAATAGTATAAATAGAAACTGCAAAGAGAAACTTAAAAATCTTAAAGAAAAAATCTTAAAGAACTATGAAAACGGAATTTATGTAAATATCGATATAAATATGTTTTTTTGCTTTGCAATGATTCAAGATGATAACACACGCGAAACGGAATAGGAGAAGCTGCAAATGAAAAGGATATTCGGTTTGACAGTTGCATGTATAATTGTTTCAAGCTTTTACATAAGTTGTTTTGGAAAATCGGTCGGGTCTTCGCTGCTTGACGGACGATGGATGTTCGAACAGGGGTATATTGAGTTCAACTCAAGACGGGGTACTTTCAAAATGGACAATCCGTATATGCCCACTGATATGGCGGGAAAATTTAAAGAGTATGAAGCGGCAAATCTTACATTTATCAATGAAGACGAAGAACTTGAACTTACATTTATTTTTAGAAAAGACGGTACACTTCTCGTAAATATCAACGGCGCCCCCGATAAGATTGAAAGTTATATAATGTTTAAATATGGCAGCGGAACAAACGCGGACACTCTAGGAGGTACATGGAAAGCAGAACACAATGGAAAGAAACTACCGTATTCGTTTGAGTTTGATAATAAAGCAAAGAGAACAACGGTTGAACTTAACGGCAAAAAATTTCCCAATCTTCCATATTCAGTAAAACCCTTCATAATGCTTGAATGTAAACTGTATGCTGATTTTGATGACCCCGGTTACAGTATGCTTATGCCTGTGACTTTTGTAGATGAAAGAACATTCACTACTCCTGACGATGAAGTTTATGTAAAAGTGCGTTAATTTTCACCTCTGTTCGAGACAATTTCACCGACCGGTTATTGATGTTTGTTCATACGAAACAGACTCTTTCTAACCGGTATACCAGAGAGGCTGTCTAAAAACTTTACTATTTTTAACCAACCTATCACTCTCGCCGACTTGGATAAAGAAATTGACGCGGAGAATCGACTACTGCTAAATGATGCCGGTGTATCCGATGACGAGCTTGCTGCCGCCTTTGAAGCCGAAATGGAAGATGACGGCGAATAAATCGCCTGCTCTTTGCAGATAAAATCAAGCAGTTGGGATAGTAAAGAGAATTTTTGAATTGTAATAATATGTAAAATCAAATAATATCGTATTAAAACAGACGTACGCTCAATCCGTGTGCGCTGTTTTAAGACAATATTAGACGGACGGCTTGCTATAGCTTGCAGCTTGTCTCGGAGGTAATAAGAATAATGAAAAAGATATTTTTAGCAATTTGCATATTATTTCTTTCAAGTTTGAGTATTTATGCTGATTTACCCAAATTTGAAGAAGGCACGGTCATTTCCTTAAATGATTACTCTCAAAAATTTAAAGACAATATAATTCTTGTAAATTATTCAGGTTTGAATGAAATTGATATTGAATTTAGTATTTTCAAAGATTCAAAATGGATAAGTATTGGGAGAATTACAAGTTGTCCATTCGGTAATGAGGTTCGTCTCACGACAAAAGAAAAATTCAAGAATATAAACTTTGTCGCATATAAGGTTTCATTACCGAATGATAAGAAAATATTTACAGAAGTTCGTCATCATGATTTAAGATTTTTTATACTGGAAACTTCGAATACTTATTTCGGTCAAGCAACTGATTTTTCAAACATAAAAGAATCTCCTTCGAATGGAATCTATAAATTCGACACAACAGAACAGCGCAGGGATTATGAAGATGAGATTCGGGTACAAAACGCACCAAAAAGTATAATAATGTTCAAATCTCCTGAATATGGAACATGGGATGTTTATGCTACAATTTCAGGTAATAATGTAGATACTGATTATCATGACGACATTGATGATTATCCTCCCTATTGGATAATTCAAATAGTTGAAGAGCATAAGTACTATATAATTTCTGCATTTTCAAAAAGAGATGATTTGAATTTCAGCTTTCAAAAAACCGATTTTATAGAAGACACAAATAATGAAACTCAAAGTGAAGAAGCAAAATTAGAGAAAATAAAAAAATTATATGAAAAAGGCATTATCGATGAAAATGAATATAAAGCTGCAAGATTAAAAGCCTTAGGCTTATAACAATATCCCTGCCCTTTCCGCGCCCCTTGTGCTAAAAATTACCGCCCAGCGTAAAACCGTATGTTTCATGTCCGGGATAGACGAGGGTGTCGGACGGAAGTGTTTTTGACAGCATGGAAAGGCTTTGTGTCATTTCGGCATCATTTCCGCCCGGAAGGTCTGTGCGTCCCCAAGAATGATAGAATACCGTGTCGCCTGAAATAAGAGTTTTTTCCGCCGCATTGTAAATACACACGGAGCCGGGCGTATGTCCCGGCGAATGAATTACTTTCCACTCTTTTAGACTATTTAAAAGCGGCATATCGTTTTTTTCTTCTGCCGCAAAGACTTTATCCAAAGTTTCTCCGCCGGAAATCAATATATCCGCATCAGGCAAATTTTCTATCGACTCGGAAAGATAAGAAAGTCCCATGCTGTCAAAAACCGTGCCTTGAACCGCGCGTGCTTGACTTCCGCACATGGGAGCATCTTTTTTATGAACGGCAATTTTGCAATTCGGAAAACGGTCTTTTAAAATGCGTGTCCCTGTAATATGATCAAAATGACCATGAGTGAGTAAAATTGCGCACGGCTCAAGACGGTTTTTGTCCAAATAAGACAGAATTGCCGTTTCGTCGTGTGAAAACTTACAGGCGGCAGGATCTATTACAAGAACTTTGCTGCCTGTAATAGGCACAATCCAAGTGTTTACTTGAAGAATGCCTGACGGAACAGGAGTGAACCTCACACCAAGTACCCGCTGTCTTTAGAATCTCCTGCCGAATTATCAGATTGCGCTGCAGCAGTCGCAGAGAAAACCTGTCCGGCGTTTGGAGTATTATCTTCAGCTCCTGAATAATCGCTTCCGTTTTCCGCATCGGGATTTGAATCTATTGAATCCTGTTCTGCATCATCGGCACCGGAGCCGAAACCGGCTTCTTTTTGACGAGAAAAACTTGCCGCGAGCTTTCGTCCGCGGTATTCGTAACCGTTTATTGCGTTTATAGCCTTATCCGCATCTTCTGCAAAAAGCTGTACGAATGAATAATTTGCAAGTACACGGATTCCGCCGATTCTGTCGCGCTCAATGCCCGCAACACTTATTAAAAGTCCTACAAGGTCGCGCGCAAATACTCTGCGGTTACGTCCTATGCTTATAAAAATTGTAGCTGACAAGGCAGGATCAATTTCCGTGTGCGGGCGCGGCGTTCTTCCTTCCAATGAGGAGAAATTATTGTCGCTTGTATCGCGGCGTTCGGAAGAAACTTTCTGCACATTCTCTCTAAAATCACGCTGCTTAAAATCTTTTTTGGGAAATTTACCGGAGCTGCGGTAACGTTTTTGTGCTTCTTTTGCAAGATAAGCAGCAACATACATTCTAAGAGTGAATGGAACAGTTTTTTTGTAAGTTTTTTTAATCTGATTAAGAGTATCAGGATTTTCCTGCGATTTTACCTTATCGACTGCATCTTTCAACATTTCCGCAAGCACATCAAAATCAATTTCAAAACTACGATTTTTATACATAAAAACTCCTTTTTTAAACAAAATCCGCCCAATCAAATATCTTCCGGCGGAGTCTGTAAATTAGACCTGTTCCGAAACGGAAAGTTCCGAACAAGGTTTATTAATCCGCATAAAAAATCCCGTTCCGGCTTTTTCAAAACCTTGTTTTTCCAATAAATTCAAGGCGGATTCGGGAAGAATCATAAACGCGGTTAAAGTTGATTCTATTTTTAAGTCTTTTAAGGACTGGATGAGCATGGAAACGAGTTCCGTCCCTATGCCAAGCCCTCTGTATTTTTCGGAAACATAAAATCCGGTCAAAGTGAATATCCTTTCGATTTTTTCCGAAATAGGAGCCGCCGTTATAAAACCGGCAAATTCTCCTGATAAACTGAGGCATATAAAGCCTATGCTGTTTTTTCCACAGCACGAAAATTGCTGTTCCCAAAGTTTTAGTGCAGCTTTATTTATTTGTTCCGGAAAATCTCCGTCCGAACAATTTCCCTCTGCGTGTAAAAAAATTTTTGAGATTTCACTAAAGCCGGATTCATCATATTCGCTGAAAATAAAATCATCATGCAGCAGATCACCGTTTTCTTCCGGTTCAAGTTCCAGCTGTTCCAATCCCCAAATTTCACGCAAAGAGTTATACCAGCTGCCGATAAAACGCTGCATCGATTTATTTTTGTAAAGATGCCACAGTTTTTCAACTTGAGGGAACTCTTTTAACACATTTTTAAAACTTTTAAACACCCCCCTTCCCGAATGCAGGACGCGCTGAAGTTCCTCTTTTGCAAGCGGCGCGCGGAGTTTATCCGCGAACTCCGTACGAAGCGCAAAGCCTGCCGCAGAATCCCACTCCGGTAAACTGTAATATCTTTCTTCGTCGGAAATAATTCCGTCCGCCCTTACGAGAGCTTTTTTTTCTGCATCGATTAAAAAACGCTCTTCTTGGTTTTCCAGCGCGTTTAAAATATCTGCAAAAAGACTTTCGGTCAGCGGAAATACCATAACTAGTTTTCCAAATCCGCCCTTACGTTTACGATGCGGCTTATAAGTCCGTAAGATACGGCTTCGTCCGCGCTGAGCCAGTAATCGCGTTCCGTATCTTCCGATACTTGTTCCGCCGACTTGCCTGTCTGCTCTGCAATTATTTTGTTTATTGCCGCACGTGTTTTTTCGATTTCTTTTGCGTGAATTTCAATATCGGTTGCAACACCTTTCATTCCGCTTGACGGCTGGTGAATGAGATAGCGGCTGTTCGGAAGTCCGACACGGTTTTTGCTTTCTACTGCGAGAAGAATCAGTGCCGCTGCACTTGCAATCAATCCCATTCCGATTAACACTACAGGTGCTTTGATAAAGCGTATCATATCGAAAATTGCAAATCCCGCATCAACATCTCCTCCGGGAGAATCGATATACATATAAATTGTCTTTTTTTCGTCGTCCGATTCAAGCAAAAGAAGCTGCTTTACGATTTTATCCGCAAGGTCTTTGTTTACTTCTCCGGAAAGAATAACTTGCCTTGTTTTTAAGAACTTCTCCATTAACGGATCAGCTCCTTCAGGTGCTTTTTTGTCTTTGTCTTCAGAAAGAATTTCAGCCATTCTCTGTTCCTTTTGTAATGATTATTGTAAACCTGCAAATCACCGAAGATGCAATGTTTCCTTTATAATACTGAAACGGCATGGCATTTTCAATTATTACAGCCTTTCGCATAGCAATTGCGGGAAATTGTTTGATTAAGGTAAAAATTATTCTTAAATCACATAGAGACAAGAGGTCGAATCTTTCGATCTATAAAGTTTTGTCCGATTTGTACATTGAAGTATGCGCTGAATCGATAAAATCTTTTCTATAAAAGTGATGCGAGCTGCTGTGCGTATTTTTTTACGGCACTTCGACCTGAACTTGTCGCACTGTACAGCGTAACAGGTTTGCGATTTACAAAAACTTTTTCCACCGTTAGATAGCCGGCGTTTTCCAATTTTTTGCAATGCGCGGTTAAGTTTCCGTCGGTTGCATGAACCATATCGCGTAAAACTGTGGATTCGATCTTTTCGCAGCCTATCAGTACGGACATAACCGCAAGTCTTAAACGGGATGACAGCTGTTCGTCAAACAATCGATGGTCGAAAGACGCGTTAAGACTATTTCCGGCCATAGTTCTTCTTGTTTCGCATGATAAGTAAGCCTATAAAAGCCGGAATTGTCAGCAGCACAAATGTCGCCGCGCTGATAATAAGAGGTGCCGTATATGGTTTTACAAAAAGACAGAATACGGCGCATAAAAGCCAGCACAAGCCTTCCGCATACATTACACAACTTGCTTTCTTTTGAATCAATGTGCCGCTTACAACACAGCCTACGGAAACCAATATCCCGATTATGAAAAACGATATGGTAAAATCAAGTTGTCCTAAAAACGCTAACACAAAGTCCAATGCGATTATAAAACCTATGCTGCCCCACAAAGCGGTAAAAATACGGTCAGATACTCTTTGGATTTTGACTTTGCGTTTTCGTCTAAAATCAACAACCCCGACGCAAGCATCGGGGTATGTTGTTCTCATAAGGTGATTGCACTCGGCTTTAATACCCTTTGTTACGACGCAGAGCGTCGGGGTATTAAACCCTCCGCACGAATAAAAATCTTTTCCTAATCAACAAAGTATTTTCCGGAAAGGGCACCGATGTACGACGGATTTTTCGTTTGACCAAATCCGCATATTCTATTATTATGCTTAAAAATATTTTAAATGATGAATGCAAAACGGATTTTTGGATCCGTTTTTTTTGGAGTTCGAAAAATGGGTATTGTTGGAATTGTTCTGCTCATAGCTTTTGTTATTATTTGTGTACTTCTTGTACTTCTCGTATTGGTTCAAGACGACGGAAACAGCGGAATGGGCGGACTTTTAGGCGGCAGAGGTACCGCGGCGTTCGGTTCACATTCTGCCGGCGTGCTTACAAAAGCAACTGCCGTATTTGTAAGTCTTTTTTTTGTTGTTGCATTTATTCTTGCGGTAATAAATAAAAAACCTAAAGCTGAAGAAGATTTGGCACCTACGGCGGCAGTTGAAAAAGTTGAATCCGCCGAAAGCGAAATAAAAGATGCCGCAGAAAAGGCTTCCGATACATGGTGGCAATCTTCAAAAGACTCCGAAAAGACAGAGTAAACAAACTCTAAAATATTGAATTTAAGGCAGGCGGAATATGTTGAGCAGTTTTTTAAAGCCTCATTCAATCCTTGTAGATATCGAGAGTACAGACAAGGATTCTCTTTTTTCCGAGCTTTTGGAAGTGCTTGTCCGTTCCAATCCGTCTATAAACCGTGATGAAGCCTTAGATGCTTTAATTGCGCGCGAAGACCAGATGAATACCTGTATATGCAAGGGTGTTGCTGTTCCCCATGCTGTGTGCGATTCTGTTAACGGAGCTGTAGTCGCGCTCGGACTCAGCCGTCAAGGCATCGACTACGATGTTGATTTTGATGTAGAAGGATTAGGAGCCGCTTCCTTTAAAGACAACCTTGTTCACATTGTACTGATGATCCTGGGCGGCAGAACAAATACCGCAGAGCGTCTGAATATTCTTACAGCGTGTGCGGACATTATTCAAAAGCAGGGATTTTGCGACAGCATTATGGCAGCAAAATCCGCAGATGATGTAATGCGTATCATACACGCTTATGAAACCGACCATTGAGGCTGTTTTCAATAGAGTCTTATGTTTTAAGATTTGTTTATAAGTATATCCGGGGGTGTAGTAATGGCGGAATCGGAAATCAATATTATCAACCATCTTATCGAAGTTGAACTTCAAGCTTCTTCACTTGTAAAAGAAGCGCAAAGCGAAGCCGATAAACGCCTCTCCGCCGCCCGCGCAAAAGCAGATGCTGAATATAAGCAAAAATATAACGAAGTCGTAAAAAAATATGACGAATTGTATAACGGAAAAGTAAAAGATATTGAAGCTGCCTATAAAGAGCGTTTTGAATCTTACGTTTCCGCTGTAAAAGGTGCCGAGCAAGATACAAAAGCATTCGATGAGCGGCTGACTGAAGCTCTTTCTTTAAAATAAAAGAGGCTGAAATGGACTATTCGGGAGCTTCGGCTTATGTCTATGCTAAAACCGGAGGAATGCTGCGCAAAGCGTTTGTCGGTCGTAATGCTGAAAAACTTTTTACCGCAAAATCTCTTGCAGAATTATGGGAGATGATTTTTAAAACTCCCGTTCCGTCCGTTCCGGAAGTTATGATTGCAAATCGTATTGAACGCGACGCATTAAGTCTGTTTATAAATCAATATATAAAATTACTCGATGTTTATTCAAAACCAAGTGAATTGCTTATCGAACTTCTTCGACGATATGAAATCGGAAACTTAAAATCGCTTGTTGCTTCCACAAGTCAAAATGAAAAGCCCGAAAATCCGATAGATATAGGAAAATACAGAATCTTTAATTATAAAGCGTGGCCCGACATAAAACAGCTTACAAAAGATTCGATGTACAGCTGGTACGACCGCATTCCCGCTTTTGATGAAATTCCCGACTATTCATTCAAATTGGATTTGCAGCGTTTGCAAATTATTTGGAAAGCCGCGAATAAAACTTCAGGAGACGCAAACGAAGCTGTTTCATCTTACATAAAAAACGATTATGCGCTTAGAAATATGCTTTGGGTTTTGCGGCTTAGGGTTTATTATAATATGAATAAAGAAAGCATCTTGCCTCATCTTTTTTACGTAAGCGAAATTGCGGATAAAAATGATCCGTTTTGCTCTTACGCTTTTGATGTGCTTGATAAATCTCTTGATTCTTATGATGAATGGAAGAACTGGAAGTTTGCACGCTTTTTGAACGAGCATGAAGAAGGTGTTCCTTGGAAAATTAATCCTATGTGGGTTGAACAGAAAATCCGCATTGAAGGTGCAAATGAGGCAAGACATATTTTTCACCGTTACCCTATGACGGATGCGAGCCTTGCAATGTTTTTTATGATTAAACTTCAAGAATTGAACTGCATAAGAGCCGCTGCGGAATGCATACGCCTTAATGCGGATAGAAACGAGGCGATGTATGTTGCCGGCGTTTCCGCTGAAGACGGCAGGTAAGGAGGATTCAATTAATGGCAAGAACTACGGAAATGCGGCTTGTTGAAATGATGATACTCAAGCAGGATGTTTCAAACGTTATTGAATATCTGGGACAAAGCGGCGAATTTCAATTTCAATCGAAAAAACACGATAAGATAGACCTTAATTCAAACACCCCCGAAAACGTCGCAGCAAAAGCAGGAGAGGCTTTTCTCGACAGTCTGAAAAAAGTCCGTATATTTTTAGGAATTCCCGACCGTGAACACGGTGTTCTTACCTGCTCCGCCGCAAATGATAAAGACCGCGATGATGCAGCAAAAATTCTTGCTTCCGTAGAATCTTTGACGAAAAGATTTGATGAGCAGACAGAGCAAACAAACAGAGTGCGCGATGCATACAAAGAGGCTCTTGCTTTTTCCAATTTACAGCTTGCGTATTCGGAGCTTGAAAATCTTTCTTTTTTATCGCTTAGAATCGGGAAAATTCATCCTGAAAATATACAGTCTTTAAAAGACAATATCGGCGGACGGGCGGTTATCGTTCCGTTGGGAGATGATTCTTCAAGGATTCTTGCGGCATCCACCAAAAAAGGACGTTTTGCGCTTGATACAGAGCTGAAAAAAGCGGGTTTCGTAAGTATGGAAATTCCGAAAGATTTTAAAGGAATTCCTGCCGATGTGCTTGAAACTCTGAAAAACGAAAAACTTGAAGAGGAACACCGGCTTGAAGCACTTGATGAAGAACGCAAAAATTATGCGGAAACGCACAAAGATTTGATTCTCCATCTTTTGGAGGCTTTTTCCGTAAGCGTACAGGTTGCAAATATCGAACTGCATCTTGAATCTACTGCAATGGTTTACCGCCTGACCGGCTGGGTTCCGGCTTCCTGCTGCCGCACTTTTATAAAGCACCTTGATTCGCTTACCGAAGGCAGAATCGCAATCCGTGAATATTTGCCGTCGGAAGTTCCTGCAGTTCTTTCAGGTGAGGAGCAGGTGCCGGTAAAGTTGAATCACGGAAAATTTGTACAGAGCTTTGAACGCATGATTTTCAGTTACGGTGCACCGGTCTACGGCACGATTGACCCGACTCCTTTTGTTGCTGTTTTTTTCACCGTGTTGTTCGGCATTATGTTCGGAGATTTCGGACAGGGACTTATATTCCTTATCGCAGGAATACTTATGGCGCGGAAAATTATAAAAGTCGGAGGATGGAATAAATTTGCTCCGATTTTTATCGCAATCGGAATAAGCAGTTCTATCATGGGGCTTATGACCGGCGAATTCTTTTCTAACGAAACAATTCTGGAACCTTTCGCGCATTTTGTAACCGGACTTTTCGGCGAGCCCAGAGCACCCATAATAAAAATGATGCCGTCTTCCGATCCGCATTCGATAAGCGTAATGTTTAAGGTATTCGGAATCGCCGTCGGAATCGGTTTTATAATAAATTCGGCAGGACTTGTAATCAACCTTGTGAATAAATTTTCACGCAGACATTGGGGAACGTTTTTATTCGGAAAAACCGGTATTGCCGGTGCCGTATTCTTTTGGTACATAATAATATTCGCCGTTAGAATTGCGGCGTTTTCGCACCGTCCTGCGCTTTATGATTGGATTGTAATAGGAGTCAGTTTATTTTTTGCCGCGTTCGGAGAACCTTTTGAACGCCTTGCAGACGGAAAACGCCCGGTAATTGAAAACGGTTTCGGTTCATTTTTTATTACGGGAATTGTAGAACTTATTGAAGTTATATCAGGTTATATGTCGAACACTGTAAGTTTTTTGCGTGTAGGAGCGTTTGCTTTGGCGCACGCGGTTTTAGGATATATAATAAACACAATGACGGAGCTTTGTGGAGGCGCAGCCGGAGTAGGTATTCTTGTGCTTATCGCAGGAAATGCAGTCGTCGTAGTTTTGGAAGGAATGATAGTTGCAATTCAAGTTATACGTCTTCAATATTATGAATTCTTTTCTAAATTTTTTAATGAAACCGGCACGGAATTTGTTCCGCTGAAGTTTTATTATGGAAATAAAATATAAAACAAACAGGAGTATTTTATGAACAGGAAAATTTTTATTTTAGCGTTTGCTCTTCTTTTTACAGGAATTGCAGCACTTTCTGCACAGACCGCATCTTCCCATGAACCGGCTGCCGCAGAAGAAACGGCGGTAACGGAAAAAGCTCCATCTTCTTCCGTTATAAAGTATGTAGCGGCTGCTTTTGCAGTAGGTTTTGCTTGCATCGGAGGCGGAATGGCTGTAGGTAAAATCGGTGCTGCCGCAATGGGTGCTATGAGCGAAAATGCGGAACTTTCCGGAAAGGCTCTTCCGTTTGTCGGTCTTGCGGAAGGTATTTGTCTTTGGGGATTTTTAGTTGCTCTGCTCATAATAATACTTTGATTTTAGGGTTTCAGTTTTGAAGTTTTACATTATCGGCGACAGAGAGATTGTACTCGCATTCAAATTGACAGGTATAAACGGCACCGTCGCTTATACTCGACAGAATATTTTGGATGCGTTTAACCGTGTTACCGGCATATCATCTTCTACTGCCGCTCCGATAGACGAAATCCCTAAAATATTAATTTTGACGGAAAATGTTTCCGTCTTGATTGAAGAAGAAGTGATTGCATGGCAAAAAACCGGGAAATATCCGCTGATTGTTGAAATTCCCGGTCTTAACGGTCATCTTGAAGGAAAAAAATCGCTTTCCGATGCAATCCGTGAAGCGATCGGCGTACAGGTTTAAAAATAAACCTGAGCGATAACGAAATTATCGAACAGGTGGAATATTCTAAACTTAATCGGTTTAGGATCAAACCTGCTCTGAAACTTCCGTTTCGGAATAGGTCTGGTAGTTGACGGCGGTTTTGAATATTTGAAAAACCGTTTGTTTATATTGAAGGAAGATATATGGAAGAGCTGCGTTCTACAGAGATTCTCGACAAAGAAATTCAATCTGATGCGCGAAAAAAGGCTGAACGGATTTTGCAGCGCGCGGATTCGGATGCAAAAGGTCTTTTAAGCGGTGTTGATGCGCGCATTGAAAAATCCGAAAAAGAGATTGCGGACAAAACCGAATCTCTGATAGCTGCATTTGAAAAAGATAAAGAAGCATCTCTTCCTCTTGAAAAACAGCGTTTTTTGGTTTCGTTTGTGCAAGAGTCTATGGAAAAATGCGTCAACACCTATTTTGAAAATCTAACCGAAGATGCGCGCTTTGAGATTTTACTTAAATCATTTAAAAATTATGAAGATGTTTTAAAATCCAAAAAAGTCAATGTTTACGCATACGGATTTAAAATCGATTTAGTAAAAAAATATCTTGATAAGGTCTTACAAGTTACAAAATATGAATCAACGGAATTTAATAAATTTATAGCGGAAGATGAGTGCGGATTAGATAAAAAGGAAGGAATTATAATTGAAAGCGGTGACGGCAGTGTCCGGCTGAGACTTACAATTCCCGAACTTATTCATAATGTATTAAATACTTACAGAGCAGAACTTTACACAGCTCTGTTCGGCGGGAGGCTTGAAGCCGTATGATTGAAGGCAAAATTACCCGTATTTCAGGGCCGATAGTATTCGCGGAAGGATTGGACGGCTGCGGACTGTACGATGTCGTTGACGTAGGCGAAAAAAAACTTATCGGTGAGATTATAAGACAGAGCAAGGGCAAAGCGACAATTCAAGTTTACGAAGAAGATACGGGAATGCGTATCGGTGAAAAAGTCGTATGCAATGAGCGTCCGCTTTCCCTTAGATTGGGGCCGGGACTTGTCGGAACGATTTACGACGGAATTCAGCGTCCGCTTAAAGAGCTTTCCGAAAAAAGCGGGGCATTTTTGCTGCCGGGCGTTCATACAGAACCGCTTGATTTAAATAAAATCTGGCATTTTGATGCTTGCGACAGCATAAAAGCAGGAACCGCAATAAAGCCCGGACTTCCGCTTGGAACCGTAAAAGAATCGGAATCTATTACACAGACTATTATGGTTCCGCCGTACATACGCGGAAGAACACTTGCTTCGTTTAAGGGAAGCGGCGATTATACCGTTGACGACGTGATTGCCCTAACCGAATTTGACGAAGAGATAAAACTTTCGCAATTTTGGCCTGTGCGTAAGCCGCGTCCGTATGCAGATAAACTTGAAGTTTCCGAGCCGCTTATAACGGGTCTTCGCGTCATCGATGTGTTTTTCCCATTGAGCAAAGGCGGAACTGCTGCCATTCCCGGCGGATTCGGTACCGGTAAAACGATGACTCAGCACTCTGTTGCAAAGTGGTGTGATGCCGACTTAATCGTTTATATCGGCTGCGGAGAGCGCGGCAATGAAATGACCGAAGTTTTAACCGAATTCCCGGAACTTATCGACCCGCGCACGGGACGTTCAATCATGGAACGTACGATTCTTATCGCAAACACATCGAATATGCCGGTTGCAGCGCGTGAAGTTTCGCTTTATTCGGGAATTACGCTTGCCGAATATTTCCGCGACATGGGAATGCACGTCGCGATTATGGCGGATTCAACAAGCCGCTGGGCGGAAGCACTGCGGGAACTTTCCGGACGTATGGAAGAAATGCCCGCTGAAGAAGGATTCCCCGCTTATCTTCCAACCCGTCTTGCAAGCTTTTATGAGCGTGCAGGACGTATAACAAGTTTATGCGGGCGCGAAGGTTCCGTCAGCGTTATCGGTGCGGTTTCTCCGCCGGGCGGCGATTTTTCGGAACCGGTTACACAACACACCAAACGCTTTATCCGCTGCTTCTGGGCACTTAACCGCGAGCTTGCGAATGCGCGTCATTATCCTGCAATAGGCTGGATTGATTCATATTCCGAATATGCGGGAGAAGTTAAAGACTGGTGGGAAAAACACGATCCTAAATGGTGGACGCTCCGTACCGAAGCGTTGGATCTTCTTAAACGCGAGCAGCGGCTTGAACAGATTGTGCGGCTTATCGGCCCCGATGCTCTGCCCGATTCGGAACGTTTGATTCTGCGCGTTGCGGAAATGATAAAGAACGGATTTTTGCAGCAGAACGGTTTTGATAAAATCGATTGTTACTGCACGGCTCAAAAGCAGATAATGATTCTGGAACTTATGATGGAATTTTATACGCGCTCGCTTTCCGTCATAAAAGGCGGATGTCCGCTTACGAAAATAAGCGCATTGGAAGTCTACGAAGAAATTATCCGCATAAAAACGGGCATTCCGAACAACGAGCTTGATAAGATAAATGATGTTGCACTTCATCTTGATAAACAATTCGGTGAACTTGAAAGCATTTACAGCAAGGCGGCAATATGAAAGGAATCGAATATCGCGGAGTAATGTCTGTTGACGGACCTATTGTTGCCGTCAAAAGGACTGAAAACGTATTTTACAATGAAACCGTCTGCGTACGCGATAAAAAAGGCGAAAAACGAATCGGACGTGTTATAGATTTGTCGGAAACCGCCGCCGTTGTGCAGATTTTCGGTGACACTACGGGAATCGATATTTCTTTATCGACATTTGAATTTTTAGATGAGCCTTTGCGCCTTAGAGTCGGCGAAGGACTTTTAGGAAGAATCTTTAACGGACTTGGAGAACCGCTTGACGGCTATCCGCCTATTGTGTCTTCCGAAATGGAAGATGTAAACGGATGCCCGATAAATCCGTATTCGCGTGATTATCCGCGAGATTTTATCCAGACGGGAATTTCTGCAATAGACGGAATGAATTCTCTTGTACGCGGACAAAAACTCCCTATTTTTTCCGGAAACGGACTTCCGCACAATAAACTTGCGGCGCAAATCATTCGTCAAGCAAAACTGCGTTCAAGCGATTCTCAATTCGTTATGGTATTTGCCGGAATGGGAATTAAATACGATGTCGCCCGCTTTTTTACGGATTCTTTTGAGGCTTCCGGCGTTCTGTCCAAAGTCGTAATGTTCCAGTCTTTTGCGGATGCGCCTTCGATAGAACGTATTATGACGCCAAGATGTGCGCTTACTGCGGCGGAATATCTTGCATTCAAAAAAGGTATGCACGTTTTAGTTGTTATGACGGACATGACCAATTATTGCGAAGCGCTACGCGAGATTTCCACTACACGCGGAGAAGTTCCGGGACGCAAAGGCTATCCGGGCTATCTGTATTCGGATTTGGCGGAATTGTACGAGCGCGCAGGAAAAATAAAATCTTCGGAAGGCTCGGTAACACAAATTCCTATTCTTACCATGCCGAACGATGACATCAGTCATCCTATTCCGGACTTAACCGGCTATATCACGGAAGGACAAATCGTTCTTGACCGGGAGCTGGATCAAAAAGGCGTTTATCCTGCCGTATCCGGACTTCCGAGTCTATCGCGTCTTATGAAAGACGGAATCGGAGACGGAATGACACGCGATGACCATGCGGATGTTTCAAGTCAGCTTTTTGCTTCTTACTCAAAAGTAAAATCTATCCGCAACCTTGCCGCAATTATCGGTGAAGAAGAACTCTCTACTCTTGACCGTCAATATTTGCATTTCGGCGACAAACTCGAACAAGATTTTTTTACACAAGGTGAATATGAAGACAGAACGATTGAACAGACATTGGATATAGGCTGGAAAGTCTTGTCCATTCTGCCTCAATCCGAACTTTACAGAATTAAACCGCAATTCATTCAAAAATATATGCCTAACGTAGAGGGCGCAAAATAGATATGGAAAAATTGAACATTGCTCCTACAAAATCCAATCTCCTTGCCATGAAAGAGCAGCTTGCCGTTTCGCAAAACGGCTATGATTTGCTTGAACAAAAGCGCGAGATTTTGGTGCAGGAGCTTATGCGCATGGTCGATAAAGTCAAAATGCTTGAGCGCAATATAGATGCGGTTATAAAACTTGCTTACCCTGCGTTTAAGCGTATGCTTATGGCGAATGGCAGCGATCAGGTTGAACGTATATCGCAGTCGGTTCATTATGATTTTGTTATGCAGGAAAAAGTTCTTACGGTAGGCGGCATGAACTTTCAGTCGCTGGACGTTACGTTCCCCGAGAAGAAACTTTTTTATTCGATGATAGGGACTTTTGCCAATACGGATGAAGTTATAGGGTATTTTTTCGATTTGCTTTCGCAGCTTGTGCAGATGGCATCAATAAGAACTATTGTTTGGCGGCTTGCGGCTGAAGTTAAAAAGACCCAAAGACGTGTAAATGCGCTCGATAAGATGGTTATTCCCCAAACACTTGAAACAAAAAAATACATCGAAAACGTACTTGAGGAAAAAGAGCGTGAAAATGTTTTCGTGCTTAAAGCTCTTAAAAAGCGAAACGACAGTAAAATTTCCGTAATTTAGCGGATAAAAATAAAAGAGAGGTGTGCCGTTGAAACCTGTTTTGAAAAATATTATCGTAGCGATAAATGGTTCTCAGTCTTCCGTTCATGCAGCAATGTACGGCATAATTCTTGCAAAACAGCTTTCCTTGAACATGAAAGCCGTATTTGTGGTGGATTCCGCCGCTGTAAAGTTTTTGACCAATTCTCGTGTTTTTACCTCATCCGAGCGGGATTCATACCTTACCGACCTTGATTCCGACGGTCAAAAATATCTTTCATATATCTCCGATCTTGCTAAAACAAAAGGTTTGAAGATTGAAACGGAAATGCGTTCCGGTGCTGTCTGGGCTGAAGTTATCCGTGCTGCAGAAGAATTTAAAGCGGACATGATTTTATTGGGTGGCGGTTCAAAAGCGAAAGTATCTTATGTTCAAGATAATGAATACCGTCATAATATCCAAACAACAGCCAGAACGGAAATCGTAACTTATGCAAATTGCCCCGTACTTGTCGTACATAAGGAGCAGGTCGAAGACTTGTTCAAAATCCTTTAATGATTGACTGCTATAAAGTTCTCGGCGTAAGGAAAGACGCGACTGCGGCGGAAATAAAACGCGCATACAGGCAAAAAGCAAAAGTTTTTCACCCCGACATAACAAAAGCTAAAACTTCCGAACAATTCCGACAAATTGTTACAGCTTATGAAATATTGAGCGACCTTAGACAACGAGAAATATTTGACGACGCGTATGCAGGCGCGTTCCGCTATACACACTCTGTAAAAACAGAATTTGATTACCGCAAGTGGCTTTTGGAACGGGAAGACTATGAAAGCCGCGCAAAACTCATATTTTTCGACCTAATGCATAACCGTGAAGATGAAGCCGTAGCCGAATTTAAGCGAATGTCAATGGAACACACGGATTTTTCGCTGAAACATTGGTTTTCACGCGAAGATTTTATGGATTTCGGCTACATCCTTGCAGAAGAGCTTACATTGCGCGGTGAATTTTACGACGCTTTTAATTTGCTTGAGCAGATTATCAAAATGGAATACAGTTACAATTATTTTAAGCTTTTCTTTCCGGAAGTAATGTCGTTTACACTCGGAATCTTAAAACATAATATCGACGGGCGCATAAACAGCGAGCTTGCACTTGATGTTTGGGAGCGCGCACTGGATTTGGGCTTTTCCCCTTCCGATGATGTATTTTTTCTTTCAAAAATGGCAGATTCGTACAAGTCTATGGGAGATTTACGCACTTACAATGCTTGTTTGGAAGAAATTGCCCGTATTTCAAAAAGAAAAAGAGAAAGAAGTGTCGTTTAGAATTGTTGCGCGGCGGCAGATGTAATCAGTCTTATGCCGAATGAAGTTCATACAACTTCGGTGTGCAGGTGCCGCTCGGGTTGGTGGGTATGTCCCACTCGAGCGAGTGGGTGGGTACCACTCGGGCGAGTGTGTATGTCCCACCCGAGCGAGTGGGCAGATGCACTCCGAGCGGGGTGCGATGTACCCTCCGCTCGGGGTGCGGTGGTACACCCTGCTCGGGGTGCGATGTACCCTCCGCTCGGGGTGCAGTGGTACACCCTGCTCGGGGTGTGGTGGTACACCTAGCTCGGGGTGCAGTGGTACACCCTGTTCGGGGTTAGGTGGTACACCTCGCTCGGGGCAGAGGTACTGCCTCGTTCGGGGCAGAGGTAATGTCCCGCTCGGGGCAACGGATAAAAACTTTTTCGGAAACTGAAGTTTCCTTCAAAACTTTTTATGGATGG
>CAUUGI010000027.1:0-22883 GCA_963544675.1 uncultured Treponema sp.
CCGTTCCGGCGATTGATTTGCCGGGTACTTTTACAAAGTATTCCGGAATTGGTGAGTCAGGTTTCTTTGAATCAGGTGTCCCGCCTGTGCCGGCGTTCTTCCGGCATCCTGCAATCCCAATTACCGCGACAGCCGCCGCAAGTATTCCAATTTTTCTTAACGCTTTCATGTTTCCTCCTGCGTAAGTTAATATTATTTTAAGCCGCATTTTTGTATGTGGAAAAATGCGGGCTTTTAGCAAAAACATTTAAAAACAAAAGACCGCCGTGCCGCGAACGCATTTTACACACGCTCAGTACACGACGGTCTTTTTTTGTTATATGAAATTTTTTGAAGAAGAGTTTATTAGTTCTGTTCTGTTCAAGATTGTGCTTCCCCACATTGATTTGTCAAGCGGTTTTGCTTTTATGGAGTTGATAGTAGCAAAGTTTTTCGGCTTTTGCAAATAGGGAAAAAGCGGGGATTTTAGGCGATGCTCTTCGTTCGCTGCGCTTCACTGCCGAGTTTGCAAAAACTCGAAATTGCGCCTAAGAAGTTTATAAAACTTCGGTGGGCAGATAGACCTCACTCGGTACTAAAGTCTCATATCGGGCGATACTAAAATCTCGTATCGGGCGGTACTAACAACTCGTATCGGGCGATACTAATATCTCGTATCGCTCGGTACTGACAGCTCGTATCGCTCGGTACTAATATCTCGTATCGAGCGATACTAACAACTCGTATCGGGCGATACTAACGATTCGTATCGGGCGGTACTAAAGTCTCGTATCGGTCGATACTAACAGCTCGTATCGGGCGGTGCGACAGTCCTCCGATCCTTTTTAATCAACAACCTCGACACAAGCGGCATAAAAACACGGTAAACCCCGCCTCAATCCTTCTGCCAGTCTTAAATGCGGCTTAAAAAATCTTTTACCGCATCAAGCTGATTCAAGGCTGCGGCTCGTCCTTCGTCATAAACGCGCTGAAGTTCGGCAGGATTGTTTTCCGTACGGCGGATTTTAAGAGAATGTTCAGGACAGATTACAAATATTTCGCCGAGTACGGCTTTTTCAAATATATAACGCTTTTCTTCGTTATAAACGGTATGACGCCTGCTCATAGCTTGTACAACGGCGGGATATTTTCTTAAAGCCGCTTTTATAAGATACAGCATTTTGGCAGGGGATTTTTTATAATCCGCCGGCTGAGTAAGAATTACGACATTTCTGTTGTATCCTAGACTTTCAAAATATTTTATAGGAATCGAATCGGTTATCCCTCCGTCCAAAAGTTTACGCCCGTCAATTTCCACAACTCTGCTGACCAAAGGCATAGACGCGCTCGCCCTAAGACGAGTCAAATCGTCGGCATCTCCGTTTTTAAGTTCTTTATAAAAAGGCTTACCGGTTTCGCAATCGCTTGCAACGACGTAGAACGCAGTCGGATTCTTTTTAAATGTGTCTGCATCAAAAATATCAAGCTGATTAGGAAGTATATTGTAACAAAAATCCGCTCCGTACATATCTCCGGTTTTTACGAGAGAATAAAAAGAGCAATATCTTTTATCCTTTCCGTATTTTTTATTGTAGCGGACAGTTCGCCCAATCTGCCGTGATTTAAAATTACATCCGAAAACGGCTCCGGCAGAAACGCCTATCATGCCGTCAAATGTGATTCCGTTTTCCATAAACACGTCAAGAACGCCTGCCGTAAACATTCCGCGCATCGCTCCGCCTTCAAGCACAAGTCCTGTTTTTACGTTTCCCATTTTGAAATCCTTATATTCGATTTTAAATATTACGTTGACGCAAAATTCAATTTCTGGTATTCTACCGCCAACTGCCAACTTAGCTCATCCGGTAGAGCAGCTCCCTCGTAAAGAGCAGGTGACCCGTTCAAGTCGGGTAGTTGGCTCGCATATGAACCTCCTACGTTGCGCAGACTTTTGTCTGCGCTTTTTTTATTTCACCTGCCGTTTTGCATAAAGACTTAGACACTGAAAATCTTATTTTACCTCTCCCTGTTCTCCTAAAATCGGGATTGCAATATGACGACAGCAAAACTGCGTAACAGGCCCCATAAACAATGCGGTGATTATAGTCGCAGTTCCTATGCGGGCAAATCTTAGAAAATCAAGAATATTGCGTATGTTATCGGCACCGTCCCGCCGAATCACAATAACCGTACACAGGATAGAAAGAAGAACGCACGACAAATCCGTACCTACCCTGCACCAGCGGAATTGAAGAGAAGTTTTTTCCGACGCGATTAACGCCATAGCGTCATAAGAAGAAACTCCCAAATCGGCAGTTATATAGAGCGACGACGCTATGCAAAGAATCGACAGAGATGCAATTAAAAGCGCAATCTGATGCCAAAATACAGAAACCGTAAAAAGTTTATCCAAAATCACCATACAGCCGTCCGTCAAAAAACCTATCAGGCTTAGATTTAAAATAGTGGCTATTCCGATTAGATGTTTTGAAACAAAGAAGACAATAACAAGCAGAATGCCTATTAAAATCGGGTATAAAGTAAGATAATCCGCACGGAACAAACGAGCGGCATTTAAGACAAATCCGTTCCACGGGTCAATTCCAAGTTCGGCTTTACGAAGCAATGCAATCGTAGGAGCCAAAAGAACTGTTCCGACAAGCGACATAAAAAAACGTTTCCAAGTAAATCTTTCCAAAAACCATAATTTCTTCATACTCATTCCTTTTGAGTCAACAGTCTAACAGGTTCAATTTCGAGCCTTTCCAAAACCGGACATTCGATCTAACAGCCTTAATTTCGAGTTTTGAAAAAACTCGAAATTTTCCAACTCTTTCCGGTTCCAACAAAATGAAGAGTTTTGAAATAAACATCGTTTGTACGCAGGTGAGGTTACGTCTGCGTGCCGCTTCGAGCGAAAAGCTCTACTGCGGCTGGCGAGTTTGCATTGCAAACTCGGTAGTGAGCACAGCGAACGAAGTTCTCGTCGAAAGCACAGCTTTATTTAACTGCTGTTTCCAAAACTCGACATTCGACCTAATAGATAACGGCAATTTTTTCGTGCGGGACTTTTCCGGTAAGGATTCCGTCTTTGACTTTGAATTTCAAACCGTTCGCTTTATCTTTATAAACACCGTCAGGAAGCGCAAGCGGGATTTCAATTTTTTCGCTCCCCTTTTCGGCATCGTTTATTATAACAACGCCTTTTTCACCACGCTTTATGATAAGCACGGCAAAAGAAGAACCGTTCAACAGCTCTTCGCTTTCGCCGCTCATTGCGGTACGGAATTTATTTACTGCAGAAACTTCCGGATGCATGAATTGATCGTTTCCGATATCGCCGATTTTGGAAATACCTTCGTCGGTTCCGGGCTTTTTGGGAAACTGAACGCCTTCCGCTCCCTGCGGACGATTAAAAAACAGCGGCGTTCCGTCTTTTCTTGCAGCAATAAGCGCGTAACCTGCGCGGAGCTGAAAATTCTTCATCGCGGCGGATTCACCTTTATTTGCATACGTGTCATGGCTTTCAATCCAAGTTACAAGCCGCTCCGCACCTGCATCATTTTTCCAATCAGCCAAACCTTTTGCGCTCATCTTCCGCGCATAAATTGCGCTCCTCAATATGCCGCCGTAACTGCTTGCCGTAACCGCAATATATTTTCCGTAAGCGTCTTCGCGGGAAGCACCGCCTTGCAGAACTTCTCCATATAAAAACAAATCTTTTGCATTCTTTAAATAAACTCCTCCGACAGGCTCAAGCCCCGTAAAAATCAGCCAGAAATTGTTTACAGGGCTGTATTCATCTTTAGGGTCATCGGGAAGAGCAATATGTTTTGCCGTATCGAATCTGAATCCGTCTGCACCGCAATCGATTAAATCGTTCATGTATTTCATAAAATACGACTGAAAAAGCGGATTTTCCGTATTTACGTCGGGAAGCCCGCCCATCTGCTGATTTATAACTTCAAAACGGTTTCCCCAGTTGCCGATTCCTCTTAAACCTTTTTCGTGATACAGCTTATCCATTCCGCCGACTGCATCAATAAAATCTTTTTCAATCTTATCTTTACGCGGCGTAGTGTGATTTGGAAGCACGTCAACAATAACCGCAATGCCGTATTTTTCCGCAGTCTTGCACATACTGATAAAATCGTCCCGTGTGCCGAGCTGATAATTTCCTATTTTCCAATCCGTCGGCTGATAGTGATAATACCACTTACCGTTCGTATCTATACTCATAAGCTCAAGTCCGCCGGAATCTCCGACAAGACAGGTATTTGCGGGAGAAGTTTGAAGTGCCGTAAAACCCGCATCGGCAATTTTCTGCATATTTTGTTCGATAGTCTTAAACGACCAGCACCAGCAATGAAGAATCGTGCCGTTTTTAGTAGTTTCTTTTGTCTGCGCGCACATTGACCACGCTAAAACTGCAAACGCAAGAATCCCTGTAAATGATTTCCTTAATTTCATATATACCGCCTTAATTTTTAGGTTTGTACATTATAGCAGGAGGCTATAATAAAATCATGCTTTCCAATTATTTATCATGTCGATGACATATTGCACTTGCTCATCGGTAACGGTCGGGCCTATCGGAAGACTTAATTCGCGTTCATGCAGCATTTCAGTAATCGGAAGATTGAGTGAATTCCAAGCCGCATAGCATTTTTGTTTGTGCGGCGGAATGGGGTAATGAATCACCGTGCCGATACCGTTTTGCTCAAGATATTTTTGCAGATCGTCGCGCTTTTTCAAAAGAATCGGGAAAATGTGGAAGACGTTGGAATTAAAATCCGGCACGGCAGGCAAAATTATTTCAGGATTTTTTATTCCGCTAATGTACATTTTTGCAACCTGCTTACGCCGCGCATTATCTTCTTCAAGGTGCTTTAATTTTGCATCGAGTATCGCTGCCTGAATTTCATCCAAGCGGCTGTTTCTTCCCGTGTAATCGAATACGTATTTTTTGCTTGAACCGTAATTTGCAAGCGCGCGGATTGTTTTTGCAATCTCTTCATCATCGGTTGTAACCGCGCCGGCATCTCCGAGTGCGCCCAAATTCTTTCCGGGATAAAAGCTGTGAGCGGCGGCATTGCCTAGACTTCCGGTTTTTTTTGTCCCGAATAAACAGCCGTGAGCCTGTGCGTTGTCTTCAAATAAATAAAGATTATGCTTTTTGCAAAGCTCTGCAATTTGTTCGGTATAGGCGCACCTTCCGTATAAATGCACAATCATTATTCCTTTTGTGCGCTCGGAAATCTTAGATTCAATAAGATTTCCGTCAATCTGGTACGATTGTGCATCCGGTTCAACAAGAACGGGCACAAGATTGTTTTCTGTTATCGCTAAAATCGTTGCAATATAAGTATTTGCCGGAACAAGAATTTCATCGCCGGCTTTTAAGCGACCTGTTTCAATATACGCGCGCAAAATCCAAATAAGAGCATCAAGCCCGTTCGCAACTCCGATACAATATTTTGTACCGATATATTTTGCATAATCTTCTTCGAATTTTGCGTTCTCTTCGCCGAGCAAATACCATCCGGAAGATACAACACGGCTTACCGCCTCGTTTATCTCTTTTGAGTGCAGGTCAGTAACTTCCTTCAAACTTAAAAATGGAACGGTCATCGTTATTCTCCTTGTGTTGTGTGCATGGATTTATATTCTCTTTTCAGCAAGTTTATAGACTTCATTATCAGCCCGAACAGAACCGTCCGTTTTTCCTCATTCTTCATCCGAACGCGGGTGATATTTTATTTTCCAGTTCACAGATTATTCCAACTCAACATTAGTTGTTTTCAATTCGGATTCGGAAACTCCATATTTTTTCATAATATCACTATGAGAAATAGGACTTATATTTTCCGAAAGTCTCCCCTCCGCCTCTGCAAACAGCAAAGCATTTTCCAACTCTTCCATTATTTTCTGATAATTTTTCGGACTCATTAAAATTCATTCAGGAACATCGTTTTTGATTACGACTTGCGTTCCGCTCTTCTTTACTTCGGAAAATATTTTATCCGCTTCTCCTTTATCGAAGCGGGTTATGGGAATTATTGCGCTTAATAAATTAGTCATTTGAATACCTCGTAAATAACGTCAGCGACTTTAATATATAAGTCAAAACGGATTTATTGTCAAACTTCATAATATTGCTGGCAATCGCTCATAAATAGGACTGCCTAAAAACGAGCTGAGTTTTGAAGTAACTTCAATCATTTATCCAAATGCTGTAAATATTTTATTGCACGTTTTATCCGGCTTAAAAGGCGCGGTTTGATTTAATGATATTTAAAAAACTCAACAGTCGACCTAATAAACTTTGGCTCTTGACTAGTATCTTTTCAGAATTTTAGTCATCTCCTTGTATAAATCTTCGTTGCGGTGGTTGTAACGCCACTCGCACTCCATCAAGTATAGTACGAACTTGTCCGAATCGCAACCGTTGTACTTGGCGAGTCTGCGCTTGGCGAAACTCCGGAAGTTCTCGATTTCGTTTACATGGCATTTTCCTCGTGCAAATTCGTTCTCGCTGTGAAAAACTCGGTAATGGTCGCAGCCGTTGAGAATCAAGCCGTCATAAGCCTTCCGGTCTTCCGAGTGAATTGTCGAGGCTTCGAGCGCAAGTCCCTGTATTATAGGCATTAAGCTTTCTTTTTAGCAGTCGTGAACGATTCTGACGATGACTTTCCCGCCGCGCTTGAGAA
This sequence comes from uncultured Treponema sp., assembly GCA_963544675.1. Taxonomy (GTDB): domain Bacteria; phylum Spirochaetota; class Spirochaetia; order Treponematales; family Treponemataceae; genus Treponema_D. Next base: position 6,690 of record CAUUGI010000027.1, read on the forward strand.
GCCCGAAAACCGGAGTTTTTCCAGACGCCCCACGCCCTCGTTTTCCACGAACCCGTTTTGCTCCAAAATACGACTCGTCAACCTCGAATTCGCCGCACTCACTCCGTGTTTCCGCAAGCACCTGAAGCATGATTTTATGGCGGAAATCATTGTACCGGCTGTTCACTGTGTTGCGGTTCACGCCCACGATTTCAGCACAGGCGGTCGCAGTTATGTCCGTGCAAAAACACCGTAAAAGTTTATTGAATTTTTGAGCACTTAATCTCTTGTGTTTCATAGACTTACATCATCTTTCGTCAAAAGATGATAGTCAATAGCCAAACAAATTATTGTTTTCTGAGTATAATCCTAAAGTTACGTGGACAGGCACTGCCGATTACTACACAGGCATTCTAATAGTACTGCTTTTAGATATTAAAAAGTTCATCATCCGTAAAGGTCATCAATGAACGACACAATGTAATATCTTCTTTTCTAGTGATTTTTATATTATTTACAAACCCTTTTGAAAAAAATACCGTTTTGCCATAGTATATTGCAACAAGATCTGCATACACAAAATTATGCAAATCTTCTTCTTCCGCTCTCTCATAAAGAGAACAAAGCATTTTATAGCCATATGCTTGTGGCGTTTGTATACGCATTATTTTATTTCTATCAAGTTGCTTTGTTCCTGCAAGTTGATCATCAGTATATAAAACTGTTTCGTAACATGGTATAGCAAGACATGCATTTCCTTTATTATGTGCAACAGATAGCATTACATCAATTGCTTTTTGCGGCAAGATGGGACGCGCCGCATCATGGATAATCACAAAATCTTCAGTGTTTATTTTGTCTTTAAGAAAAAAAACGCCATTGCGTGTTGAATCATGAACGGTCTCTCCACCTGGTATAATCCACTGTACTTTTGAAAGATTATATTCTACCACCATTTGCTTTAGCTGAGGGATCCAATCATTGATACAAACAATTAAAACCGCTTCTATACTTGGATACAACTGAAAGTTCTCAATAGTATGAACAATAACAGGCTTATTATTAAGGGGAAGAAATTGCTTAGGTATTGCCTCCCCCATCCTTTGTCCGCTTCCGCCGGCAAGTATTATTACATAATTTTTCATTGATCAAGCTCCAAAAAATTATCCATAAATATCTTCATATAATTTTGCCCCCAAATCGTCACACGCAAAAGCCCTTCAGCATCCCCCCTACCTGCAAGTAATAATATTCCCCTTTTCCTTAATTTTTCCGTAATGTACTCTACCGAATTATGTTTCGGAAATATACATACAAAACAACCTTGTGTCGGCAGAAAAGAATAACTATGAGTTTTTAACTCATTTATCAAATATTTTTTTCCGGTAAGAAATTTCTGCTTCAATTCTGCAATCAACCGTGCATGATTATCAACGATAGCCTCTCCAAATGCAAGCGCAATAGCATTTACAGTATAATGGGGTTTATAATTATTAATATATTGAATATTTTCTTTACTTGCTATAATCATACCCAATCGCAATGATGGAATTGACAACATTTTAGAAAATGTTCGTAATATTACAATATTGCTGTATTCTTTTAACAATCCGATCGCAGTTTTTTCATAAAAATAATAATATGCTTCATCAATAATCACCAGTGCATTATAACTATAAGCTTTTTTAACAATTGCAAGAATATCCTCATCTGTATACGCATTTCCAATCGGCATATTAGGATTAACAAGAGCTATAATTCCTGTATTTTTATCTATTGCATCAAGCAAAGCATTAGTATTGAATGTGTAATCCGATTCATAATGAACGATTTCTGGCAGCATACCAATCATTTCTGCATATACCTTGTACATACCAAATGAGGGTGTAACACAAAGCATTTTTTTTCCAGGCTCACCGAATACTTTTATTACGTACCCCATTCCGACTACACTTCCATCTGTTAAAGTAATATTCTCTGGTTGCAATCCCAAAAGCTCTCCATATTTTGCAGTCAATTTGGATTCTTCAGGATATATTGATAAAAATGTAGGGTTTATATGTTTCATTACATCTTCAAACAACCATTCTGGTATACCATCAGGATTTTCATTTTGATCAAGCCGGACATATTTGCTGCGATCTTCAGGTTGTGGAATACGAAAAATATCTTTAATTACAGGATTAACATAATGCATTTTATTATCTCCTAAAATAAATTGAATACAGAAAGCATTATTTAGAACGCTTCAAATAATTTACAATAAATTGCGATACATTTGGATAATTTATCATAACCGTATTTTTTGAAAAAACAGCCCGCTCTTCTTTTAATGGATCATTTTCTCCTATTACTACATTATCGATAAACGAATATATATCATCCTCTGAAAAAGCTTTGTAAACATACTTAAAAAATTGTTTTCCAAAATCAAGATATTCGGCATCGCATTGCTCTTGACTCTGCAAAACATAACATTGAGGCTTATTTGTATAAAAATATTCAGCTAAAAAAGAGCCGCAATCATCAATCATTGCATCAGATTTATTAAAGTCGTCAAAATATTCACCGCGATTAGAATAAACAACATTTTTATTTTTTGTTAGTTGCGCGATATAGTTATCAACTCTTTCATCGCCCCACAAATCCTCATTCCGCAATGTAACAAAAAGCAACGGATGCGGTCTAAAAATAAAATGAACATCAGGATATTTGATAGGTAAACTTTGAATTAAATCTGAAAAACGGAGAAAATTAGACAAATTTAGACAGCCCTCTATTTTACGCACGGTATGATGAGGTGCTATTAATATTGTTTTTTTGTTATTATGCTGAATATGCGGTATCAATTTATCCATTTTACAAGACCCTGAAACAACGATATTACGTGTACGCACATATTGCATCTTTTTTGCTAACAACTTTGTTTGTTCGTTATCAACAAAAGACTTCCAAAACATATTATATGAATTCAATTTAAACAAGCCTGCATCCCATCTTAATTTTCCTTGATATCCGTAATCATTAAAAAAAGTTAGTTTTTTCTTTTTTCGGACAATATAATCAACTGTATAAAATCGATGAGTCATAGTATCATATGGATTTGCAAAGCCAATCATATCAAAAGCATCTGCATAATCGATAAAGTGATTATCTTTTTCAGAAAAAGAGTTCAGAACATATTCTGTCCCGTATAAACCGCAGAGTTCTTTATAGACCTTATGCAAGACCTCAAATTCATTTCTTTCTCCTCTGGCAGTATCAGGACATACGACAACTTTTACATCAAAAAATGTGTCTTGTTGCATTTTTTCGAATAATGCTCGATTTCCCCATGACGCATCATAAACAATATAAAAACCAACTCGTAATTTATTTAATTTTGCAATTTTTTTATAAAGTTCTTTTTCAAGTTTTGCGTTGTCGTTTTGTATTTTATTGTAGAAAATACAAAATCTCATTTCTTCTAATATTTTTTCCAATGCTACAATACAAGACTTTGGTAATATCTTCTTTAAAAGTTTTTTTATAAACATTAACGTCTCCGTACACAAACTACATATTGCACTTTACCTTTTACATTAAAGAAAGCTTATAACTACAACATTAGTTTAGACGCTTTAAAGTATCTTCTCTGCATAATAGCAAATAAATACATTTATTAGAAGTATTAATATATAAAACAGTTCACGAGATTATAACAACTGCTTTTAACATTAATATACTGCGGAGATATTCACCTATATAATACAAATATTTTATCTTTGAACAAAGAGCATCGTCTATCTTGTGTATAATTCTGTTCAGATCTATCTACTATTAGCTATAGTTTTCTTAAATGCTGCGGGATTTCCGTACCATATCGTATTTGCAGGAATGTCTTTTGTTACTACGCTTCCGGCTCCAATCATCGCATTTTCTCCGATTGTAATTCCTGCAAGAATCGTTGCGTTCGCTCCGATGGAAGCACCTTGCTTTATGACGGTCTTGAGCATTTTCCAATCTTTGTTCCTGGAGCGAGGCATAAGGTCGTTGGTGAAAGTCGCATTCGGACCTATAAAAACATTGTCTTCAATCGTAAGACCGTCCCAAAGTTGGACTCCCGATTTTACTGTAACGTTGTTTCCGATGACGACCTCATTTTCTATAAGCACGTGAGCGCAGATATTGCAATTGTCGCCGATAACGGCATCTGGAAAAATGACGCAAAACTGCCAGATATTTGTGTTTTTTCCTATGTTCGTTGATTTGCAGTCGGAAAGCGGATGGATCATAACAAATACCTTTACACTCCTTAAAAATATTTTGTACTTGCCGTACCGCCTTCTATTATAGCATAAAAGGCTTTTGACATATTTTCGGTAAACGCTTTATTCCCAAAGCGAGAAATTGCTTTTGCCCGTATTTTTTGATTATCGAATTTTATTTTGCCGTTTAAATAATCATTACACGCATTTGCAAGTGCGCGGTAATCCGTAATTGAAAAAATACGCCCCATCGATTCATCGATATAATCTTCTACGCCGCCGCAGCGGGTACTAAAAACAGGCAGACCGCACACCGATGCTTCAAGCGCAGACACCGGCATTCCTTCTTGAATGCTGGTCATCACAAATACATCGGCTCTATTATAAATCTGAGGAATTTCAGCGCGGACAACAGCTTCAATCATTTCCGTATAGGGTGCAATACAGGAATTGCTTACGCGTTTTTCCAGTTCTTCGGCATTTTTTGAATATCCTTTATTTGCATTATAACCGCAAATCAAAATTTTAAAATTCTTATCGGAGATACGCTTTAATTCTTCCATAGCCTGAATAAACAAATCGTAGTTTTTATAAAAACTGTAAGCGGCAACGATTAGAAAAGTCTTCACCTCATGAGAGACTGGCATCAGCGAAAATTTTGTTTCGTCTACAAGATTTCCGACATAATAAGGTTTTATATGAATATCCTGCATCATAACTTGCCGAATTTTATCATTACTGATTGCAAAAAACTTATCGGCTCCCTCAATTGCTTCAACAATCGAATCCGTCAAGAGTGTTCCCGGAAATGGAAAGGGACCATGTTCAGCAACAATGTATGGAACGCCATAAACTTTTGCAAAAACGGCGGTCAACGGCGCCATATCTTGAGCGGTTAGACCGTATACTGCATCAAAATGCACACGTTTTTCGTGCTTTTTCAAATAAGATATGTTTTTAAGTCTCAAATTTTTTAAATAAGTCGGTTCGATTTTTCCTACACACTGACGCATATTTTTTTTAAGCGATTTCTTTAGTTTATTAACGATTGCAGGCAGAAATAAAAAATGAGGTTTATAGGACTTATATTCGTATACGTCCATTCCTGAATCTTTTTCTAAAAAGAGCAGCTTAGGTTTTACAAGCCCGAATATTTTTCTCAGAAAGTAAACAAACCATATAATGCTGCACTCGTGATTGAGCAAAACGATAAAATCGAATTCTTTTTGCATAGCAATGGCTTGCTCGCGGAAAAAAGTTCCGTTCATCGGTTTTTCTTTTGTCGGATACCATGACGGCAGCATTAAGATTGTATATTTGGACATAGCCTATCCTTAAAAATTCAATAATTTAACTCGCATGAATTTTCAATATCTTCTTTATAGCATTCTTCATTTTGCATAAAAGAGAACACTTTTTTGTATGTACAGCAACAGTATTCACTACATTGAGTTTATATAAATCAATGTAGTCTTTATATTGAAAATTAAATGTATTCTTTTCAAAAATTTCCTCATGGCGTTCAATATATTTAGCAAGTTTCTCAAATGCCCATGAACTTTGCCGCACTTGTTTATTTTTACAAGTATCGACTAAAAATCTAAAAACTATTTCTGACGAGCTGCAATCATGAAGCTGAGGAAAAACATTTTTCATATCATCATAATTCAATTCCAAATAATTATCTAAAAGCATTTTCGTTTCTATCGAATTACAAAAATTAAACCAATTCGACGCACCGCTCAAATTGGATGCGTCTGAAAATCTGCGATATAAAACAGTTGGTACCGGAATCACACGTATTTTGGTGTTCATAAGGCAACGTACATTTAAATCATAATCATGGCATACAATGAAGCTTGGATTATAAGCCGGTATTTTTTGAAAAAGTGTTTTCTTGAATGAAACTCCCGGGCAAGGAATATTATTGCCGCTGTAAAATAAATCATTAAGCAGTTTATATTTGTCTGTAAAAGGAGGAGCCAAGAGATTATTTATTTTTATACCTTGTTCATCGATACATTCCAACTGTGCAAAAACGGTTTCAATTTCATCGTCATTTTTGAATTCAGTTATTGCATATTCCAAATGTTGTGGTTGCAACATATCATCGCTCGCTAAGAATGTAACATAAGGAGTTCTCGCCTTTTCTATTCCATCATTAAATGTTGCGCCCGGTCCCAAATTTACCGTATGCTGAAAATAGCGAACCGTATCAGATAAATATTTTTTCACACATTCTGAAGTCGAATCTGTAGAACAATCATCAATAATAACGATTTCAAAATTTTTATAAGTCTGAGCGAGAACACTTTCAATTGCGTTCGCAATAAAATCCGCTTTATTAAATGTTGGAATAATTACTGTTATAGAATAGTCATTATTTTTCATATTATAGATTTTTTTCCTTTCCATTCCAAAAATTCATCATAACTGCGGATGTAGTCTTCTTGCTTGTAGACTTCGGAGGCGAGGACGAGACAGACGGAACCGCTTGAAAAGTTGTTGAGTTCGCGCCAAATGCCGGGAACGACCAACAGTCCGTAATATGGTCTGTTCAGCGAAATTGTGCGTTTTATGTTCCCGTCGTCCAAAATTACGTCAAAACTGCCGGAAGCGGCGACGATGAGCTGCTGCAATTCTTTGTGCGCGTGTCCGCCGCGTTCTTCTCCGCCGGGAACATCGTAAAGGTAATAGCAGCGTTTTACCGCAAACGGCACTTCGATATTATTCTGCACAACGGTGAGATTTCCTTTTTCGCGGTGATTTTTTTTCAATTCTATTACAGAACAGCCGTAAACGGTGGATTTTTCTCCGGTCATCGTTCTCCTGCCTTCCGTGCGGATTTTACTTTCGCCGCAAATTCTTTTCGGTCGTACATATAATCTTCAGCAGAAAATTCCGTAGAAGCCGCAACAAGCGCAAGCGAATTGGAAGAAAAATTATTCATCACTCTCCAGTACATCTTAGGAACATACAAGCCAAGATAAGAGCGATTCAGTGTGTAGACTTTTGAAGCCGTACCGTCGTCAAGAACAACATCAAAACTTCCGCTCAACGCAACGATAAATTCTTCCGTTTGCTTAAAAGCGTGTCCGCCGCGTTCTTCTCCGCCGGGAACGTCGTAAATCCAATAGGTGCGTTTTATATCGAACGGAATATGCGTACGATTTTCAAAAAAGGAAAGATTTCCGCGCGCATCAAGAAATTTGGGCAGTTTTATTATTTTCGGTTCGGATAATTTTGATTTATCATTCATAGCATTCGATTTTCCGCACAAAGCGGACACTCATTGTGTGCAATCTACAATTTTTTCTTTATAATATCAACAATAGACCTGTTTCGGTACGGAAATTTCCGAGCAGGTTCGATATGCCGTCTGCACAGGCGGACAATTTTTAATTGAGGACGATTATGGATGAATTGATGTTTTCCGCACTGGTCATAACATATAATCAAAAGGAATTTATCGCAGAAACACTTGAGGGCATTCTTTCGCAAAAACATTCCTACCGCTATGAAATCATTGTCGGAGACGACTGTTCAACAGACGGAACGCAGGACGTTCTCAAAGAATATCAATCGCGCTATCCCGACATCATCAAACTCAGTCTGAACGAAAAAAATCTCGGCATAGTCGGAAATTATTACAACACGGCGGCAAAGGCTCAAGGGAAATATCTTCTGGAATGCGCGGGAGACGACTACTGGCTGCCCGGCAAAGTTGAAAAACAAATCTCACTTATGGAAGAAAATCCCGACTGCGGAATGTGTTTTACAAATGTATATGATTTAATCGATGGAAAACTTATTGCAGAGGGGGAAAACCGCTACACCGATTTTGAAAACTTTATCACCAAAGGCGGACTGGTGCCGGGACCGACTCCCTGTTGCCGAAGAAAACTGTTTTTAGATTATATTGCAGACGTTAAACCGCAGGAAAAAAACTGGCTCATGGAAGACTGTCCGCTTTGGCTGTGGTTTACGAAAAACTCGACGGTCAAATACATTCCAGAACCGCTTGCCGTTTACCGCCTTCTTGGCGATTCCGCCTGTCATTCATCCGATATTTCAAAGCAAAAGCGGTTTATAAATTCGTTGTGCGATGTGCATCGCTTTTTCGCGGAAAAATACAATTTTCCGCTTGAAGACCTGCACGATATGTTTTTGGGAAATTATCTTGGAACCCAGATAGATGTTGCCGTAAGCCGCCCGACGCTATCGAACCTAAACGCCGTCCGAATCTTATACAAAGAATTAAAATCTCCCACACGCAAGCAAAAAATATTCTATGCATCTTCATTTTTTCCGCCGTTGTACCTGCTGATTAAACTGCACAGAAAGATTAAAAATGCGCGGAAAATTTAATTTCGGAAAAGGTCTATTAAGTTTTCAGTACAAAGCGGACGGAGAGCCTATTTTTAAAGATTTAATTATCCCGTTACGAGGAAAACAGCATTTTCAAAAAAATCAACGTTCAACCTACATATTCTCGTAGACTTGAACGGTGTCTTCCAGATGTTCGATTTTGATTCCGGATGTTTTAAACATTTCAAGAGAGTCCGCTTCGTCGTGATAATGTTTTTCGCAGACGACGCGTTTTATTCCGCAATTGATGATGAGCATTGCGCAGGTGCGGCACGGAGTCATTTTGCAATAAACGGTTCCGCCGTCGATGGAAATGCCGCGCTTTGCCGCCTGACAAATCGCATTTTGTTCCGCATGAACTGTGCGAACACAGTGCTGAGAAACGGTACCGTCCGCGCGGATCATTTTGCGCATTAAATGCCCGACATCATCACAGTGAGGAAGCCCCGCAGGAGAACCGACATAACCCGTAACAAGAATCTGATTATCACGCGCAATAACACAGCCGGAACGACCGCGATCGCAGGTAGCCCTTTTTGCAATCGTCCGCGCAACTTCCATAAAATATTCATCCCAAGTCGGGCGTTTATATTTTTCTTCGCTCATAAAAAACCGTAGAAAATAAAATCAACGGATTGCAGTATCAAGTTCGGTAAATACGAAACTTAAAGCGGACGAAAATACGCTAAGCCTTTTAGGCACGATTTGCCGTCCGCTGTCCTGCATCCGTAAAAAATTACTTCAATGCTTCAAAAATAATGTCCGCAACGAACACAACTGCAAGAACCCATGTTACAACAGGAATTTGTTTGTGTTTTTTGCCGAGCACCTTGCATAAAACGTAGGCAATAATACCGAATGCGATACCTTTTGCAATCGAATAGGAAAACGGCATAACTACAATCGTAATAAATGCAGGAATTCCTTCGGTAACGTCGGAAAAATCAATGCCCGTAACGGAGCGCATCATCAAATAGCCGACAAAGATAAGCGCAGGTGCGGTAGCTGCTGCCGGAACAAGTCCGAACAAATTACCGAAGAAGAGCGAAATCAGGAAAAGCAGTGCAGTAACCGCAGAAGCAAGTCCCGTGCGTCCTCCGGCAGCAACGCCTGAAGTGCTTTCAACAAAACTTGTAACGGTTGACGTTCCCAATCCCGCGCCGACGACAGTGCCTACAGCGTCCGATAAAAGCGCGCCTTTCATGTTTTTGATGTTGCCGGATTCGTCTTTAAGATTCGCCTGTTCCGCAACGCCCATCAAAGTGCCAATTGTGTCGAACATATCCGTAAACAAGAATGTAAAAAAGATTACAAAAAACTTACCAAGCACAAGGGCGGAAAAATTTCCCGACGCATCAAAGAGGACACCTTTAAAGTCAAACGGACAGAAATACGGTGCGGACGGCGCGGAAAAGAAAGCGAAGTTTTCCGGCACTTTCGTAACTCCGAACGGAATACCTATAACCGTCGTTATGATGATTCCTACAAGAATTGCACCGGGAATTTTAAGAACATAAAGAACGATTGTAATAACCAGACCGAGCATTGCAACTATTGCGGATGCGTGTTCAAAATTAAAATTGACAAATCCTATGGGCGTTCCGGTATTGTTTGCCGCAATTCCGGCATTTACAAGTCCGATTATCGTGATAAAAAGCCCGATTCCGACAGCGACCGCCTTTTTTAAACTTTCCGGAATTGAATGGATGATTGCTTCGCGCACACCGAGTATGGAAAGCAGAATAAAAAGAATTCCCTCGAACAAAACCGCCGTAAGTGCAAGTTGCCAGGTACAGCCCATTCCAAGTACGACCGTATACGTAAAAAATGCGTTGAGTCCAAGACCGGGCGCAAGAGCGACAGGCAGATTTGCCACAAACGCCATAACAAGCGTCGCGATTGCCGAAGAAATTGCGGTCGCGGTGAACACTTTGCCCCAATCCATACCGGATGCCGACAAAATATTCGGATTTACCGCAAGAATGTACGCCATCGCAAGGAAAGTCGTTATACCGGCTATAATTTCCCGATTGACCGTACTGCCGCGTTCTTTAATTTGAAAGAACTTTTCCATAACTTTTTACTCCTTTTGTCTATCTGCATTCTGCAGAATAAAAATAAAAAAAGGATTAACACAATGTTAATCCTTTCTAGAGCGGCAGAAGGGAGTCGAACCCTCGTCATCAGCTTGGAAGGCTGAGATAATGAGCCGTTATATGACTGCCGCGTCAATTGTGCGTATATTATACATTTGTCATTTTTATGTCAATATAAATAATGAGGGATTTCTAAACAAATCAGTGCAACCGCATTATAAATCGATTATAAAATATTGATTGTATATTCTGTAGAATACTATCGAAAAGCACGCATCATGTACTTATTTGTTTTATTCATTGTATTTTTGAATAACAGTCCATATAATGGTAAAGAGAATATCGGGAGAGAACATGATTTTTTTTGTAAATACGGCATACATAATATCCATAATAATATCTTTAGTGCTTGCATATCCGCTTAAACTTGTAAAATTAGGTTTTTCCACAGCATTTTTATCAAGCGCATTCACATTATTTTTCTATATCTTTCAAACAAGAAAATCAAAACTGAATATAAAAAAACAGCTCATGTATATCTTGTACTTCGGAGCAGCCGCCTGCCTGTCAAATTTTATTACGCTTATTTCTTCATCAAAACTTGTAAGTCTTTTGTCGTATACGGCTTTCTTTATCTGCATAGACGGCATCGTCTATAACTTGTTTATATTTTCAATAAAGTACACAAATTATAAATTTAAATTTCCATCCCTAAAAAAGATTTTACTCGCTCTGTTTATTGCAGACTCAACAGCAATAGTCTTGAATATATTTCCAAAATATATGTTTGATTTAAAACCGATTTATTTAGCCGGAGAAATATCGTACAAAATCATTCAAAAACTTCCGTATCAAATTCACCTTGCATTCTCATATATTACGCTGCTTGGAATCATAATTCTTTTTACAATGAAAATCATAAATGTTCCGCACATTTACAAAAACAAATACAGGGCATCTCTTTTTTCGTTGTTGATTGTAATCCTGCTTGATGCGGTTTATGTTTTTATTCCAAATGCAATAGATTATTCGATTATATTTTTCGGACTTGCCGGAGTATGTCTTACATGGTCTTCTCTGCATTACACACCTAAAAAACTTTTATCGGTTTCAATGAATCTTGTAGTTGAATCCATGCACGACGGAGTAATTTTCTTTGATGCGGACGGAGAATGCGTATACCGCAACAAAGCATTCGACGAGCTTATTGAAACATACAACAAAGTCGGATTGAATTTAATGCAACCTCTTGATTCTTGGCGGAATAATAAAATTTTCAGAGAGCGCAATCTTCGCTATGTCTTTAACGATCACAAATTCAATCAGCAGTTTACAATAGGCAAAAAAACTTATTATTTTACTTTTTGGTTTCAAAATCTTACGGAAGATTCAACAAACAAGCACATAGGATTCTTCTTTATAATACACGACAGAACTCAAGAAGAAGACGCAATAAACAAAGAACGATTCCTTGCCTCGCATGATTCTCTTACGGGACTTTATAATTCGGTGTATTTCTATGAAAAAGTAAAAAGAACGTTAGAAACGGACACTGACAACGAATATATTATGATCTGTTCCGATTTTGATAATTTTAAACTTTTGAATAACGTACTTGGAACCGAAGCCGGTGATAATTTTTTGATACAAACTGCACATCTCATAAAAACTTACATAAGAAGTAACGGAATATATGCGCGTCTGCACAGCGATAAATTCGCACTGTTCATAAAAAAAGAATATTATTCAGAGCGAAAATTTGCTGCAGGTATTGAACGTGTCGGCAAAATCAACAAAGAATTTCTTTATCCGCTAAGCGTTTATATAGGCGTATACGATATTTCCGACACTTCTATTCCGATTTCCGTAATGTGCAACCGTGCATTTACCGCAATCAGTACAATTAAAGGCAGTCATACCCAACATATTGCATATTACAATGAAGGACTCATTGAAAAGGCGGTGAAAGAACAAAAATTCATAAATGATTTTAAACGCGCACTTGAACGCAGACAATTTCTTACGTTTTTACAGCCTCAGGTATCCGCCGACGGCAAACTTTTCGGCGCGGAAGTTCTTGTGCGCTGGTATAATCCGTCGGAAGGACTTGTGGGACCAGAAGAATTCATTCCTCTGCTTGAAAAAAAAGGACTTATAATCGAGCTTGACAAATTTATCTGGGAAAATGCGGCAAAACTGCTCAACAAATGGGGAAAAATCGGTCTGAATCATTATATTTCCGTAAATATTTCGCCTATAGATTTCTGTTATGCCGATATCTACAAAACTTTTACTTCGCTTGTCAAAAAATACGACATTGATCCTAAAATGCTCAAACTTGAAATAGCGGAAAGTGATGTATTGTGGGATTTGGAACGCCGCCAAGAAGTAATTTCAAAGCTGCGCAAATTCGGATTTGATATTGTCCTTGACGGATTCGGAAAACGTTATTCATCTTTTAAAAATCCCAAATATTTGACATTCAATATATTAAAAATCGATATGCCGACCTCCTACAAGAATCATAACAGCGAGCGTGCGCAGACAATTTTGAAAAGCATCGTAAATATGGCAAAAGAGCTTGATATACAAGTTATACCGGTCGGCGTGGAAACGGAAAAACAAGTTTCATTCCTTAAAAGCATAGGCTGCGAGCGTTTTCAAGGTTTTTATTTTGACCAGCCGATGACCGTTGAAGAGTTTAAATATAAATATTTTCCCGATATGCTTGATTTGGACGAAGATGATGATACGGATATCGATGATATTGACGATATTGATGACGACGTAAACTCCTTTTATGCACCACATTGACTTTGAAAGCGAAATCGAAAATCTTCCGATAGCACCTCACCTTGAAGAAATATGCGATGCGCTTAAAAACTCCGCATCGCGCTTTTTAATTTTGACTGCCGAAACTGCCGCAGGAAAATCGACGGCAGTCCCGCTTGCGCTCTTAAACAGCTTTCCGCAAAAAATACTGATGCTGGAACCGCGCCGGCTTGCCGTTCTTGCTGTTGCAAATCGCCTTTCCGACCTGCTCGGGCAATCTGTCGGGCGCACTGCCGGTTACACAATGCATCTTGAACGGCGCGTTACATCCGAAACGCGCATTGAAGTTATGACGGAAGCGATTTTGACGCGCCGCTTGCAGGAAAATCCCGCGCTGGAAGGCACAAGCGTAGTCATCATCGACGAATTCCACGAGCGTTCAATCCATGCAGACCTTGCGCTCGCCTTTCTAAAAGAAGCGATGGTTTTGCGGGACGATTTATACTGTCTCGTAATGTCCGCCACGATGGATTCCGCCGCGCTTGCATCTTATCTGGGTTCAAAAGCCGCACCCGCACCGGTGATAAACATAAAGGGGCGGAAATTTCCCGTCCATATTGAATATGCAGGCAATATTTCCGCAGCGGAAGCGGTTCATAAAGAACTGGAATATCGCCGCAAAAATCCGTCCGCCGTCAATCCGGACTTTAAGTCGATTCTTGTGTTTTTGCCGGGACTTTACGAAATAAAAAAATGCCGAAATGAGCTTTCCGCATTGGGGATTCCCGGCGGAAGTGAAGAAGTTCTGATTTTACACAGCTCCGTACCGTTCGCAGAACAAAAAAAAGTTCTTGAAGAGCCGGATAAAGCACTTACGCGCATTATTTTATCGTCCGCAATCGCCGAAACGTCTCTTACAGTCCCCTGCGTTTCCACCGTAATCGATACGGGAAAGGCGCGAATTAACCGCATGAACGTTTCCGCCGGAATGGAGCGGCTTGTTACGGAAAATGAAAGCGTTTTTTCCGCCGAACAGCGTTCAGGGCGCGCCGGAAGACTATGTGCAGGTCGCTGCATACGCTTGTGGAAAGAGATTGAAGTGCGCATACAAAGCACACCGCCGGAAATTCTCCGAACAGACTTAACTGCACTCGTTTTGGAATGCCTGCAATGGGGAGCGGACAGTGCTGCGAAAATCGACTGGTTGGATTCCCCTCCGCAATCCGCATGGAACGCCGCACTTGAGTTGCTTGAACAAACGGGCTGTGTAACCGGAAATAAAATCACCGAATCGGGTGCCGCCGCTTTGGAGCTCGGTATTCATCCGCGCCTTGCTTGTGCGGCTATTGCAGGTTCCGTAAAAGCCGCGCTGGACTACGGTCAGTACGCTTCCATGCCGCCTGCCGTGCAGGAAAAGTTTTCTCTCGACTTAAAAAAGCGGCTTTCAAAAATCCCGCATCATCTGCGCACATCTCTTCCGTTTGAATCAGCCCTGCTTGCAGGTTTTCCGGACAGAATCGCGCGTCTGTCAGATGACGGGAATTATTATTTTCCGTCAGGACGGGCTGCACACCTTCCGAAAGAAACGGTTCCGCCTTTTCCAAAGTGGATTATAGCACCCGTAGTTGATGCAGGAGAGAAGGAAGGTCTTATCCGCTCGTTTTTAGCCTTAAACGACGCGGACGCGGAAAAATGGATTAGCGCACGCTCGAAAAAAACTGTCCGCACGGAATTAGCGGGCGGCAAAGTGCGAAAAACGGAAATTACCGCCTACGGAAAAATCGTTCTTGCTGAAAAGAAATTACCCGCAAAGGCAGAAGATTTTGCGGCAGCATTATGCACCGAAGTTACGGAAAGAGGACTTTCCGTATTGCCGATGGACGAGCGAGCGGAAAATATTATCCTCCGCCGCACATTTTACGAAGAGCGAAGCGGCGTTCCGGATGAAGAGAAAAAATCCTCGCAAAGTGCGCTTACAAAAAACGTTTCCGATTGGCTTTTGCCGTTTTTGGGCGGCAAAACTGCCGTCTGTGCGGACGACGTATACAACGCGCTGTACCGGTATTTTGACGGCGCGGAATTGGATGCAAAAGTGCCGCCTGCAATCATTCTTCCGAACGGCAAAAAATGCCGCGTAATTTATGAAACACGCTCCGGCACGGACAATACGCAAAAAGCGGCAGTTCGCCCCACAATCGAAATAATAGTACAGCAAATATTCGGCTGTCGTAAAACACCGCGCATTATGGGCGTCCCCGTCATCTTTAAACTGCTCTCACCTGCCCGCCGCCCTCTGCAAATCACCGACGACATAGAACATTTTTGGGACAACGCATGGCACGAAATCTGCAAAGAGATGAAAGGCCGCTATCCCAAACACAACTGGAATAGGCAGGCGGATTAGCTTGGCTTTGGCGGCAGCAGTCTCGGCATACTTTGCAGCTCCGTGCAGAACGTCCGCCTCGCATGGACTTATACGAACATCTCGCATAGAACGATGCGAACATCTCGCATAAGACGATGCGAACGTCTCGCATAAGGCTATGCGAACTTCTCGCATAGAACGATACGAACTTCTCGTATCGAGCGATACGAACATTTCGCATAAGGCGATGCGAATGTCTCGCATAAGACGATGCGAACATCTCGCATAAGGCGATGCGAATGTCTCGCACGGAGTTATATTTGAATCAGGAGATGCTGATGAAATTAGGTATCGCAGGAACAGGCAT
>CAUUGI010000028.1:0-22727 GCA_963544675.1 uncultured Treponema sp.
TGTCAATACATTTATCTTCTTTTTTCTCGCTTTTTTCATAATTATTTGATTTTTTTTCACATCTCTTACGATTTTAATCGCTACCCCCTCAAAAATATACAACAAAAGAATTAAATAAATCACACTAACTCTTTTTTTACTAACAACTAACCTAATAGTCCGTCATTGAAAAGCAATCCACCACCCATATCACAGAAAAACTTTTGCTTGTTGAAATAAGGTTTACTGCATATAATTATTTTTATGAAAAAGGAAAAACTTGCTTCTTTTATTGATCACACTGCGCTTGCAGCGAATGTAGATGTTCGCAGTATTGTAAAGCTTTGTGAGGAGGCACGCCGCTATCATTTTGCGTCGGTGTGCGTAAATCCATGTTTTGTCTCCCTTTGCAAGGAAGAACTTGATGGCAGCGGAGTAAAAGTCTGTACAGTTATAGGCTTTCCGCTTGGAGCTGTTACCTCTAAAAACAAGGCTGACGAAACTACAGTCGCCATTGAAAACGGAGCAGACGAAGTTGATATGGTTATAAATATCAGCTCAGCAATAGACAACCGCTTCAATGACGTTGAAACCGATATTTCCGCCGTTGTTGATGCTGCAAGAGCCGCCGGTAAAAAACTCGGAAGAAACATCATTGTAAAGGTGATTCTTGAGACTTGCTTTTTGACCGACAAACTCATTGAAACCTGCTGTCTTTGCGCGGTACGCGCGGGCGCGGATTTCGTAAAAACGTCAACAGGTTTCGCAGCTCCTAAAGATGCCGAAGGAAAACCGCTTCCAAACGGTGCAACCGCGCATCACATCAGCCTTATGAGAAAGACGGTAGGCAAAGATTTCGGCGTAAAAGCTTCCGGCGGAATACGTTCTGCAGAAACGCTCATCAGTATGCTTGAAGCCGGCGCAAACAGAATCGGCACTTCAAGCGGTGCAAAAATTTATGAAAACTGGGATGAAAGTATCGTAGTTAAAGGCCGGGATAACTAAATCCGCAAGAAAGTGCCGGCATATTTTAATCTTTGCCGGTACTTTTCCAAAACATTTTATTATCTTCAACGTAAAAATCCACCTTACCGCATTCCCTCAAATAGACAAGATAGGCACGGAGCGTACTTCCAATCAAAATAAATTGTGCCGTTTTCATATTTATTTCGTTTCTGTCGGCAACTTTTTTAAGAAGTTCTTCAAATGTCAACGTTTCTTTGTTCAATATCCCCATTATGCAAATTTCAGTTGAAAGCAATGCAATTTGATTTTCTTCAACGGTTTCTTCAATACGAGAAAGCGC
The DNA here is from genome assembly GCA_963544675.1 of uncultured Treponema sp. Lineage (GTDB taxonomy): Bacteria > Spirochaetota > Spirochaetia > Treponematales > Treponemataceae > Treponema_D. Next base: position 1,286 of record CAUUGI010000028.1, read on the forward strand.
ATTTCCATGACTTGGAATGTAATAATCCGCTTTGAATTTAGACAGCTTATCAAGCGTTTCAAGTTCTTTACTCACATCGAATATATAGGGAATCCAATACTTAAACAAAAATTGCCTGCCGAAAAAACTGTCTCCGGCAAACAGCACTCTATGTCCTGCACAATCGGTATAAAGAATTCCAAACATATCAAAATAATGCCCCGGCAAAGGCACATATTGAATTTTTCCGCCGTTTTTCAATAAATCAGTATTGCTTTCCGAAATAAACTTGTCCGCTCTGCATTTTAAGGGAAGATAAAATTCCGTTTTCAATTCTTCGATGGGATTGCCGCCCCATTCCACCGAGCTTTGTACCAAAGGATTTTGCAAACCGGCAGACTCCCCTTCACTGCACCATATTTTGCATCCGGTTTTCTCCTGCAAATAAACATTCCCTCCGGAGTGATCGGCATGAGAATGAGTATTTATGACCGCCTTAAGAATATATTTTTCATCGGGAAAAAGTTCGGACAAAGTTCGCAAAATAAGCTCCGCATCATCTTTTCCTCTGCCGGAATCGACTACATAAACATCACACAACTCATTTTTTCCGCGAGGACAATCAAGTATTATTCCTACATTTGTACTTCCGGGAATGAAATATACCGAATCAAATAATTTTTGAGCTTTCATTAACAATATTATACAGAATATAACAGAATTTCGTGTAGATCGGAGATAAAAAAACAAGGCTGCAAATCGTTTTGACTTGCAGCCTCGCTCTTATCCGCAAAAATCAGTTGATTTTTGCAGCCTTAATGTCTTTTACTACATAGTTGTATTTATGCTCGTTGATTTCAAATGCAACGTTATCGCCAACTTTTTTATCCATAATCGCGTTACCGAACGGAGCCATATAGGAAATAATTCCATTATCAGGGTCGGATTCCCACGGTCCTAAAATCGTATAAATTTCATCTTTACCGGTATCTTTATCGGTAAGCGTTACGCACGTTGAAAACGATACAACAGCAGTCGTTATTGTTGTAGGATCAAACACAAGTGCACGGTTAAGCTCCGACTGAAGCTTTGTCGCTTGTTCATTGAGCCAGTGCTGCTGCTCTTTTGCAGCTTTGTATTCGGCATTCTCTTTTAAGTCTCCCTGTGCACGCGCTTCCGCAATTTCTTTTGCGTTTTCCGGAATATCGACAGTTTGAATCTTATCAAGTTCCGCCTTTTTAAGCTCAAGCATTTTAGAAGTTACAATCATTCCTCTCGGAGCAGAAGATTTTTCCTCATTTACATGGAACTTAAAGTCCGGAAATTTTTCAAGAATCTTATTGCGTAAAAGAGCCTTATACGAAGGATCGATGTCCGAAATATCGTTTACAAGCGTATACATACGCTTTACGGTTTCTTCATTATTATCCTTGAACATATAATCTGTAAGCGAATCCGCTCCAAACAGAAGAGCGGTTGCATTCTTGTTAATCTTTTTATTTTCAGTCGTGTTGACATGACTGTTGATTTCGCGGAATGTCAATTCAATCAACTGAATAAGCGTAATAAGCTGCTTTTCATACGGAATATCGGCTTCCTTAAACCATTCTTCATTCTGAGATTCTTTAAACAGGAGAAGAACAGCATAGCGGTAGTCTTTTGCATTTTCAAAACAATCGACAGCAAGACGTTTTACTTTGTCTTTATAGCCGTTATCCACAAGTGTTTTAAGCATAGCACTGTTTAACACGGTAGGGAAAAGACGCACATATTCATCAGCCCAATCAGGCAACATTCTTACATTTTGGAGAAAATCCTTACGCAGGAATGTATTTTTCGTATCTTTCAAAGATTCATACATTTCTCTGGGATCCCGAATTCTGGCATAAAGCTGCTGAAATGCTACTTTCGTAGGATTTACAAGCTGTTTCATGGATGCGGTTATACGCTGAACCACAAGATAAGCTGCAACGGTCTGCTCGTTGACTTTAAGCTCGTACTCATCAGCGGAAAGCTGCTTTAGATAAGCTGTAAAATAACTGAACATTTCCGCAAACATTTCGCTTGTTTTATCGGTTTCGTCCTTATCCACATACCGCATAAGCGTGTCGATTCTGGCAAAGAACTGTTTTTGAGCCTTAAACTCGTTTGCCAATTTTTCTTCAAGACTTATTTCATGCTCGCGCACTGTAAACATATTTATGTCGTTAGGATCAACACCGAACGAAGAGTCTTTTTCAAGAACGGCTTTCGCTTTCGTATTCCATGAAGTCCACTGACCGGGCGTAAGAATTGTAGGCACCAATTCCGCTTTGATACGCTTAAAATCACAACAGTTGTCAAAGCTCTTTATAATAGTTTTTAACGCCCATGCAGGATCCGAAGTAATCTTTTTTGCAAGCTCTTCTTTTTTCTGCGTTGCCTTGAGTACCCATATATGATCTTTTGCAAGCGGAGTAAGTGCATTTACCGCCATTTTAAGGCTCATTTCGCGAATTCCGGATTTTTTTCCAAAATTGATTATAAGATTTTCACCTTCAACTTTACGGATAAGTCCCGCGCCCCATGTACGGTGGAACACAAAACTCTTTGCATCAAAAGAGATATGTTTTTCAAAATCGTTTATCGCTTCAAATACGTTGCGGAAATTCTGTGTAAGATTGGAAGATTTTATGTATTCGTCAAGATGACTGTGCCCTTTGTATTTTCCTTTAAAACATTCGGCTATTTCCTTGCGCGCCCACATATCCTGCGGATCATAGGTCAAAATCTCTTTAAGCAAACCGATCGCGATATCCCACTTTTTATTGTCTTTGTACCACGCGTAAAGTTCCTGTATTAAGATTGAAGTTTTATCATTTCCCAAAGATTTTGCAGCTTTCCGTTTTACAAGCTGAAAAAAATCAATTTCCTGCGGAATAAGCTGAACAAGTTTTGTCCAAAGTTCTTTTGTCGCACTCATATTTCCGGCATTAACATAACGAAGAATAGCTTTTTTGTAATATTCCGTTGCATTTTCCATATCGCCGACAGCTTCGTAATGCTCGGCAAGAAGTTTTGCAATATCGGCTTCTTCAAAATCCAGCTTTACAATTTGCGTATACAAATCCCAGAGCTTAGGATTATTTTCCGCTTTGTAATATTCCGCAAGCGTTCTGAGCGCAAATTTATTGTTTGCATCATCTTCAAGAATATTTTGACAAAGATATTCTACAACAGCTTCCTTGTGATTCTTTTTAAATATATCGACAAGGGTAATAAGCTCCGAATTATCAAGGGTACCGCTTTGAAGCGCAATCATTCCTGAAATATAAAGCGCGATTATACTGTCCTTTGAATGAAGAAGCTGTTCATCGCATATTTCCTTTAATTCTTTTACAAGGTTCGCATTGCGAGCCTTTTCAATAATCGCTGAAAGTTCCGCCAGTTTTTCTTTTGAATAATTACTGATTGCCGCTCTGGTCCATGTCTCTTCTTTGAGCATTTCCTGAACTGATTTAATCAACTCTTCGGCCATAAAAAACTCCTATTTACTATATTAACTTCACTTCCGATATATCATCTATCTACAATAAAGATTATAAATATCGGGTGCCAATATTTTGACTCTCAATAATGTTTGAAGTACAAGTTTGTCATCATTGTTTGCCCGGTACAAATCTATAAGCCAGAAATACAAATTTATAAGACGCGGTGTTATAAGATTGTTAGCCCTCGCCGGTGTTTTCAGTTCGTTTTCAAGGGCATAAATTTCCTGCTTTAACTTGACGGTTTCCTGATATTTCATAGTGCGCTTTATTGTAAAAACTCCCCATAAAACTCCATAAACAGGAATCCACGCCTTTACTTCATCTTTGCCGTATCCAAGACCTTTAACTTTGTCTGCAAGCCTGCATATAAGTCTGGAATCAAGAAATTCCAAATCTATACGCTTAAAATCTATATAAAACGCCTCCCTAAAAAGGACTTTCGCCTCTTTATCTTCTCCGCATAAAGCATAACAATCCGCCAAATCCGCTATAACAGCCGATTGCACGGGATGAAGACTGTTTGCAGTTACAAGACATTGCTTTGCATTCTCATAATCGCCTAATTTTTTGTAACAAAGCCCCAGTTTTCTATTTATTTCGCTTCTCTGCACAACATCTTTTTCACTCAACATCGATGAATAGCATTGACGCGCAAGAGAAAATATACCGCGGCAGACGGCGTAATATGAAGGTTCGTAAAAATTATCCCATCCGTTTACAAACTCTATAAACTCTTTCCACTTTGTAAGCAGTTCTTCGCCGCGTTCAAACGGATTATTTATCAATGCAGCATCGGCTATAATATCTATCCAAAAATTGCAGCATCTTATCGTAAAGTCAAGCTCTTTTGTATCAAAGTCATATTTAATCATTTCATTCAATATGACTTTTGCTTCGGTCGGATTTCCGTTTTCAAGAAGAGACAGAACTTCTTTCAATTTTTTTTCAGACCGAATATCCATAATCGAGTGTTTTCATTATATCAGTTTGAAATCTTTAGTCAATGGAATGGGGATTTAAAATCAGAGGCAAAGTTTATACTCGCTTTTTATCAATCTGTCAATCTTTTTTTATTCTTGTCAAGAACAATTCACGTATATATGAACAAGTTATCGCATATTAGGAAACACCAGTTTCACCTTGTAAAAATCGCATAAAATATTCTCAATACATTTTTGTATACACTCTTCAAAAATGCGTCTGCAAACTTTAGAAACTGCATTTATCTTCCCTAAAATGCAGCAGATGAACAAAGCGTTAACTTTGAAAACTGCTGCGCCGGTTCACCTCTTTCGCATACGTCAATAAGCGGGTTAAAAAATTTGAAGTTAACTTGAGCGGTAACATCTTGGCATTTAAGTTAAACCTTCATTTATTTATAAAAATACGTTATAAGCGCAGCTGCCTTATTGCTTAATTGCAATGTGTTATTATACATTTCAACATAACGAGGTATAACAGTATGAAAGCTAAACCGCTTATTTTTATTACGGAGGATATACCTGAAATTGCCAGTCTAATGGCAATGTATCTCAATAAAGACGGAAAAGATACAAAGGTATTCGAAACGGCAGAAGATACACTTAAAGAACTTGAAAAAGGAATAGAGCCGGATTTATTTATTGTAGATTTAAATCTTCCGGGCATGAGCGGTTTTGACTTTCTACAAAAAATAAGAACCGAATACAAACCTACCACACCTGCAATTGTAGTTTCCGCACGGGATGCGGACGAAGATATTATAAAAGGTCTTGGACTTGGGGCAGATGAGTTCGTAACAAAACCGTTTTCGCCTAAAGTTCTCGTTGCCCGCGTAGAAGCGAATCTAAGACGTATAGCAGTGAATTCTGCAGCAGCAGAAGCGTCTATTCGATTTGGAGATTATATCCTTCTTTTAGACAGCAATGTTTTGAAAAAAGGAACTTTAAAGATTCAGCTTTCGGTAAAAGAATATTCAATATTGGAGTACCTTATTCTTAATGCAGGCAAAACTCTCACTCCCGAAAAAATCTATCAAGATATATGGAAAACCAATTTCGGAGATTTGACTGCGGTTGCCGTCTACATACAGAGACTGCGCAAAAAGATTGAAGACGATCCGTCGAATCCTCAATTTATAAGAACTCAATTTGGAAAAGGATATATCTTTCCCAAAGAATGTATATCATCGACAAAATGACAATACGAACACAGTTAAGACTGTTTACGGCTGTCATAATATTGCTCCCTCTTTTGTGCCTTTTAAGCATACGAGGCTACAGCCATTATTATTCAATTCAAAGAACTTTTATCAAAAATTTCCGGCTTATGGAAGGCAGCAATAAAATCAATTTGTCTTCTCATGACCGAGATGCACTTTTAAAAGCTGTAAAAACTATGCCGCCGGACATAGAAGCAGCTTTGATTGTCAATGATATTGTAGAGATTTCTACTATAGAAGAATTAAAAGAAAAACAAATTCTTAAAGAAAAAGATTTATGGCTTTTTTTGCAAAATACAAGTACAAAGTATGCTTACCAGTTTGAAATTCCGCCTGTAGAAACGCCCGAAAATCACGTAATACTTTTAAGTAGAATTGAGAAACAAAAAGAGGGAAATTACAAAGACAATGTTCCGCTCCTTATTCTAAGTTTTTCCGTTTTATTTATAACGGTATGTATAGCAACGATATACGCAATAGCATATTCAATATTTTCTTCATTGATGCTGCTTAAAAAGCAAACGCAAAAGATTGCCGACGGAGACTTAAACGAAGAAATAAAAATTCCTTCCGACAAAATGAAGCGTAACGAAATTACACAATTCTTGATAAGCCTTGAATGTATGCGCCGGTCGCTTTTGGATGCGAAGAACAGGCAAGCAAGATTTATAATGGGAATAAGCCACGATCTTAGAACTCCCGTTGCAGTTATAAAAGGATATACGGAAGCACTGCTGGACGGAATAATGAAATCCAAAGATGAAATCAATTCAGCATTAAAAATAGTGAGTGTAAAGACGGCACAGCTTGAATCAATGCTGGATACGCTTATAAATTACGAAAAACTTCAGACAAAGGATTTAAGCAATACTTTGAAGATGCAAAAACTTGCACCAATCCTCATAGAATTTGCAAAGAATGCGGAAATCACAGGGACGGTTTTTCATAAAAACGTATCGTATGCAATAGACATCGACAGGGAATTCTTTGCACCGATAAATGAACAGCTTCTTCTGCGTGCTTTTGAAAATCTTTTGAGCAACGCGCTGCGTTATACAAATGATAACAGCTGTATTCTGCTATATGCGCAGGAAAAGCCGGATTGCATTGAACTTATGATAGAAGACTGCGGAATCGGAATTGAAAAAAAAGATATAGAACACATATTCGATTTGTTTTATCGCGGGACTAACTCAAGGCGCGAAGAAGGAATGGGAATAGGACTTTCCGTTGTAAAAAATATAATGGACTTACACGGCTGGAAGATAACCGTAAAATCGGAAAAAAATGTCGGCACAAAATTCATAATAACGGTTCCTAAACCCGCGTCAAATTCGGCGGATACGAAAAAGAAAATTGAATAACAGGTTAAATTTCGACTTTTGAAATAGGTGCCATTTGTGCGCAGGCAAGATTCCGATCGGGTTTCGTTCCGAGTGTAAAAGCCGACATTCGACCAAACACTCTATTTTTATAATCGCTTTTTACAGTCAGAGTGAATTTATTCGCTTTTTCTACTATAATTTTTATCGAATATGAGATTTGTGTGCGAACGCCCTGCGGCTCTTTTTTCAATCTGTCTGCTCATCCCTGCAATAATTTCAGTATTTGCCGGACTTAAAAAGGCAGGAAAAAAACTTAACATATATTCTTTGACTAACAAAAATTCCGGGCGTTTTAGACATTCGGTAATTCTGCGGACGGTATTTTTTTCTATTTCGTGGATTATGCTTGTCTTTGCCTTTGCCGGTTTTTCATGGGGAACACGATTTGAAAATATTCAAAAAAACGGTAATGCCGTTTCTTTAGTATTCGATATTTCCTACAGCATGACGGCACAAGACTGTCCGTGCGGAATTACACGGCTTGACGGAGCGGCAAAATATTCTTCGATGCTTCTTGAACAGATGCACGGAGTTCCCGTTTCCGTAACTCTTGCAAAAGGTGAAGGGATAAATGTAATTCCGCTCACCGAAGATAAAGGCGCGGTGGAAATACTTTTGTCTTCGCTTTCGCCCGGTCTTATGACTTCGGCAGGCTCCGGCTTAGGAAAAGGAATACTTGCCGCGCTTAAAGCATTTCCGGAGAATTCCGGTTTTGCCCACATAATTTGGATTTTTACCGACGGAGACGAAACCGACGGAATGCTTGAAGCGGCTTTAGGTGAATGTATAAAGAATGGAATAAAAGTCTGCATTGTCGGATTCGGGAGCGAACGCGAAACGGATATTATTGCAGGAGACGGAAAAACCCATGTCGCTACTGCACTGCGCTCGGACAGAATAAAAGCCGCTGTTTCTTCCGCTCTTAAAAAGAATAAAAATTTTATAAATTCGGGCACACTCGTTCTATATGTACCGGCAGTCGAAAGCGGCTCCGCGATAAAACTTTTAGAGACTGTATCAAAACGCAGAAACTTTGTACAAAACACAAACAGCGCAATCGACAGTGAGTTTTCCGCGCTCGAAGTACATCCTGTCCTTCGCTATAAAATATTTTTAACTCTTGCTATTATTTTTTTTGCGGCAGGATTTGTTTTTTCCGAATTCAATATTGCCGGAACATTTCCCAAATTTAATAGAAAAAGTGCGTTAATCGTTTTATGTCCGATTTTTGTTTTTACTTCATGTAAGACAAAGTTGAACGGAGCAAAGATGATTTTAACAAGCGCATGGGCGTATGAGCAAAAACGGTACAATGACGCAACAGTAGTTTTTTTACAGGTTGCTTCCGACGCAGCTGCCGACGGAAATGAAATTATTGCGCAATACGCTCTGTACGGTCTTGCCTCAACATATTTTATGCAGAACGAAACGGAAGCCGCTATGGATAGATTTTCTATGATTGCCGAAAATGCGCCCGCTCCGATTAAGTACGCGTCCTATTACAATATGGGATTGATTGCAAATAAAAACGGGGATTTAAAATCGGCAGTAAAATATTTTAAGAAAGCATTAAAAGTTGACGGTTCAAAAAAGGACGCAAAAATCAATCTTGAGCTTTCTTTGCAAAATTTAGCTCAAGAAAACCTTGCGCGGACTCAAAATCCGGTGCAGACTTCCGAAGTAAATGAACCTGACGGCGTTATGACGGAAACGCTTTTTGAACGGATTAAGGAGAACGACAAAAAACAATGGAAAAACGGCATGACTTCGGAATTATCATCTTCCGTAGATTATTAAAAAAACTGTCAAAGGCAAAATATGTTTCTTGCGTTTTATTATTTTTGTCTGCGGGGAAAATCTACTGTTCCGCAGACAACGCAAATGACAGTTTTAGAGAACTATGCGTAAAATCGAAAAGCGAATTTATCTTAGCCGGAGAAGAGTGTACGTTTGAACTTTTTATTCCCGATACGGAGCCTGAATCGGTGCAAATCGGCAGTTTTGATTTTCCGACGGAAATTATATTCAAATCACTTAAACGCACAAAATCCTCAGGCATAAACTTAGGAACACAGATTGAATTTGTACTCATATTTCCAAAAGAGGGAGATTATACACTTACTCCGCTTTCGCTAATAATCGGCGGAAAAAAATATTCCATTCCTTTTGAAACGTTTAATGTAAAAGCGGATCCCAAAAATCTTTTACCGAGTATTTTTGCAATAACCGATGACGGTTTTGAGTTAGCCGAAAGCGGAAATAACAAAGGTCTTATTGCGGAAGCGGGCAAAGCGATTTATTTTACGGTTTACATTAAAAATGCGACGCAATTTTTTTCGCTTTCATGGGAAACGCCTAAAGATTCACTTTTTTCCGAAATTGAAACTTACGCATTTGCAGAAAATAACAATGAAATTGAAAAGCGTATTCCGCTTGCAAAATTTGAATGGATTCCGCTTAAAGCCGGAAATCAGCCCCTCCCTGAAATAAAAGCGTTTGTCTCTGCTTATTCCGGTGCGCGGGAGGAAATTTCATTTCCTAAAACAGAAATAAAAATCACCCATGTAAAAAAGGGCGTTTTGAGAACGGATAAAAACGATTTTTTTGAGCGCGCTTTTGAAAAATCACCCGGCACGGATGAAAAAAATATTTTTACCGGAATAAGCACAGAGGATTGCACAAAACTTGCAGATTTGCGGAGCAAAGAGCGACTCTCGTTTATGTTCCAAAATGTGCGCCATGAGCGAAATGTTTTTGAAGCGGCACTTGGCATAAAAAACGAAAAGCCTGAAAACAATTTTTTTATTCTGCTTACATTGACGGCAGCTGCATTTTTATCCGTAATTGCGTTTTTTATTTTACTTGCCATGCGTAAAATTCCCGCATTTATCATTTTTCTTTCCGTGTCGATTGCTTTGTGTTTCGCTGCCGCTTTTTATGCAATAAACTTTTTTGCCGTTCACGGAATTTTTACAGGAACGGAAATTTATTCCGTGCCGGAAAAAAAATCTTCCGTGTTCCCGTATCCGCAAGGAAAGCTGATAAGCATAAAAAATTCGGCAGGCGGCTGGTATTATATTTCATCGGAACAAGGCAGCGGTTGGATTTTAAAAGACGATGTAATAATTATAAAATAGTCGGAGCCGCCTAAAATACGCCGTTTAATTGGTCGAATGTCGAGTTTCGGAAACAGCAGTTAAATAATGCTGTGCGCTTCGGCATAAAACGTAAGATTGAGCCGGAGCGCACATTGTTTATTTTGTATCGACTTACACTTTGCACCTTATCGTCCGACTTGGATAAGATGTTTATCCCGCCTTGGATAAAGAGCTTCTCCGGTATTGGATAAAGGGCTTCTCCAACATTGGATAAACATCTTATCCCGACCGTAACCGACATCTCGATTCGAACGGAACGAATGTCTCGCATAGAACGATACGAACATCTCGCATAAAGCGATGCGAACGTCTCGCATAAAGCGATGCGAACGTCTTGCGCAGGCTTGACTCTTCATCTGCCCTGTCCGGTTCAACGCTTTTGCTTTACCTTGACCAAATATATCCGACTGTTTTACAATCCGTGCAAGTTGGATTCCGAATATACTATAATCGTTCCGGATATTGGCGCGCTTTCATGTGTCTGCGGAACGAATGACAATAACTTAAAACTCATTGAGCACCATCTTGGCACCAGAATTTTTACACGCGGCAATGAACTTTCCATCAATACGGAAAATACGCGCACACGGCAAGAGTTCCGCTTTATAATCGACCGTATAATCGACGAAATAAATGCGGGATGTAAAGACAGCACCGATATAATCACCTGTGTGCTCAATACTGATAAACACGCCGATGCCGAAACATCTTCAATATCTGTACCCGGCTCAATTAGAAAAATATATCCGCATTCACAAAATCAAGCTGACTATATCGCTCTCATGCGAAAATACGATTTGGTATTTTGTTCGGGTGCCGCCGGAAGCGGAAAAACTTTTCTTGCCGTTGCGGAGGCACTGCGGCTTGTTCTAACGCATAAATGTTCCAAACTTATTATTTCGCGCCCTGTGGTGGAAGCGGGAGAAAGTCTGGGATTTTTACCCGGCGACATGGAGCAAAAGATAAATCCGTATTTGCGTCCGCTTTACGACGCAATGGAATATATTCTGCCCCGTGATGCTGTTCGCCGCCTGACGGAATCCGGAATTATCGAAACTGCGCCGCTTGCATATATGCGCGGACGTACGTTAAACAATGCGGCGGTAATACTTGATGAAGCACAAAATACAACTTCCGCACAGATGAAAATGTTTCTTACGCGCATGGGAAAAAACTCCAAAGTTTTTATAACCGGCGATATTACTCAAATAGATTTGCCTAAAAAGACTCTTTCGGGACTTGCACAGGCACTTTCCCTACTTGATAATATAGAAGGAATCGGAATGATTTATCTTACGGCTGAGGATGTAGTTAGAAATCCTCTTGTGAAAAAAATTGTAAGGGCTTACGAAAATGAACAAAACAGTTAATTCTGATAAAAAAAATATTTCATTTGTTGAATTTTTAAAAAAAATCGCAGGATTTTTAAAGTTGCATTATCCGGTTATTATTTTGGTAATCGTCGGATTTTCAGCCGTATCGGTAATCAATTTTATGGATATTACGACGAACCGCACAATCGCCGCATATAACATTGATGAATTTGAAGTAGGACAGATTGCGGACAGAACAATTCTTGCGCCGCGTTCGATTCCCGCTGATGAGATGAATCCGGTTTTTGTTGAAGAAGGAGAAAAAATTATCCGCAAGGGTTTTCCGATTACGGAAGAAGCGTATGCAAAACTTCAGAAAATGGCAGAATCACCGATGTATATTGACTACAGAGCATTTGCGGACGCGGAACTTGTACTCATTCTGCTTACTACAATGTGGTTTTTGCTTTTTGCATTTGTTCCTTTTAATCATAAATTTCTTTTGCGCGAATTTATATTCCAAGTTTTGTGTTTTATTATCGTTTACGGCGCAACCGTAGTCGGATTAAAAAGTCAACTATTTTCCTCACCGTTTAACCTTACGGTTGTAATTCCTGCCGCGCTGTTTGTACTCATTGAAGCAATTTTATACGGACAGCTTTCCGCAACTTTCTTTTCATTTATGCTGTCGTTCGGGGTTTTTGCGGCAAGTTCATGGCAGATTATTCCGTTTCTGTTCACGCTTGCATCCTGCCTTGCCTCCTCCGCCATTGTCAGAAAAATTGAACGGCGCATAGACATGGTTCTTGTTGCGATTATACTGGCATTTCTTGATGCCGTTATTATTTCTATAATTGCGGTGATTTTTAATGAAAATTTACGTGGAATGCCGGTTGTAATCGGCGGTGTAGCTGCAAACGGATTTTTATCCGGCATTCTGGCACTCGGTCTTATAACGCCGATAGAATTTATGCTGAATACGGCATCGGTATTCCGACTTATGGATTTAAGCGATTTGAATAATCCCATAATGCGGAAAATGCTTATTGCAGCAAGCGGAACTTACCAGCATTCGCAGATGGTTGCACAGCTTGCAGAATCTGCGTGCCGTCGTATAGGTGCGGATTCGCTTCTTGCCCGTGTAGCCGCGTATTATCACGATATGGGTAAAATCGAACAGAGCGAATATTTTACGGAAAACCAGACAGACGGAATCAACAAACATGACGGACTTAAACCGTCGCTAAGTGCTTCAATAATCAGAAGTCATGTAAAAAAAGGTGTAGAAAAAGCACGTCAAATGCACTTCCCTGAACAGGTAATTGATATAATCGGCGAACACCACGGCAACGGTCTTATTGCCTATTTTTATGAGCTGGCAAAAAAAGAAAATCCCAATGTAAACCCGGCAGACTTTTCTTATCCGGGGAATCCGCCGATAACACGTGAATCCGCTGTAGTTATGCTTGCCGACACAGTAGAAGCAGCTTGCCGCTCGCTCGATAATCCTACGGAAGAAAGGCTTTCCGCGTTTATTCAAAATCTGATTAACGCAAAGATTGAACATCACCAGCTTGACGACTGCGGATTGACCTTTGGAGATATAACAAAAATACGCAACGAATTTATAAAAATCCTTGTGGGATTTTATCACAACCGAATCCGTTATCCGAATCAAAAAGAAATGGAAAAAGATAAAACCGGAGAATTTACAAAACCAACGGCAACGGACGGAGACATAAAAGACGGTAAATCTTCAAAAAAATCCAAAGCGGAAAAAATATCAGGAAAAAAAGATGGCGAATAGAATTCTTATCGGAATGCAGGACGGTTTGGAAGAACCTTCGTGGCTTTCCCTCGTAGAACCGTTCATTCAAAAAATTATGAAAAGATTAGGCTACGACGGCGAAGAAATTTCCATAATGTTTTGCGATGATAATCAAATCAGAGAGCTTAACAAGACTTTCAGAAATATCGACAGCGCAACCGACGTACTTTCTTTTGAAAATGACGGAGAATACGGCGACGATGAAGGCGTTTGGAAAACCGTAGGCGACATTGCGATAAGTCTTGATACGCTCCCCGTAAATGCGGAATATTTCAAGACCGACGTCAACACGGAATTAAAACGCCTGTTGATTCACGGAATAATGCACTTAAACGGAATGGATCACGGAGAGGAACATATTGAAGCCGGAAAAGTCCCGGAGTGCGAAATGCTTGTACTTCAAGAAAAAGTCCTTTCAGAGTATAATGATGCAATAATTCAGTAGGAAGTTTTTAGAATTTTATGGGATTTACTTTATTCGGAAATAAAAAGAATGCCGAACGGCACGGAACCGACGATATTACGCCTGAACAACAAGAAATAATAAACGAAGAACGGCGGGACATGATTCGCGGCGTTGAAGATTTATCCGAAACAGCCGTTAAAGAAGTTATGATTCCGCGTATAGATGTGGATTTTATTGCGCTCGATACGCCGCTTGACGAGCTTATGCAAAAAATACAGGAGAGCGGACATTCCCGTTTTCCGGTTTACAGCGAATCTATAGACAATGTTGTCGGCGTTTTATATGTAAAAGATCTTATTTATTCGTTCAGAAAAAAAGACGAACCCTTTGACCTTGAAAAACTTATCCGCAAAGCATATTTCGTTCCTGAGTCAAAACGAATCGATTCTCTCCTGCGCGAATTTAAAAGGCGGCATCTGCATATTGCGATTGCAATAGACGAGTATGGCGGAATTGCCGGAATTATAACAATGGAAGATATAATTGAAGAAATCGTCGGCGATATACAGGATGAATTCGACAATGAGCATGAAGATATTTTATCCGTAGGCAATAATATGTGGCTCTGCGATGCCCGCGTAGATTTGGATAATCTTAACGAAGCTATTGAAGCGGAATTTCCCGCTGCGGAATTTGATTCTTTAGGCGGTTTTGTTTTTGACCTGTTCGGAAAAATTCCGGTGAAATTCGAAAAAGTCCGTTGGGGAGAATACGATTTTGTAGTTCAAGATATGGAAGGCTACAGAATAAATCTCATAAAAGTTATAAAACGCAATGAGGAAAAAGATGATGAGGGGAAAAAGGCTGAATAAAATTTGGGTTATTGTCTTTCTGTTTGTGTCTGCATTGACTTTTGCCGCAGGAAAAACAGCTGCCGATTTTTTCAAGCAGGGACTTGCTGCCGAAGAAAATGACGACTGGTATGCAGCTTCACAATATTTTATGGAAGCCCTGCATATAAATCCGGTTTACTCGGATGCATATTATCATCTTGCAGAATGTTCGTTCCAGTTGGGAGAATTTGAATTTTGTCTTTCACATTTAGATGAAGCGGAGAAATACGAAAAAGACAGCGACCGTGTGCGTAATTTACGCGGCGCGGCTTTAATTTCGTTAGACAAATATGCACAAGCACGGAAGATTTTTGAAAGCGTACTTAAAAACTCTCCCAACAATATAGAAGCTCGTTTCGGACTCGCGGAACTGGATTTATTCGAGGGACGGGTTACCGGCGCGGAAAATCAATATATGGAAGCATTAAAGCGTCAAAGCACCAATCGCAAAGCTCTCCTGAGTATGTCACTTGTTTCCGCAGGTCTCGGAAAGCATGACACTGCATTAAAATATCTTAAACAGGTGCTTAATAATTATCCCGGAGATGCGGAAGTGCATTATATTGCCGCACTCATTTATTCTATGCAGAATGATTTGGCTGCGGCTGAAAAACAATGCCGTATTGCCGTCGAAATAAACGGAAATTACGACAAAGCATACGAGCAGCTTGCAAAAATCCGTTATGCCGCAGGTGCGTATGCCGACGTTGAAGCCTTGTGTGATTTTAGAATCAATCGGAATAGAAATCTCTCAGCCGCGTATTACTTAAAAGGAGCCGCACAATCTGCGGCCGGTAATACGGCTGCGGCGATAAATACTTGGACTGACGGACTTAAAATCAATCCTGAAGACGAAGTTATGCGCGCCTCTCTTGAACTTGCAGTAAATTCTACCGTCTCTATAGAAGATTCCCGTCGTCCGGAGTGGGCTTCTTATCATATAAAATCCGCTCAAGAATATATGCGCCGCTTTGACAGTCAAGGTGCGCTGTATGAGTATCAGCGGGCACTTAAAATCAATCCGACAAATGAAGAAGCGCGGCTTGCTTTCGCAAAGCGTCTTTCCATGCAGGGAATGCATGAGCTTTATCTTGACCAACTTTTATTTCTCAAAGAGAATGAAAATCTCCTGCACGCTGATAATCCGGAAGGAACTGCAGAACGGAAAAAGACAGCGGCTCAGATAAAACGTGATGATACTATCGAAGCATATTCCGTATTGCTGCAGGACACGCTTGCAAAAAAATGGGACGTTGAGCCGTTTTATCTTGATAAAATACGTTGGAAAATCGGTATTTATCATCAAGATACTCCTGTAAATCAACTGCATATCGAAAACAATAAAATTGCCGCAGAATTTGCGTCCGATATATTTTCCGGCATAGCACTTACTTCTGTTAAGACTTTTCCGCTTCCTGTAGAAGGGTTCGGCAACGCATATCAAAAGGCGCGCTCAAACGGAATGGATTATTTTATTATGATTTCCGTTGATGAAGGTGCGCGGGATTTTGTTCTTAATTACACTATGTATTCGGCGCGCACCGGAAGCGAACTTGCTTCGGCTTCGCTGTACGGAACTGCAAATCACCGTTATGCCAACGTATTCCGACGTTTTCGTGCCGATATACTTGAAAAATTACCGGTACGGGCAAAAGTAATCGGCAGAAGCGGAAAAACATTACTTTTGGATATAGGTAAATCGGAAAATCTTGCAAAGGGTTCCGTATTCAATATCGTGAAAAAAAACGGAATTCAGACTTCTGCAAAAGAAATCGGACTTACTTATCGGGACAACGATGTGCTCGGAACTCTCACAATTACGGAAACAGGCGAAGAAGTTTCGGAAGGATTACTTGAATATAAAGGATTCTACGACCGAGTAAATACTGCGGACGAAGCCGTACTTATTTCCGTTCCGGAAAAAGACGATGCACAAACGTCTCCTGTAAATGACAGGGCACCTGCGGCAATCGCCGACGGCACACCTGCGGAAAACTTAAAAATCGGTCTTACCGCACAAGATTTAGGAATCCGCCGCGCTCCGTCGTTTATAGATATAATCCGAAGCATTTACTGATTATTTACGCGTGCTTGACATTTTTTTTATGCTTTTGTATATTTCCCACACACGCGGGGATGGCGGAACTGGTAGACGCGCAAGGTTGAGGTCCTTGTGGTGAAAGCTGTGCAGGTTCAAGTCCTGTTCTCCGCAACGAAGCTGCCGAAAGAACGGCAGCTTTTTTTATTTGCGATGAGGATTTTACGCAGTAAAAAACATTCAGGCACACTTTGCAAAATATGTTTTTACGAGTTGCGGCTGACAGATGCTAAAATCCGTCTTGTCCGCACTGATATTTTTTTTCGAGGATGATATGGCAGATATAAAAGCGCAGTTCCGCACTGTTACGGCAGCGGCATTAAATGAGTTCATACAAACCAAAGGGGCGGAAATTACAGTTGAAGCGGAAACGTTCGCCGTTCAGACGCCGCCGGATCCGAATATGGGGGATTTGGGAATTCCGATGTTTGCGTTTGCAAAAACCCTGCGGGCGGCTCCGCCTCAAATTGCAAATGCCGTATTGGAAATAATAAACAATAATAAAATACTTGCGGGAATCGAAACCTCGTCCGTCGGAAAGTTTCTTGCAGTAGGTCCATATTTGAATTTAATGCTCAATAAATCAGCGGAGTCATTTAAAATCCTTGAACGGATTGCCGCACAAAAAGAAAATTACGGCTCTTTCGACGAAAGCGGCAAAACTCATCTGGCGGGACGCAAGGTCATGGTTGAATTTTCAAGCCCGAATACGAATAAGCCGCTTCATTTAGGACATTTGCGGAACGACGCACTCGGAGAAAGCGTAAGCCGAATCCTCAAAAAAGCGGGTGCGGAAGTATACAAAGTAGATTTGATAAACGACCGCGGCATTCATATTTGTAAATCCATGCTAGCATACAAGCTGTTCCACGAAAAAAACGGTGATACACCTGAATCACTCCGGATGAAAGGAGATCATTTTGTCGGGCAGTGCTACATCGAATTCGACAAATACGCAAAAGAACATCCGGAGGCACTTGCCGCCGCGGAAGAGATGCTTGTCAGATGGGAAGCGGGAGACGAGGAAACACGCGACTTATGGAAACGCATGAACGGCTGGACATTTGCGGGTGTAAAAGAAACTTACGAGCGAACCGGCGTTTCATTCGATAAATTCTATTTTGAAAGCGATACCTACCTTAAAGGCAAAGAAGAAATTCTTAAAGGGCTGGCAAAAGGCGTGTTTTTCAGAGCTGACGACGGCTCCGTCCGAATCGATATTACGGAAGCTGTCGGAAAAGGCAAAGACGGCGAAGACCACGAAAAAATCATGCTCCGTAAAGACGGTACTTCCGTTTATATCACGCAGGACATTGGTACTGCAATCAGCCGTCATGATGACTGGCAATTCAATCAGCTGGTGTTCGTAGTTGCAAGTGAGCAGATTTACCATTTTAAGGTGTTGTTTTATATACTCAAAAAACTCGGATTCGACTGGGCGGACAGGCTCTTTCATTTGAGCTACGGTCTTGTAAACCTTCCAAGCGGACGCATGAAAAGCCGTGAAGGTACGATTGTCGATGCGGACGATTTAATCGACAGTCTGCATGCTTCAGCTTTGAGCGAAATCGGAGCAAAAGGACGAACAGAAGAACTTGCAAAACCTGATGAAGTCGCTGAAAAAGTCGCACTTGCCGCACTTAATTATTATCTGCTTCAGGTTACGCCGATTAAAGATATGCTTTTCAATCCCGAAGAATCACTTTCATTCAACGGCAATACAGGTCCATACATTCAATATATGGGTGCACGTATTACTTCGATTTTGCAAAAAGCGAAAGAGACCGGAGTTAAGCCTGCACAAAATCAAGCTGCGGCGGAACTCTTAACGGCTCCTGAAGAATGGGAGCTGATAAAAACGCTTTCCAATTTCCCGGATGTGCTTGCAAAGGCGGCAGAAACGCTTGATCCGAGTATTATTGCACTTTATCTATACGAAACCGCACGTTTATTCGGCAAATTTTATCAGCAATGCCCGATACTTGCAGCCGAAAATACCGAGCTTGCGTCTGCTCGTCTTTTCCTCGCCGAATGCACTCTGAGCGTTATGAAAAATGCAATGGAACTGGTATTAGTGCCTTATTTGGAAGAGATGTAATAGCCTAAATGTCGAGTTTTGAAAAACTTTGCTGTGCTTTCGGCTATGTTCCGTCTGCTTAGCCGCAGTCGAGCTCCTCGCTCGAAACGGCACGCAGATGGAACCTCGCCTGCGCATAAATGGCGTTCATTTCAAAACTTTACATTCTATTGGTGTAGGAAAAAGTTGGAAAATTTCGAGTTTTTTCAAAACTCGAAATTAAGCCTAATATAAAAATGATTTTCAGGAATGCTTAAGTTTTCAAGAAAAGCGTAAAACTTCAACGAATACGGATAAATCTGGAAGTGGGGGGAATTGAACCCCCGTCCGGGTGCGTAATTCAAGCACATCTACAAGTTTAGTAATGCGAGGTATTTGTCGGGAAAAGGTAGCAGCATTACAAGCGTCTCTTCCGTATCTCGATTAAATGTCCCCTGCATATATCGAAAACTGTGCAAGGCAAGTCCCTGTCAGCGTCAGAATTTCATACCGTTAGGAACAGCACAGTACGGATTCCGGCTCGGCAGCTTACGCTGCGAGAGCTAACTGTTCGTTATCAGACTCGAAGTCTTCTTCACGTTTGGCAGTTATAGATTTTGTCAGTTTAGAGCACCTTCACACTCACTTGCAGTACAGGCATTCCCACATCCGTCGAAACCGGTGCACCCCCATACGAGAAAGAATATATAGAAAATTATTACGAAAGTCAAACCGGCGTCAGTCGATGGACGTGCACACAACAGAGTTACAAAGTCCGTTTTTTCTTGCCTGTTTTGCGATGTACATTTTTTTGTCGGCGTATTCAATAAGTTCACAACAATCTTGTCCGTTATCAGGATATACGGCAGTGCCGATTGAAGCGGAGAATTCAATCAGAGTATTGGTTTCGGAAATCGCCGTTGCACTTAGTGCTTTTGTCAGCCGTTTAATCACATATTCATTTGTCTGTGGATTATGTTGGTCGCTCAAAATAACGAGAAATTCATCTCCTCCAAAGCGAGAAATTACATCTGTCGCTCTTATCGCATTCTTCATGTATTCGACGGCTTTTTGAAGAAGAAAATCTCCGGTGCTGTGCCCATAAGTATCATTGATGTGCTTAAAATTATTCATGTCGATAAAGCAAAGCATGATTTTTGTATTGTTGCGTTTCGCCTTTCTTATTTCATGCTCCAATAAAAGGATTCCTGCCTGTCTGGTGTACGCGCCGGTAAGAGAATCAAAACTGATTGCGTTTTCAAGTCTTTTGTTGTATGAAACAAAATTTTGAATCAGCAGTGCGGATACGAATATAAGTACATCAAGCAAGGCCAGGACAATCGAAATCTGCATTACATTTTTTACATTCACCCAGCCTGCAGCCGGCTCAAGTCTAAATATCCATTCTGTATTTGCAATTTTAAATCCGCGTTCGACAGGATTTTTGACCGGCGTTTTTGTTTTTGCGACGGTAAATCGAAATTCCGATGTGCCGGAAGATTTCAAAAGTTCGTACTTATATCCTTTTTCGCTTAAACCTGAACTGCGGAGATTGTCTACAACGCTTTTGGGGTTGATTATAATATTTATAAATCCCCAAAATTCTTTTTCGCCGTCGTTCTCCGTAAAAACAGGAAGCATCCCAATAAGTCCTATATAACCCTGTACAAGTTGATATGGACCTGCAAGAATCATTTTCCCGCTTTCTTTAGCTGCCAGGACTTCCGTTTTATGCCCGTCATAGTCAAACATATTTAAACCGATTGCTTTTTCGTTGCCTTCAAGAGGTTCCGCCTGCGTTATTACACCGTTCGGAGCGAACTGGACATTCAATACACTGGGATAGTGTTCTATAAGTCTTTCTGCAGCTTCATGAAAATTGGCGGAATCAGCCTTTTTCAGGTGAATGAGAGCTTCTATTGTATATGCAAGAGAAAGCGTATGATCAAGAGTACGCTGCATTTCATTGGAATATGAAGCGGCAAAAAACGATACCCGAAGACGACGGTCTTCAGCAGAAGTTTTGATATAACGAAAAACAATTCCGGTAAAAACAACGGCACCCAATACAAAACAAATGAGAGCTTTGATTATATCGGAAAGGCAAAACTGTTTTGCATCCCTATATTTATTTTTAAGAATTTTTTTTGCCTTTTGACTAGGCATTTAGTTCCCCAGATAAAATAAAGTATTACGCCCGGAAGTTATGCTAACATATTTGAATATATACTGTCAATTTACGGACGCGGCCGCATTTCGTGATCGGCTTTACATTCGTAACATTTTTCCAAACGCAAGCATACTCTATTCCATCTTATCAGCCATGTATACTTCGCTCTTTATGATAGGCTCAATTCCGAAGTTTAGAAAAACTCGAAATTTTCCAATTTTTTCCTGCACCAATAGAATGTAAAGTTTTGAAATGAACGCCATTTATGCGCAGACGAGGTTCCATCGGCGTGCCGTTTCGAGCGAAAAGCTCGACTGCGGCTAAGCGGATGGGTTCTCGTCGAAAGCACAGCGAAGTTTAGAAAAACTCGAAATTCAACCTATTAACAAAACCGACAGGCGACTCTTATCTACAATTGCGAAAATT
>CAUUGI010000029.1:0-22439 GCA_963544675.1 uncultured Treponema sp.
TATTGTGAAAAATATTTCGCTCCGCTTCATATTTTTCACCGGCTAAAGCCTGTAACAATAAAAAAAGGCTTTTACATACCGAAGTACAGTAAAAGCCTTTTTGTTCAGTTCCGTCTACTTTTTCCAGATTTGCCCGCGCGTAAACGTTTGGTTCCGTTCCGCGCCTACGGAAACAATTTCGACTTTTGTAGCCGTAAAATCTTCAATAAATTCGATGTATTCACGCGCATTGGAAGGCAGTTTTTCATAGGAGCTTATGTTTTTCAGCGGCTGCTTCCAGCCTTCAAATTTTTTAAGTATCGGAACTGCATTATTCAGCGCGGGAATGCTTGCCGGAAAATCAGTAACAATTTTTCTGTCAATTTGATATGCAATACAGGCTTCGATTTGTTCCATTTCATCGTAAACGTCAAGATGAGTCAAAACAAGACTGTCGATTGAATTAACACGGCAAGCATAACGGAGCGCAACAAGATCAAGATAGCCGCAGCGACGCGCGCGTCCCGTTGTAACTCCGAATTCGTTTCCGGTGTTGCGCACATAATCGCACAGTTCGCTTTCCGTCTCCGAATTGAATTCGGTAGGCATAGGACCGTTTCCTACGCGGGTTTCGTAAGCCTTAAAAACGCCGTAAATTTTATCAAGTGCGCGCGGCCCTATTCCCGCTCCGGAAGACGCACCGGCAGAACACGATGCGCCGGAACTTACAAACGGATAAGTTCCGCTGTCAAGATCCAGCATTGCTCCCTGTGCGCCTTCAAACAATATATTCTCTTTCCGTATTTCCCACATTTTAGCCGCTATATCCACTCGCATTGCAAGCAGACGCTCAATATAAGGCGCAAGAAAGTCTTTATCCGCTTTATCAAGGGCGTTTATTTTGTAGTCCCAGTCAAGGTCGGCAAGACGGATTCCGTCGCGCTCGGATTTTTGCGAGTAGGCGGTTCCTATTCCGCGCCCTGTTGTTCCAATCGGCTGTTTGCGCTCCGAATCACGCTTTTTGTCGATTTCTCTATAGCACGGCAGAACGATATGCGCGCGGTCGGAAATAAAGACTCTTCCTTCCCAATTTATTCCGTTTTCGCTGAGCATTTCCAGCTCTTTGAACAAAGCTTCAGGGTCGACTACCATGCCGGAACCTAAAAATACAGTTTTATCGGAATAAAGAATCCCCGACGGAACTTGGTGAAGCGCATACTTTTTTCCATCAACAACAATCGTATGCCCTGCATTTGCTCCGCCTGCAAAACGGCACACATATTTAGCATCTTCGGCAAGATAATCAACTATTTTTCCCTTGCCTTCATCGCCCCACTGGGCACCAATAACAACAATATTCATAATACCTCGTAAAAGTTCCGTAAAAGGTTCTTACACTCTGCGTCGGAGTTTAGCACAAAGAATAATAAAATTCAAAGTAAGTTCCGGCGACGAAGACCATAGCTGCAAGATGTAACGGGCTTACCGCCGGCTGCAAATGCTTTATGTTTACAGTTTTTCGTAAATGAAATTATAAAAAGTCTTAATTCTGTTGATTAAAGAGGTTTCTACTCGTTTTTCTATCAGGGGGATTCTTAAAGCTCTAACGCCGCCGGCTCCGTACAAAATCCAGTTATCTCCGTCTCTAAACACAACTACGGCAGATTTCATGCACTGTTTATTGACGCAATTAAACTTTTCTTCAAACTTCAACGAATTGTTGTTTGTTGAATAATAAAACAGATAATCGCCGGTTTCTTCTATTGTAATCGGCATATGAATCATTCCGAACGGCTGCATTTCAAGGTCGGCATTGTATCGTACTGTGTTTTCGTCGACTTCCGTTTTACCGACTACTGCTGCCGTCGAATACAAATCGTAATATCTTTCGTGCTGAACAGACCAATATTGAATTCCCGCATAGCTTGAAATATCTTCAAGCGCAGCTCTGAATTTCCGTATTAAATCTTCATTACCCTTATACGGTTTTATTTGAATAACTTCGGCAAGGTAATTCGGATTCAAATCTTTGATTTCCGCACGGAGCTTTTCCGCTCCTTTGTTGGAACTTTTTATCGACATATTTTTGTACTTATCAATCGTTCTAACAAGAATTTTGCCGCTGTTCAAATCATCAAGCTCTTTTTGTGAAAGACTGCCGTCAAAAGGGAGCTGTGCCGAATGCAAAGAAAGAATCACAACAGAGAAAAACCAAACTACAGAAAAGTATATCTTTTTCATATCGAAAAAAGTATACATTGCAGAGATTTTATTTTCAATTACGGCGGATAATTTGCATTTCCGCCTCTGCGTCATTTTCATCAATGTGATTAACCATTTTTTTAAGCTGTGCTATATTTTTTGTATGGCAGATAATTTGATTTTTGAACAAAAGAGACCGGTTTCGTCGGCATTTATCGACAGTTCTCTGCGAATGGGAATTGCCGAAGCTGTTTTGATGATACAAGACAATTTGACGGAATGTTTTAATCGTATCGGCTGCGACGGCATTTTTTATCGTGAAAAATATAATGCGTTTTGGGTATTTACAAAAACGAAACTGCATTTTTATTCGCGTCCGGTTTGGCGGCAAACGGTAAACGCAAAAACCTTTCCCGTAAATAACGCCGGAATGCGCACGGAGATAAACACGCTCATTTCAGATACGGACGGAAATTCGCTTGTTGAAGCCAATATGGAAGCCTGCGTTCTTGATATTCAAACTCACAAACCGATAAAACTTTCTTCTTTGCCTTATCCGTGCAGCGATTTTCCTGAAGCGGTATTCACAGAAAAGTTTGAACGCTTGCAAACGGAATTTGACGAAGGCTGCAAAATCTATGATGAAACAATCCGCTCTCAGCACATCGATATGTCGCACCACATGAACAACATCGAATACATAAAACTTGCTCTGAACGTTTTTACAGACGATTTTTTACGCACTCATGATGTAAAAAGTCTTGAAGTTCATTATACGGGAGAAAGCCGCGAAGGTCAGATTTTAAGCGTTTACAAAAAAGATGAATACGATGAAGACGGATGCCGCACAGCTTTGATTGCAATAAAGGAAAGCGGACGCACCGTATTTAAGATGAAACTCATTTTTAAGGCGGAAAAATAAGTCATGTTTTCAGATACGCACTTTCATTTTAAATTGCTTACGGAGCGAGGAGCAGACGGAGCGGATGTACTTTCTTCAATGGCGGCTCGGAATTGTTTTTTCGGGCTTGATATAGGGACGGAAGCGGACGATTTGCAAAAACGGCAAAAGTGCGCAGCAGATGCAATTTCCTGCATAAAAGAGCCGGATTTATCGCAAAAGGCAAAAGATTTTTTATATTTTTCCGCAGGAATATGGCCGTCCCCAGAAGAAATACGCGCAAGAAAAGAGCGTGTTTCTGTTTTAGAAAACTGCATTGCGGCTGCGGAAAAAGACTGCGGCACAAAGATTAAGCACAAAAAAATCATCGCCGTCGGAGAATGCGGACTTGACCGACATTGGAATTCCTGCGGCACAGACGGCAGAAACGAAGCTGATTTTGATTCTTCACTCCTTTCTGCAGAATGCGAGCTTTTTGAAATGCAGTTAGACCTTGCAAAAAGAATGAATCTTCCCGTAATCGTGCATTCGCGGGACGCATTTGAAGACACGCTTAACTGCATAAAAAACTCAAGCTATGACAACGGAATCATTCACTGCTGTTCTTACGGAGCGGCAGAAGCGGAAGCGTTTTTATCGCGCGGCTGGCATATAAGTTTCAGCGGCAGCATAACATACACAAAAAAAAGCAGTATTGAAGAAACGGAGCAGCTTATAAAAATCGTGCCGAACAATAAATTACTTTGCGAAACGGATTCGCCGTACCTTGCACCTGTTCCGTTCCGCGGAAAAACAAACACGCCGCTTTTTGTAGAACACGTATACTCCTATGCCGCTAAGATACGCGGAACTTCAGCAGAAGAACTTTCCGCACAGGTCGATAAAAACATACGCGCGCTGTTCGGTATATAAAGCGGCGGATTACAGGCGGCAGGCAGTAAAAACTTGTTTTACAGACTTAATTGCTTCCTGACCGCCTACATTTTTCCTGTACGCGGCATTTATTCCTCTTTATTGAGTGTGAGGCGGACAAGCGTGTCGTTTTTGGGCGTTGGGCGGACGTTTATGCTGAATTCGTTTTTTTGCTCGTTCATGCTGACCGGATACGCCCATTCCACTTTGCGAAGACGCGGGATTTTTGCGCCTTTGAAGACGACGGTGAGGCGGAACATTTTGCCGCCGGATAGAGCATCGCCCGAATACGAGTAGGTGCCTATTCCTTCCTGCACGGTTTCAGAGCCTGATGCGTCTACGGAAGTTACTTTGACGGCGCATTTGGATTTTTCGCCGAAGCGGATTTCGTAATTGTCGTCAAATTCGTCGGTGGAAATGCTGCCCGACCACACGCCGGTAAAAAGGTTCGGGACAGGCATCTTTTTGACGCACTCGGCGGCAAAGACGGGCAGTTTTTGCTCGTAATCGCTCCAAAAGTTCAGCGTCATCTTTGCCGAATGGATTATCGTTCCTTTTTCTACGTCAATCATGCGCGCGGTAACGTAGAGCGGGCAGCCGAGAGAAGCGATGGAGCCGACGATTATACAGTCCGCGCCCGCGCCCTTGCCGAGTTTTTTTGCGCCGGAAATATCCACATACGGGTTTGCCTGAAAAGCGTATTCCGCCATAATTTTATCCGTCTTTTTGCGCTCAACGACGGTAACGTCACCGGCTTTGACCAGCTCATGCACGAGGAGGTCGGTCATTGTGGAAATGTTTTCCTTAAAATCCGGATCGTCGCAGTCAAAATCGAAGACGGCAACCGTTTGCGCGGCAAGCGAAAGAGAAAGGAGGGCGGACAGCACCGCAGCAAAAATTGATTTTTTCATTTGTATAACTCCTTATAAAAAGACAAACAAAACTTTCAACTTTCGACTGAAAAGCAGGTGATTAAAATGCACGGATGGCGCGGACGGAACGGGAACTATAACCATCATCAGTGCTGCCGTAGTTGAGATTTTGAGAGTGGTAGTGGTAGTGGTAGGAGGAGTAGTGGGAGTAGGAGGAGGAGTAATAGTTCTCATAATTGCCGGTTGCAAGCACCCGCTCTTTTTGCGTTCGGTACATCAAATTTAACTCATCCTTGCTCGGTAAAAACCAATCGCCTGGCTTTGTCGTTTCTGTGGCGTACAGGCTGCAGCGGTAAGCGGCGCATTCTTTTTCGTCATGATTTCTTTCATCCTGTAAAATTTTATAACAGTTGCTCTTGCCCCAGCCCAAACCGATTTGATTTTCACTATCCGCATATCCCGGTTTGCTTTCACCCAAACTTACCTTTGACATCTCAAGGTAATGGCAAATCACTTCTCCGCCCTGCCCGTCATAAACGGTAAAGCCTTCTTCGGAAACGTAAAAGACAATGCCGCCGCCGGGACCTTCATCGTCCACTTTATACTTTCCGTACGGTTCGGGCGTAAAATCTTTGGGAAAGGGATTTACTTTTCCGCCGCCGCCCGCCGCTTTTGCAAGTTTTTTGCAAATATTCGACGTTTTGTCAAAAAGGCTTTCAATATCGCTTACCTTTTCCGTGTGAGAGGCGAGAATGGTTGTCGTGTTTACATCGATGATTTTTATCGTCGCCACAATCTGTTCGCGGAATTTCAGCAGCTGCCCTACAACGACTTGGCTTGCGTTTAAGGCTTTTCCGAGTTGGGCGACTTTTTCCGTGTTTGACCAGTCCGACGTTTGAAAACTCAACTGCGCTCTGATTTTATCAAAACTGTTGCGGTCAACAACGTTCGCTTTGCCCGTCCCCGCATATTCGCTCGTAAACATTTCGGTTATTACGTCCGCTTCATCTTTGGACACGCCTTTTGCGTCAAACGGCGCAATGACAACGACGGGTTTATATTGCGCGCTCAATCGCATGACAAAAAACGCGGTCAGCGCAATTAAAAAAATACTTCGTTTTTTCATATTTCCTCCATAAAAAAGAATTGCGTAAATTTCAGACTAATTTCCCATCTCAAATATTATAATCGGCCCTGATTCCGATGACGAATTGTTTGTTTTTTCTTCGGGAGCGGACTTTCTTCCCGCTGAAGACGTGTATGCAAAATCCCCTTGTTCCTGCACATTTGCTTTTGAAGCAAGTTCCTTGCATATCGGCTGTATTTTGTTAAAAAGATTTTCAAGGTCTCCTGTCCGCTCCGTGCGCGAGGCAAGAATGGTCGTTGTGTTTACGTCGATAACTTTTATCGTCGCAATAACCTGCGACCGAAACTGCCGAAGCTGTCCGACTACTACCTGGTTTGCGTTTAAGGCTTTGCCTAAGCGGGCAACTTTATCCGAATCCGACCAGTCGGAAGACTGAAAACTCAACTGCGCTTTGATTTTATCAAAACTCGTGCGGTCAACAACGTTCGCTTTTCCCGTTCCCGCGTATTCGCTCGTAAAAACTTCGGTTATTACGTCCGCTTCGTCTTTCGGCACTCCTTTTGCGTCAAACGGCGCAATGACAACGACGGGAACAGCTTGGGCGGTCAGACTTCCTGCACACAGGGCGGCAAAGACAACAGATACCGCAAGCAGTCTCTTTGCAGTTTTCATCTTTCGTATCTCCTTAAACTTATCTAACATGGCATTATTTGTATTTTCTCTCATGAGTTTCTTTATACCGTTTAAGCGGTTCAAGGCTTTTTTCGTCCGAAATAGAAATGTTTGCAAGGATTCTCGTATAGTAAAAGCGTTTTAAATCTTCCATTTCATCCTTAAAGCGAGAAATTTTAAATATTTCTTCGTCAAAATCACTTTGAAAGTCCTTTACATTACCGTCAAAATAGAGAGCAACAATGATCGGTTTCATGCCTTCGTTGATGTTATTAATATCATCTCCGTGTGTGTGCCGGAAGATTTTTCCCATCTCTTTTTTGTCTTGAGACTCATTAATTTCGTACAGGAAATCTACATAGTCTTTAACGGCGCGTAGTTTTATGCGGAAAGGTTCAAGGGGCTTGGAAAAACGCCTTTCCGCCTCATCCTCTTTTGCCTTTTGCAGCGCTTTGATAATTATTTCTTCTATTATGAATGTATTGAATTCTCTGTAAATGTCAGCATAGATTTTACTAAGTTCTCCGTAGCGTTTAAGCGCGCGGAACGCCCAGCCGATTGCCCAATAACAGTAATTTTGTTCAAGTAAGAAAAAGGCTGTCATGCGGGACAAGTGAGAATCGAGTTTTGCCGTTTCTTCGGCAAGGTTTGACAGTTCCAATTTGTATTCGTGCTTTACGTATTTGTCGATAATGCGTTTTATTTTACCGCGTGAGATAAAATAAGGAGTTCCGACTGCAATACCGAACGCGAGGGCTAAAAAGGCAAGAAAAAGCGCAGTTTGCGCTTCAATCATCGGAATACCCTCCCAGCCGCCGGTAGATGCTCCTTTTATGAGCACGATGCAAAAAAGTATGCACATTGTGAAAAAGGTAAGCGCTGTCAACACTAAAAATGCCATAACAGCTATCGTCGTTTTGTCCTGTTTTCCGTTCATGAAAACCTCCTCATAAAATAATTTATTGAGCCTTTATCAATCTAATTGATTTTATCAGCATATTATCAATTAAATATTATGTCAAACACAAAAACATCATTTTATACTGACAGTATGCATAGATATCAGCAGGAATTTGTTGCAAATGTCAAAAAGTTCAGAATAAAAAGCGGATTTTCCCAGTCATATTTTGCAGAGTTGTGTGATGTAGCGACCGGCACAATCGGAAATATTGAATGCGGAATCGCAAAGCCGTCTTTTGATTTGATTATAAAAATGTCCGAAGTTTTTAAAATACATCCGGCTCTTTTATTTTCCGAAAACCCTTCTGTCGATTACCTCGAAGATAAAAATGCCCGCGAACTCCTGAAAGAAATAAAATCAATAATCGAAAATTATCTTGCAGAATAAAAGCCACATCTCGTACACGCAATTTTTCTTAATGCCGTGAGTTCGTCCGTTCTTCTTGATTTTATGGCTGTCTTCGTGATATATTCCGTCTCGGAAAAGCACCGTGCGTTTTAGGCGGTGCTTTTAAACTTTAATATCAAAAATGTTTTGAAGCAGCTCGGAGGAATAATTGAAAGTCGCAATATTTTTCGGTTCAAAATCGGACACGGAAACGATGAGCAAAGCCGCTAAAGTTCTCAAAGACTTTGGAATTGAATACAAGGCATTCGTAATTTCAGCGCACAGAGCAGGTGAACTTTTACGCCGCACCGTCAAACAGGTGGAATCCGACGGATTTGAAGTGATTATTGCCGGAGCGGGACTGGCAGCCGCTTTACCGGGCGTTATTGCAGGAATTACCGTTCTTCCGGTCATTGGAGTTCCAATCGAATGTATTTCCGGCTCTTCAAACGGACTTGGCGGATTGGATGCGCTTCTTTCTATTGTACAAATGCCGCCGCAGATTCCTGTTGCAACGGTCGGTATCGGAAATGCGGCAAATGCGGCTTATCTTGCGGCGTCCGTTCTTTCAGTAAAATACCCGGACTTAAAGACAAAACTTCTTGAATTCAGAAAGAAACTTTCCGATTCTGCCGAGTTATCTTGTTCCGTCGAATTATAAAATGAGTTTCAGATTTTGACTTTGGAAGATTGCCATGTCCGATTATGAAAAGTGTATTACAGATGATGATAAATTCCACGATGAATGCGGTGTTGTCGGAGTATATTTAAATCGTTCCGACAACAAAGACCCTACTTCGGAAAATCTGCCGAATGCGGCATCTCTTGCGTACTACGGACTTCATACTTTGCAGCATAGAGGACAAGAGAGCGCGGGAATTGCGGTATCCGACGGAAAAAACGTAAAAATTCACAAAATGCTTGGTCTTGTTTCCGATGTTTTTAAGCTGGAAAATCTTACCGAGCTCAAAGGTCATGTTTCGGTAGGTCATGTGCGCTATGCTACCGCAGGCGGCAAGGGAATTGAAAACGCTCAGCCGATGCTTAATAAATTCAAACTGGGAACGATTGCAGTTGCGCATAACGGTCAGCTTGTAAATTACGAGCAGCTGCGAGAAATGCTTGAAGAAGCCGGTTCTACATTCAATTCGTCGAGCGATACAGAAGTCATCGTAAAACTTATCGGCAAAAGCTATAAAAAAGGACTTGAGCGCGCTTTAACGGATACGATTCAGATGATAAAAGGCTCTTTTGCCCTTTGCGTTATGACTGAAGATTGTCTTATAGGCGCGCGCGACCCGAACGGAATCCGCCCCTTATGTCTGGGTGAAGTTGAAAACGGCTGGGTTCTTGCAAGCGAAAGCTGTGCAATAGATGCCATGAACGGAACGTTTATACGCGACATTCACCCCGGCGAAATCGTAATAATAAACAAAGACGGTGTACTTTCTTTTGAATTCGGTGAAAAAACTTCCAAGCGTTCCTGCGTTTTTGAATACGTTTACTTTGCGCGCCCCGATTCCGTGATAGACGGAATTGCCGTGCAGGAAGCAAGACTTCTTATGGGCGCACAGCTTGCAAAAGAAAGTCCTGTTGATGCCGACGTGGTTATAGGCGTTCCCGACAGCGGTTTAGGTGCTGCAATGGGATATTCGCGCGAATCCGGCATTCCGTATGCAATGGGAATCGTAAAAAATAAATATATCGGACGCACATTTATTGCGCCCACGCAAAAAGAGCGCGAAAATATGGTATTCGTAAAATTGAACGCACTTAAAAGCGATGTCAGCGGCAGGCGGGTAATAGTTATAGACGATTCTATTGTGCGCGGAACAACAAGCCGCCGCCTTGTTCAAATTATACGCAGAGCCGGCGCAAAAGAAGTTCATTTCCGCGTTTCAAGTCCGCCTGTAAAATTCCCTTGTT
The DNA here is from genome assembly GCA_963544675.1 of uncultured Treponema sp. GTDB lineage: Bacteria > Spirochaetota > Spirochaetia > Treponematales > Treponemataceae > Treponema_D. The sequence goes on from CAUUGI010000029.1 coordinate 9,900, forward strand.
ACTTCGGAATTGATACACCAAACCGTGCAGAGCTTATATCGTCGGCACACGATGTTGAACAGATACGCAAAGAAATCGGCGCGGATTCTCTAGCATTTATTTCCGTAGAAGGAATGTTTGAAGCATTGCGTTCATGCAATCCCGAACAGTACGGTTATTGCAAAGGATGTTTTACAGGAGAATATCCTATGTCCGTTCCGGGTGAAATAAACGGAAACCGATGTTAATTTGGCCGAATGTCGAGTTTTGAAAAAACTCGACATTAAAGCTAATTTAAATTAAAAATCGCAAGACTTTTAACCAAAATCATTTTAGAAGAGGTTTTACAATATGCTGACTTATAAAGATTCCGGTGTCGATGTTGAAGAAGGTTACCGCGCAGTCGATAAATACAAAGAGTATGTTAAAAAGACAAGAGTACCGGGACTTCTTACCGATTTGGGAAGTTTCAATGGAATGTTTGCCGTACCTAAAGGGATTAAAGATCCTGTTATGGTCAGCGGCACGGACGGTGTAGGAACAAAACTCGACATTGCATTCAAAATGAAAAAATACGACACGGTAGGAATCGACTGTGTTGCTATGAGCGTAAACGATATTTTATGTTCCGGTGTGCAGACTTTATTTTTCTTGGATTATATTGCCTGCGGAGGTTTGGATGCTGAAATCGCCGCCGAACTTGTAAAAGGTGTTGCGGAAGGCTGCGTTGACTGCGGCTGCGCATTATTGGGCGGAGAAACTGCCGAAATGCCGGGATTTTATGATGAAGGAAAATACGATTTAGCAGGCTTCGGTGTAGGAATAGGAAGCAAAAGAGAAATAATTACCGGTGAAAAAATAAAAGCGGGCGATGTTCTTATCGGACTTTCTTCTACGGGCGTTCATTCAAACGGATTTTCGCTTGTGCGTAAACTTGTCCAAAATTTTAATGAGCCGTTTAATGACAATGGAAACCCGACCGTAAAAACGATAGGCGAAGCATTGCTCGTTCCAACCCGCATTTACGTTCGTCCCGTTATGGAAGTTCTTTCAAAATTCAGAAGTTCCGTTCACGGAATGGTGCATATTACGGGCGGAGGATTTTATGAAAATATTCCCCGTATGTATCCGAAGGCGAAAGGAAATAAAAAGCAGCTTATATCGATTATTGACCGTTCCGGCTGGGATATTCCGCCGATATTCGGAGAATTAATTAAGCGCGGCGCAGATTTGGAAAATGTTTACAATACATTCAACATGGGAATAGGTTTTTTACTCGCCGTAAAGGCCGCCGATGCGGATTCCATCGTTGAAATGTTCAACAACAATGCACATAAATATTCAAAACCCGGAATTCCGGATATGAAGGCGTATAAAATCGGACGCGCCGCATATTCAAAGGCAGAGATAAAAGGTCAGCGCGATTGTGTCATATTTGAAGGATAAAAAAATTATGAAAATCGGTGTATTGGTTTCCGGCGGCGGCACGAATTTACAGGCTCTTATAGATTATGAAAATGCAGTCGAAAATTGTCCGTACACGATTGCGGCTGTTTTTAGCGACCATAAGAACGCTTTCGCGCTGGAGCGGGCAAAAAATGCCGATATTCCGACGGAAATAGTGAGTCCTTATGCGGTTATGGGCATGGAAAAAGCCGCCGCTGCAGCGGTTGAAGAAAAACGCCGCGCCGTTTCCGATAAAGTTCTTGAGCTTTGCAGAAAATACGAAATCGAACTGATTGTTCTTGCAGGCTGGCTTACGGTTTTGAGCAGCCGGATAATAAACGAATTTTCAGGACGAATTATAAATATTCATCCTGCACTTTTGCCTAAGTTCGGAGGAATCGGAATGTACGGCTCACGCGTCCACGAAGCGGTTATTGCCGCAGGCGAAACGGAAAGCGGCTGTACGGTTCATCTTGTTGATTCAGGCTGCGATACGGGAAAAATTCTTGTGCAGAAGAAAGTACCTGTTCTAAAAGATGATACGCCGGAAACTTTGTATGCCCGCATTGCACCTTCAGAACATAAAGCGATAGTTGAAGCCGTCTGTCTTATGTGCGGCGACAAAAGTCGGAGGAACTGATGTACGAAATTCGAGTTAAGGCTGATTTTTGTGCGGCTCATTTTTTGCAAGACTACAACGGCAAATGTGAAAATCTGCACGGGCATAATTACAAAGTTTACGCGCACGTATGTGGAAAAGAACTTGATAAAGGCGGAATGCTGCTTGATTTTACAAAGTTAAAATCCGCCTTGCGCAGCGTTTGCGGAAAGCTTGACCACAGTAATTTAAATGATATTACTTTTTTTAATAATAATCCCAGCGCAGAACGAATAGCAGAATACATATATGCGGCTATTATCGAGATTTTGCAATCCGAAGGTATAAATCTTAAGCGTTCGGAAAACGCAAACGGAACTTATCTATCCGCTATAGATGTATTTGAAACCGAATCTTGTCGTGCTCGCTACATAGCCGACTGAAATTTTATCTTAAGATAAAACGTGCTTTAAGAAGCGTTGTCCTAAAAAAATCAGTCCGGTTTGCTGTTTTGCAAACCGGACTGATTTTTTATATGCAACGGATTTCTGAATATCTCTATCTGTCAAATATTTCAGTCGTTTTAAGCCACTGAGCGCATTTTTCCGCTTCGGAGTCAAGTTCCCGGTCGTCCTGCACAAAGGCGGAAAACTTTCTGACTTCAGAATACACTTTTTGCGTAAACGGGCTGAACATTTCCGTGCCGACTAAATCCATTGCCTGCGCAATCGCAAGAAAATGTATGCCGAACTGCAAATATAGAAGTTCGATTTGGTCGCGGAGTTTACGTGCAGAAATCGTACCCAGCGAAACTTTGTCTTGGTTTAATGCTTCGGTCGGACTTGAATGAATGCTGACAGGAGCGCAATAGTGCATGATTTCGGCGCGTAAAGCGGAAATAGTAATTTGAGCCGCCTTAAAACCGAATCTAAGACCTGCCTGCGGATCTTTCGGGTCGGTATATGGAATCAAGTTTTCGGTAAGTCCGTTGAATTTTCCGTCGATTATATCTTCCGCCTGTTTGTCGGCAAGATCGCTTATATTTCCCAATGCAGTGCGTAAATAATCGCAGGCGGCACAAATGTGTCCCCCGTAAAAATTCCCTGTGTTAAACACCGCGCCCGCCTGAAAATCAATCAGCGGATTATCATTTGCAGAATTTATCTCTTCTTCTATCCAATTTTTTGAAAAATGCAGCGTATCGCGAAAAACCCCGTTTATCTGCGGCGAACAGCGAATCGAATATCTGTTTTGAATTTTTACGTTAAGTTTTTCAAATCCTTTTTCACCGATTGTGCCGATCTGCTTGAGCATATCTTCATATTTTAGGCAGCGTTTTGAATCTTTAAGAATATCGTAAATATAAGCTGCGCTTTCAATTTGACCTGCATGATTTTTGATTTCGCTTACTTTGGCACGAAAAGGGACTTCGTTTCCGGCAGTAATTTCCGTTGTTGCAGCCGTAACAAAATCAGATATACGGCTTAAACGGTCGGCTGATTTCCATGCAAGAGATGCAACAGCTGTCATCACGGAAGTACCGTTCATAATGGCAAGTCCTTCTTTTGCCGCCAGAGGAAGAGGCTTTATCCCTTCAGCTTTAAACGCATCTGCCGCCGGAAGGATTTTCCCTTTGTAGTAAACCTGCCTCTCTCCCATTACGACTGCTCCAAGATACGATAGAGGAGTTAAATCACCGGATGCACCTACGGAACCGAGTTCCGGAATTACGGGAATTATGTCTTTATTCAACAAATCCAGCATCATCTGTGCAAGTTCCGCTCTTATTGCGGAATATCCGCCTTTTATGTCGGAATTAAGTCTGCAAAGAACAATTGCGCGGGCTTCCTTGCGGGAAAATTTTTGCCCTACTCCGATTCCGTGATAACGCACAATTGTCTGCTGAAGAGAATCGGCTTTATTCGGATTTATTTGACTGTTGCAGGAATCGCCAAATCCAGTTGTTACACCGTAAGTCGGATATCCCTTTGCAATATAATCTTCAAGAAACTTCCGAGATTTTTCTACGGTTTCAATTATTTTACCGTCGGAGGGAAAACGCACTTCTTTTCCGTCGGAAACTTCACAAACATCGTCGATTGTTAAACTTTTCCCATCAATATCTAAAACAGCCATCGTTTATTGTTCCGCCCATTTCCTAAAAATAAGAGATGTGTTAATTCCTCCAAATGCAAAATTGTTGGACATCACATAATCCGTTTTTATTTCCCGAACGGAATCTTTAATATAATCCAAAGGAGCGCATTCAGGATCAACTTCCGAAAGATTTGCGTTAGGATGGAACCAGCCCTCGTTCATCATATTGATTGTAAGCCACGCTTCCACCGCACCGCACGCGCCAAGAGTATGTCCTATATAACTTTTCGTTGTGCTGATTGGCACGGCGCGATTAAATACCTTGTATACCGCCTGAGATTCTGAAATATCTCCGTGATGGGTTGCAGTTCCGTGTGCGTTTATGTATTTAATTTCATCTCTTGAAATTCCCGCATCTTTTATCGCAAGCTCCAATGCTACAGCCTGTGTTTCGGCATTCGGACTTGTGATGTGAGTTCCGTCCGCGTTTGTACCGAAGCCGACTACTTCCGCATATATTTTTGCTCCGCGCTTTACAGCGTGTTCCATATCTTCAAGGATGAATGTACCAGCACCTTCACCGATTACAAGACCGTCCCGATTTTTATCGAACGGCTTGGGCGTAAGTTCCGGCGTATCGTTCAAAATGCTTGTTGCTCCAAGCGTATCAAAAATCGCGGCATCCGGCGGAGAAAGTTCTTCCGCACCACCTGCAACCATAATGTCGGCATGACCGTCTTCTATCGCTTCGTAAGCATAGCCGATGGCCTGACTTCCCGACGTACAAGCCGTGTCAGTAATTATTACGCGCCCGCGAAGCTGATAGTAGACGCTTAAATTCGCCGCGCAAGTCTGCGGCATACATTTTATATAAGTCTGCGAATCGATTTTAGACGTATCACCGGTTTGAAGCATTTCGCACATATCAACGATTGCGTCCATTGACCCCATACAAGAACCGTAAGATATTCCTGTGCGTCCGTTCTTTAATTCTTCGATAACATCGTCTTCTTCGGCATTTAAAAATCCCGCCATTTTAAGAGCGTCATTCGTTGCAACAAGAGATAAAAGCGCAACACGCCCCATACCGCGTATCTTTTTGCGTGGAAAATGCGGGATTTCACCTTCATAAGGACAGGCAAGACGTGTATTCATGCGCGTATAACGATCCCAATCAGGCATACGCTTTATGCAGTTCTTGCCGGATTTAAGTTTTTCCGAAGCCTCTGCCCAATCACGGCCGAGAGCCGTAAGCATTCCTGCTCCGGTTACAACAACTCTCCGTTTTCCATTAGATTTTGTATAGTTCATATAATACCGCCGTTTACGGAAATTACCTGCCGTGTAATATATCCGGCAGATTCGGAAAGCAGGAAGACTGCAAGAGCCGCAATTTCTTCCGGTTTTCCGGCCCTTTTCATAGGGATTGTTTCAAGAATAATATCCAACGGAGCATCTTTTATCATGTCCGTTTCGATAAGTCCCGGTGCAATACAGTTTACGGTGATAGAGCGGCTTGCAAGCTCAACTGCAAGTGCCTTTGTCGCGCCGATAATACCCGCTTTGGACGCGCTGTAGTTTGTCTGACCGCGATTCCCCATAATTCCGCTGACGGAAGCAACCGTTATGATGCGTCCGCGCTTTTTACGGGCTAAGGTCATCACAAGCGGATTTAAAACATTGTAAAAGCTGTCAAGATTCGTATGAATTACGGAATCCCAATCGCTGCCGGAAAGAGCTGCAAATGTGTTGTCGCGCGTAATTCCGGCATTATTTACGATACCCCAGAGCGCGCCGTGTTTTGCCGTCATTTCATCCAGTTTGGACTTACAATCGGCGCGATCGGAAATATTAAATTGAATCAATTCTCCGTTTCCGCCTGAAGATTTTATCTCCTCAAGCACATTTTCAGCTTTTTCCTTGCCGTTATTATAATGACATATAACATAATACCCGGCTTTTGCAGCTTCAACGGCAATAGCCCTGCCGATTCCCCCGCTTGCACCGGTTACAAGCACTTTTTTTCCGGTATTTTCGTTTTCCATAATAACCCCCGATTATTAAAATCATTAAACTTTAATTTTTATTGAGCAATGTTGAATTTCAATTTTTCAAAAACTCGAAGTTCTACAACTAATCTTTAAACAAAGAATGAATATCTTCAGTCTCCATAACGGTAATTTTTGCAGTTACGCAAGGCTCCGAATCTTTTTTTGAAGCATAAAGCTCACAAAGATACCTGTAAATATGCGACTCTTCATCTCTGTAATCTTCTTTTATTTTCATTTGAATTGTCGTGTTGTTTTTCAAAAATCCTACAGATGCCTTAAACTCCATCACACTCAAAATAAAACCCGGCAAAGGCTCGCGTCCCTTTATGCAATTTGTAATTCCCGTAAGCGCAGAAATTCCCTGCGCCATAAACTCAAATCCTGCCCACGAAGGAACACCGTCAAATTCCTTTTCATAAAAAATACAATTTTCCGTAATATCATATTCCGTCGTAATCGTGTGAACATTTACGTCATGCTGAGTAACACGGGAAAGCAAAAACATCTTGCCTTTATGAGGCAGCAGGTTTATCAGCTCATCCCTGTCAATAAATTGTTCCATCGTTTTAGCTTCCGCCATATTTTCACCTCAAAACTTTTATCAAATCTTTATTAGAGCGCAAGCGCATACTGCAATCGGCTTTTCGCGGTTTCATTCGCGGCAAACCGCAAACGGCTGCGCCGCGCTAAAATCCCAGAATCAAACTTGCATTAGCTCCGCCGAATGCAAATGAATTTGACATACATATTTGTACTTTGCCTGAAGTATTCATATTACATCTGTCGATTATATTTATTTCAGGAAAAGTATCGTCTCTTACACCGTCCCAAACTTGAACAGGCAGGCGCAGCTCCGAGCCGCTTTTGCCGTAATTTTGAACAAGCGCATTATAGCAGACCGACGCTTCCAATGCACCTGCCGCGCCCAGCGTATGCCCCGTAACGGGTTTTGTAGTGCTTACGGGGACTTTATACGAGCCGAAAACTTTTTCAACTGCAATCGCTTCCATTGAATCGTTAAACTTTGTACCCGTTCCGTGCAGATTCAAATAATCAACGCATTCGGGTCTTATATTTGCGGACTCAAGAGCTTTTTTCATGGCGGCGGCTGCACCTTCTCCGCTTGGGTCAGGAGATGTGGAATGATAGGCATCGGCACTTTCGCCGTACCCCAAAAGGCGCACCGGCGGCGTTTCTTCATTATTAAGAACTTCTCGTGTCATAACAAAGAATGCCGCAGCATCTCCGAGCGTAATTCCGCGCCTGTTTTTGCTGAACGGATTTGTAATTTCCGGAGATATTGCTTCAAGCGAATTAAAACCGATTAGAGCCGTATCGCTTGCAATATCTACGCCGCCTGCAATAACGGCATCGCAAAGTCCGCTTTTTAAAAGCTCAGCCGCTTTTATTATTGCACCTGCACCGGACGAACAAGCTGTACTGAAAGCTAAAGCGATGCCTTTAAGCGCATATTTTTCTTTGATAAAAGACGCAACCAAAGGCGCACCTTGCGCTTCAAGCGAATATCCGGCAGGAAAAGTTCCACATTCAAAATATTTTTTATGAGCGGCAAGAGATATTTCCGTTCCGTTATCGCAGGAACCCACGCATACGGCTATTCGGTCATCTGCATATTTTGCTTTTGCCGCATTGATTTGTTTTTCAAGCCCGCGCAATGCAAAATCTTCAATACGCATAATGTGCATTTCATAGCGCGCTGAGGACGGCGTTAGAAGATTTTCATCAATTCGTCCGGCATAAAAATCCGTACCGTCAAGAGCGGTAATATGTTTTATTCCGCTTTGAACGCCGTTTGTTACGGAATACCACAAATCTTTTGAAGAGCTTCCGGCGGCGCAAATTAAAGACGGAGCGGATAAATAAACATTTATATCATTCATTATTCGGCTCCCAAAAGAGTGTATTCGTAGCCGCGAAGAAGATTTTTTATAATTATCGTGTTATCAGTCTTTGTGATTTCTTCTATTATTTCATTAGAAAGCAAGCCGCGGTTTATAATGCGCCGCACTTCCGCTTTATCGTTTTTTTCAAATTCAAAATTCATGCCGATTTCATCAAGCGCATCTTGAATTTTCTGAGTATTGTAATAGGCAAACTGCAAATCGGCAGCGATATATTCCGCTTTTATCGCTTTCGGAAAAACAGGAGAATTGAATTCCGCTTTTATTCCATTATATGAAAGCGTACCCATTCCGGTTCCAAAGTCGTTAAACAACGAAAGAAATATTCCGTCTTCATTTACTTGTAAAAATGTCTGCAATGAAAATTTACTCGCTCCGAAGGAACCTGTCAAAAGCTGTCTTTTTTCAAAACTCGTTTCCAAACAGTCGGCAGGAAGAAGGAAAAACTTTTTAGTATTGGTGATATAAACAGGTTCAAGTCTTACGGATTTAGATTTACCGGTTGTTGCGCATGATAAAAACAGCGCAGAAAGAAGAATACAGCAAGTAACAATAAAACGATAAAACTTCATAAATCTTCGCGCATTATAGATAAAATCAATGCACAGGTCAAACGGCGGGCTTCACAGAAAAACCTATTCAACACAACGCAAGCTGTTCAGCAATAAGTGAAGATAATACAGAAACGGGATAAAAAGCATCGGACTCAAAATCCGATTACACTATGCTTTTAAGAGCAAATAAAAAGGGGAATTCCCCGAAATCTTTACGGAAAATTCCCCTTTACCTATGAACTGTGATAAAAAACGGTAAGCCTATTCAATCGTTATTATATTGTCCGTTTCGTCGCAAACCAGCGGAATTGAATCGACATCCAATTCCCCCGAACCGAATTTATACCTGGTCGCATCTCCTTTTACAATTCCCCGTGGGCTTCCCATGTCGAAATCCCAAGTGTTTACATAAAATTTATATCCGCTAAGATTTGCAGGATAACCTATTGAAGCCGCACTGATTTCAAACCAAATCATGCCCGGTTTATCGGCAAAAAAATCTCCGATATTCGGATTGTATGAACTCCAGTCAGGCTTAACATATTTTGTAATTCCTTCAACCTCATTGTCATTCAGTTTGTCCCATGCGACGGCAGGTGAATTCATTGGAGCTGGAGTCGTTGCTTTTCCTAGAACTGTACTGCTTGCTCCTTCGCTGCTATAGAAACTGTTTCCCCAACCGTTTGCCTGATACATATAATCCCACTTTCCGAAATCGTCCGGCAGTTTATAATTGCTTTTCGGGTGGAACTCGCAGCCTTTTGCATCGTTCCCGTCAGAAACAAAGATGTAAAAAACGACATGATCGAACAAATTAGAAGTAGGATTCCAACCGTGCGAAATACCATCCATTCTTAATCCAAGAAGGATATTATTACCCTTTCTGTAGACATCAACCCCTAGAATATCCATTGTGCCTACAAAAGGCAGATCTGTTGGACGCTGAAGTTTACCTTTTGCAGAACCGACTCCGTTATCATCGTCATCGGGATCTGTATACTTTGCAATCAGCCTGAATGGAAATTCTATATCGAATGATTTTATTTCAGAAAAGCACATTGTGCCGGCGTCCAATTGAACAAGTTGAACGAATACGGTTCCGTTTGAAAGGGAGCCGACGTCAACGCTTGCGGAGAACGAAGTGTCGGCAACGGCGGAAACTTTGGTTGCATTTGTATAGTTGCCGTTAAGGACGATCAATACCTCCCCGCTTTTAGAAGACTTTCCTTTTATTGTTACGGAAGTTGTTTTCGTTACTTTTTCCGTAGGAACTTCTTCGATAGTCAATGTACATGATGTAGTGCTTGGGGGCGTACCGACTTCATCAAGGATGTAGACTGCGCAGCTTTGGGCAGGAACGATTATCTCGACCCTTCCTTTTTCAGACCCATCTGCTGTTGTGACAAATTCTTCGGTTACGGCTGTAGTGCCTGAAGCGGGCTTTACAGAGACAACGTCTTTTCCGTAAAGTTTATACTTTTCGCCGGATGCCAGATAAGAGCTGTTTGCGTTAATAATCATGTCCGAACCGGATGTGTTCATCACAAAAATAGCCCTGTTTCCTTTGGCGGCATCAAGAGCCTTTTTAGGATTGACCGGATCGGTTTCCCGTACCACATAAGCAAAAATTCCTGCGCTATCTTCGGTATCCTGAAGAATCATAAGTTCATTGTGCCTGAACACGCGGTTATCTTTTCGCATTTTATTAAGAGCTTTGAAATATTTGTACCAATCCCCGTTGGTATCGAATTTGTCGGTCGGCTGTGTAGCTCCGGGTGTAAAGAAACTTCCCGCAAACATACCTTCACGACATTCTCCGCTAAAGCCCTGTTCGGAGCCGTAATAAACCTGAGGAATTCCCGGAATCGTATAGATTATTCCGTAGGCGGCTTTCATGAGTTCCGTATTTCCCTTCATTGTCTGTCCCCATCTGTCCATGTCATGGTTATCAATAAAGGTAACAAGTCTGTTCGGGTCGTCATAATAATATTTTGTGTATCTATTGTTCAAAACGTTGGAAATGACTTTCGTTTTTCCGCCGGAACTTATGGAATCGGCAATCGCATAGCGCAACGGGAAGTAAAGCATACTGTCCATTCTCGGAGTTCCCGGAGTATTGTTGCCGGGATTGCTTCTTGTGTAGCTTCCGCAGACTTTTTCATCTTGGCTGAAAGCCTCTCCGAAGTCTATAAAGTCCGCCTTTCCTTTGGATATGCCGTATGTTCGCACGCCCATGTTGGCAATGTCTGTGTCGTTTATGAATCCCTCGAAAAACTCCGGCTCAACATAAAGGGCAGTGTCGATTCTGTATCCGTCGATTCCGGTCTTGTCAATCCAATACCTAAAGTAGCCTCGTAAAAGATTTCTTACAACCCCACTTTCAGTAACCATGTCGTCAAGGTTGCTAGATGAATGCGTATACATGTTGGTCTGGTTTGTATAGTCTGAAATCTCTGTGTTGTAATGATAGAAAGAATTGTGTTTCCATTCGTCAAACGTCAAGTCGTTTATATTGTTCAAAGCCCATGGAAGCTGCTCCGGATGGCTTAAGGGGACGGATTTTGGCTCAAGATAAAACTGGCTTTCAGGAACATTTGCCTTTTTCTTGCCGTCCTCAAAATTGCTTTCCGAGACATCAGCCTTTATCTGCTGATAGTCGCCAAGATGGTTCACGACAATATCCTGAATCACATAAAGACCTTTTTCGTGAGCCTCTTTAACAAAAGCCTGATACTGCTCTAAAGTTCCCATGTGCGGGTCAACCTTTGTAAAATCGCTTGCCCAATATCCGTGATAGCCATGATAATTGCTTTCGGCAACCTGACATTTCACCGGGGGAGTCATCCATATTGCGGTAAATCCCAAATCCTTTATGTAATCAAGTTTCTGTCTTATTCCCTCGATATCTCCGCCGTTATAGCCTGAAGCAGGCTGACCTTCAAGAATCTTCGACTCGTCGTAAGGTTTTCCCTGCTGGTCGGTAAGGTTTGCAGTTCTATCGTTTGATGTGTCCCCGTTGAAGAACCTGTCGGTAAGAATGAAATAAATCGTCTGGTCCTGCCAGTTTTCGCTTGCAGGACTCACAGGCTTCCATGAACCTTTGAAATCCGTAGTCCTGTCAAGGTCAAAATCAAAGGAGGTCATAGCATAATTCTTGGTACCGTTCGACTTCTTTGCGACTGCCCGAATCACGCACTGACTATTTACCTTAAACGGACCTGTATATTTTGTGGAATTTTCAGTAGGGAGCGAGGCTTCTACGTCCGCCTTCCACTGTGCCTCATTCCAGGAACCGTCGGAATTCAACGCAGGCTTCAATATGGTGTAATAAATCTCTGAGGAATCGTCGCAGGTAATCGAAACTTGCTGTGCTTCTTTATAAAAACCGCCCGCAGGGCTGAACTTAGGGCGTGGTGCATTCTTTGAATCAGCTTGAGGAGGCTCTGGCTCAACAGGCGAATTACAGGCGGTAAACAATGCCAGCATCCCAATACAAGACAAAAAAATAAACCATTTTCTGCTCTTCATAATAAATCTCCCATAAAAAGTCAACGAACAAGTCGACTTCCTTAAATTACTTAATTCATGGCAGAAAGTGCTTCATCAGCAAGAGTCATAGGTTTGTATATTCCTTTCATCTTGTCCGCATTAAAGTCCTCTTTATCGCTGAGCATCGCCCATACGATTTCTGCCATCTTTCTTGCAGCAGCAACAATAGATTTACCGCTGCCTTTATTCTTTTTCATGTACTCATAACGCTGCATCATTCTCCATTCCGAAGTATCTTTGCAACGACGAATTCCCAACACCAACTGAACAAAACAAGTTCTCAATTCCTGAGGTCCTCGTTTTGTTATCTTCCCGTGATGAATGGTTTCATTTGAATCCTGTAC
>CAUUGI010000030.1:0-21810 GCA_963544675.1 uncultured Treponema sp.
CCTTCCGTTCTGCTGGCGCTCAAAATCATATTCGATTTACTGCCGAATGTGGTGTTGGTGTACATCATCGGGCAGCTGCTTTCCGGCCGAGAGCGCGGAGGGATAACGGGTGCGCTTGCAGTTATGTTTGCCTCGTTCGCGCTAAAAGGCGTGTGCAATTATTTTAGCGTAAAGATTTCACATGAACGGGCATACAAGACGTTGACGGAACTAAGGCTGAACATTATCGGCAGATTGAAAAAACTGCACTTGGGCTTTTTTAAGGAGCACTCGACGGGGGCGCTTTCGAATATTGTGCAGCACGATGTGGAGCAGGCGGAATTTTATCTTGCGCACGGGCTGCCGGAAATCATGTCGGCGGTGTTGATTCCGTCTCTTATTTTTGCGGCGATGCTTGCTGTGGATTTCAGGCTTGCCTTTGCAATGCTTATCGGACTGCCGCTTATGTTTTCGGTCATGCGAATTTCAAAAAAGGCGATGGAAGCGGGACTCGAACGCTATTTTGCGCATGAAATGCAGATGCGTGAAGAACTGATGGAATACGTTAAAAATATCGCGGTTGTGAAAGCGTTTGCAAAAGAAGAGGAAATCAGCGCACGAACGTTGAAAACGGCGCGTGAATATATCGTTCTGGTAAAAAAGAGTATGAACACGGTGTCAGTTCCGATGGCGTTGATTGATGTGTTTATGGAAATCGGCGTGGTTGCCGTCATCATATTGGGCAGCGTATTGCTTGCAAACGGCGGAATCAGCGTTCCGCGTTTTATTTTGGCAGTGATTTTGTCCGCGGCGTTTACAGCGGCAATCGGTAAGACCGCAGTCTTGCAGCATTATTATGCGGTATTTAACGAGGCACTAAAGGCTGCCGGGACGGTATTATGCGCCGAACTGCCGCAAGAGCATACGCACACGCACAGCCAATCAAAAACGGCAGAAAATCTTGAAGCGGGAGACATTGCATTTAGAAACGTGAGCTTTGCCTATCAAAAAGACGGTTTTCAAATTCGCAGCGTGAATTTAACCGTCAAACAAAACACGACTACGGCGATTGTCGGTTCAAGCGGCTCGGGAAAAAGCACGCTTGCGTATCTTTTGATGGGATTTTGGAAGCCGACAGACGGCGGTATTTTTATCGGCGAAAAAAATATCGCAGACTATTCGGAAGAAGCAATTGCACAGCTTATCGGAAGCGTGCAGCAGGAGACAATTCTGTTCGATATGAGCATTGCGGATAATATTGCAATCGGAAAGCCTCATGCCTCAAAAACAGAGGTAGTCGCTGCGGCAAAAAAGGCGCGCTGCCACGATTTTATCATCGCGCTTCCTGACGGCTACGATACACGAATCGGCGAAATGGGCGCACGGCTTTCAGGCGGAGAAAAACAGCGGATATCGATTGCGCGTTCCTTTTTAAAAGATGCGCCGATTTTAATTCTCGATGAAGCGATGGCAGCCGTTGACAGCGAAAACGAAAAGCTCATCAATGAAGCGATTGACGATTTACGCAAAAACAAAACGGTTATCACGATTGCGCATCACCTGAACACGATCCGAAACGCCGATCAAATTATCGTGATGGATAAGGGCTGCATCCTGGATACGGGTACGCACGAGGAATTGACAGCGCGGTGTGTCTTTTATCGCACTATGGTTGAGGCGCAAAATAAAGTAGACACCTGGCAGGTGGGGTAATTGAGGAATTATGAATGTGTAATGCGTAATTCGGAATTACGCATTACGAATTACGAATGAGCGGAGGCTCTATGTTTAAAGAAATGATTGCGCTTCTTTCCAAAAACGGAAAAAGAAGCCTTATTACGTCGAGTTTGTTTTTTGCCCTGTACGGCATCATTTCCGCAGGAATGATTGTCATTGTGTTTTCAACGCTTTCGATGATTGCAGGCAGGCAGAGTATTACGGCTCAAACGCCGTATTTTGCAGGGTTTGGACTTTTGGTCGTCATACGCGGATTGTGCAATATGGCGGCGGATAAGGAAAAACACAATGCGGGGTTTGATATTGTGCAGCAAATCAGGGAGCGGATGATTATCAAACTCAAACAATTCAGTCTCGGCTTTTATACCGACGAAAAACTCGGTGAGATTAACACAATTCTGCACAAAGACGCAGATACGATGTCGATGGTGGTCGGTCATGTGTGGTCTCGTATGTTCGGGGACTTTTTAGCGGCAGCGGCGATTTTGGTATTCCTTGCCGTAACGGACGGGGCGCTTGCAGTCTTTATGGTGCCCGCAATGCTTCCGGCTCTTTTCTTTTTGGCATATTCGCTCAAGAAGGCAAAAAATGTCGAAAAGGAAAACAATACCGCGCAAATTGATATGATAAATCTGTTTGTCGAATACGTCCGCGGAATGCCCGTGCTCAAAAGTTTTTCAAATAACACGCTGCTTGATTCTTCACTTGCGCAAAAAACGGAGCGTTTCGGAAGGACGAGCACGAAGGCGGCAGCGTTTAAGGCGAAAGAACTTTCCGTGTTCGGCTTTTTACTTGACGCTGCCTATTTTACGCTTCTTGCGCTGGGCTCAGTCTCTGTTTTGCGCGGGCGGCTTTCGGTTCAATCGTTTATCATTTTTGCAGTCCTTTCAAAAGAATTTTATAAGCCGTTCGCACAGCTGGAAACGCACTATATGTACTTCGTTTCCGCAAGAGATTCTTACCGGCGGTTGGGGAAAATCCTCTACGGCGCGGTGATTGCAGATAAGAGCGACGGCACTGTACCGGAGCGCAATGACATTACGTTTACGGATGTCGGTTTTTCGTATCAGCATGATGACTTTAAATTGGAGCATATCGATTTTACGCTCGGCGAAAAAACAATGACGGCTCTTGCAGGTGAATCGGGAAGCGGCAAGACGACTGTCACGCACTTGCTCCTCCGGTTTTATGAAGTTGAACGCGGCTGTATTCGTTTAGGCGGTACGGACATTCGAGATATTCCCTACGACGAATTACTGAACCGCATCAGTATTGTCATGCAAAATGTGCAGCTTTTTGATACGAGCATTGAAGAAAATATCCGCGTCGGTAAAAAAGGCGCCTCAAAAGAAGCGATTATCGAAGCCTGCAAAAAAGCGCGTATTCACGATTTTATTATGAGCCTGCCCGACGGGTACGAAACGCATATCGGGGAGGACGGCGCGCTGTTATCGGGCGGACAGCGGCAGCGGATTTCCATCGCGCGCTCCTTTTTAAAAGACGCTCCGATTTTGATTCTCGACGAGATGACCAGCAATGTCGATCCGGTAAACGAAGCGTTAATACAGGAGGCGGTTACGGAACTTGCAAAAAACAGAACTGTGTTGATTATCGCGCATCATTTACAGACGATACAAAACGCGGATCAAATTCTCGTTTTCAGAAAAGGAATCCTTGTTGAAAAAGGTACGCATCGGGAACTTTCGGCAAAGAAGGGATATTATGCACAGTTATGGCAAGAGGCACAATGAGTTCATAAAAATCTTCTTAAAACGCAAAAGGCACCCCATTACGGGATGCCTTTTATTCGGTTTGCTAAAACCGCGGATTAGCCGAGTTCGGCAAAGAATTTAATCGTTCTAACCATCTGTGATGTGTAAGAATTCTCGTTGTCATACCAAGATACAACCTGAACCTGATACAAATCATCGCCGATTTTTGAAACCATCGTCTGAGTGGAATCAAACAAAGAGCCGAAGCGCATTCCGATTACATCGGAAGAAACAATTTCATCTTCCGTATAACCGAAAGATTCGGAACCGGCAGCTTTCATCGCGGCATTAATTCCTTCTTTTGTTACATCCTTGCCCTTTACAACAGCTGTAAGAATTGTAGTTGAACCTGTCGGAACCGGAACACGCTGTGCAGAACCGATAAGTTTTCCGTTCAGCTCAGGAATTACAAGTCCGATTGCCTTAGCAGCACCCGTCGAGTTCGGAACGATGTTCTGTGCACCTGCGCGTGAGCGGCGAAGATCACCTTTGCGCTGAGGACCGTCAAGAATCATCTGATCACCGGTGTAAGCATGAATTGTAGACATAATTCCGCTCTGGATCGGAGCGTAATCGTTAAGAGCTTTTGCCATAGGAGCAAGACAGTTTGTAGTGCAGGAAGCGGCGGAAATAATCTTGTCGTCTTTTGTAAGCGTATCGTGATTTACATTGAATACGATTGTCGGAAGATCGTTTCCCGCAGGAGCTGAAATAACAACTTTCTTTGCACCGGCATCAATGTGAGCCTGTGATTTTGCTTTTGATACATAGAAACCTGTGCATTCAAGAACAACATCAACACCGATTTTACCCCACGGTAATTCGGCTGCATTTGCCTTTGCATAGATAATAATTTCTTTTCCGTCCACCGTGATAGAACCCGGAACCTTTACGGTCTTTCCGTCTTCTTCCATCACAGGCTCTTTTGAAGTAACAGTGTGTTTTCCTTCACCCATTCTGCCACAGAAACCGCCTTGTGCAGTATCATATTTAAGAAGGTGAGCAAGCATTTTCGGACTTGTAAGATCGTTAATAGCAACAACTTCATATCCATCAGCATCAAACATCTGGCGGAAAGCAAGACGACCAATGCGTCCGAAACCGTTAATAGCAACTTTGACCATAGATAAGTTAACTCCTTATGTTGAATTATATTTAATTTATTCTATGAGTAATATTGCTAATTGTCAATTATTAAAATCTGTTCGGAAATTTCAATTCCGAAACGGATCACGTTGAAACAAGATGTTTTAAGTCGTGGCATTTCAACAAGTTAAAAGTCGTCAACCTGTGTGATAACGAAATTATGGTAAACATAATTCCCCGCACAACGCGGATTTTATAAAACTTGATATTTAGGCTGATTACCGATATTTATAAAAATCTACTATCGATCTGCCGTAAACACGGCGGTCGGCGAGTGAAAAAAGTCCTATCTGCTCCGGCATAAAATGTTCGGACGGTCTATGAACCAGAACGGTACCGCCTTCTGCAAGAATATTTCGAGTACAAACATCGTTCACAAGCTGTTCATGGAATTTATACGGAAAAGGCGGGTCAAAAAATATATAGTCGAACTGTGTCTTGCATCGTTTTATAAAATATTCGACCGGCATAAAATGGCACTTAATTTTAACATCAAGTTCTTTTTCCGTTATGCTTACATTTTCAAGAATCGTATCTATTTTGAGCCGGTCTTTTTCGCACAATTCAATGCGGGCTGCCCCTCTGGAGGCGGCTTCTATTGCAATTGTCCCGGAACCGCTGAATAAATCAAGCCACGATTTGCCTTCAAGACTGCCTAAAACGGCAAACACGGATTCTCTCATTCTGTCCATTGCAGGTCTTATTATTCCGTCAGGGCATTTTATTATGCGCCCCGTTAATTTTCCGCCGGTGATTCTCATAATTTCAGCATCCGTTTTATTTATCTTGAATTCAAAGACCAATAAGTTTCGTCATGTTCAAGTTGAGTATTAAGTTTGGCGTATTCAAACGCAGTTTTACCTTCGGCACTTCTAATTGCAGGAACCGCACCGTTATCGAGAAGCAATTTTATTATCTTGGTGGAAGAAGAAAATTCCGCTGCATACATAAGCGGAGTTTTTCCTTCATAAAACCGATTTAACGGAACTCCGAAATCTATAAACGCTTCTATTTTTGCAAACTGAGCAACCAAATTCTCAGGGGAAGAACTTAAACTCAATACAAATGCTCTGAAAATCTCATTTGTTCCGGACGGATACAGTGATAGAAGTTTTTTCAGCACATCGGGGTTGCTGCTGTAAGAAGCGGCAAGCTGCAATGCGGAATATCCGTATTTATTAACGCTTTGAATATCCGCGCCGTTCTTTAATAAAATATTTACCGTATCAAGACTGTTTTGATAGCGTACCGCATACATAAGAGCAGTCCATCCGTCGCTGTCGCTTATATTAACGTCCGCCCCCGATTTCAGCAAAGAGCGAATTTCCCAATCATTACCGGACTTAACGGCTTTCATAAGCGCAGTTCTGCCGTTTTTGTCCCTCTTATCGGGATTTTTGATTTCGGCAAGTTTTTCCGGCTCCGCAGAAGAATCTTCGGCGGCAGGTAAGGTTTCAGGAAGCATATAATCATACAGATATGTTTTTTTGTACTTATCGACAGAATTCTCTTCCGCCGGCGGAATATTTTCCGGTATTTCTGCGCCGGATTTTTCAGTGTCGGTTTGTTCGGTAACAGCCGCAGTCTCCGTAACCTCCGGCTCTTCGGGTTTTACATCCGGCGCGGGTACGTTTTTTTCTTCGGCAGCAACTTCTTCCGCCGGCAATTCAGCAGGTTCCGCCGCATTTGATACGCTTTCCGGTTCTTCAGAATGAGTTACGGATTGAACGCCATCTTCGCTGAGAATTACTGTAGGCGCGGAAGCTTTGTTTAAATCATCTTCCGTAAGATATGAAGTTATTAAATCGGATACGGACGAGTCAGGATTTTTGCGGGCGCGGTCAAGGGCGGACAGCCCTCTTTTATCCGCTTTAAGAATCTTTTTTCTGAGTGCGGATTTTGAACCGGATTTTTTTAAGATGAGTTCCAGTACGCCCCTATCGGAAGAATATTCACAAGCATACATCAATGCAGTCTGACCGTATTTGTTTTTGGAAGAAAGTTTTACGTCCGCTTTTAAAAGCAGACGGATTATTTCTTCCGGTCTATCGTATTTTATCGCCCGCATAATAAGGCTGTCTTTATCATCACCGATGCGTATTCTGTTCATGTCGGGATTTTTTTTGAACTCTTTTATTATAGTCTTTACGTCTCCGTCTTTCATAAGTTCGTCATATAAAACGGATTTGGATACCGCAAAGCAAAATGATATTCGTATTGCGAGAAACAGCATTACAGCCGTCTTTTTTTCCTTATGGGATAAAAACATACATTATTATAGTCGGCACAAAGTTTCGGGTCAATGATTGGCGAATATGACGAACAAGTTTTGCTTTGAGGTAAAATCGGAATCAAACGCTAAGCCGATTATGTATTTTTAAGTCTCATTTTGCCGTCCGCCCCCTAAAACGCTGTACAAGACATTCGCATAACTCCATGCGAGATGTTCGCATCGCTCTATGCGAGATGTTCGCATCGCTCCATGCGAGACATTCGCATAACTCCATGCGAGATGTTCGCATCGCTCCATGCGAGACATTCGCATAACTCCATGCGAGATGTTCGTATCGCTTCATGCGAGACATTAAGTCCGGGCAGAGAAGACCATGTTCAACCTGCAACGGATAGCTGCGGTTTCGGGCAAGTGTCTCCTTAAATCTTTTGAATGCATCAGTCTTTATCTGTATATTTAAAACATTTTTATTCATAATTATACATAAATACTAGGCAAAATAGATTATTTTTGTATAATTATGCAAAATTACTAAAACAGGACAGGAGAGCGGCAATGAATAAAACAAAAATCAAAGCCGGTGTGATTGGAGCTACCGGATACGCAGGAAGCGAATTGATTCGTCTTTTGTGTCGTCATCCGCAGGTTCAGCCGGTCTACGCAGGTTCTCATTCCTATGCGGGAAAGGTATTTTCCGACATATACCCGAACATGAAAGGAATCTGCGATATTGTTCTTGAAGATGACAATATTGCTAAAGCTTCAAGCATTTGCGATGTGCTTTTTCTTGCTCTGCCGGCAGGAATCGCATCAAATCATCTTACTGCGGAGCTGCTTGAAAAATGCGTTGTAATAGATCTTGGAGCAGACTATCGACTAAGCGATGCAGATGTTTATGAAACATGGTACAAGGTCAAACACGGTTCAAGGGATTTGTTGAAAAATGCAGTATACGGACTTTGCGAAATTTACAGACAGCGTATTGCTTGCAGCCGACTTATTGCAAATCCCGGATGTTATACAACTTGTTCAATCCTTACTTTGGCTCCGCTGCTTAAAGACAATCTGATTGATTCGGAAAGCATTATTATCGATGCAAAATCCGGAGTATCGGGCGCAGGACGAGCGGAAAAACTCGGTTCCCTATATTGTGAATGCAGCGAAAACATCAAGGCATACGGTATTGCGGAACATAGACACACTCCGGAAATTGAAGAGCAGCTGTCTTGGATTGCAAGCGGCGAAAAATCCGGCAACGGCATTGTGCTTCAGTTTACGCCGCATCTTGTCCCGATGAACAGAGGCATTCTTGCAACCTGTTATGCAAAACTTAAAGACGGCGCAGATTCGGAGCGCATAACGGCGGCGTATAAAAAGCTTTATGAAGGCGAAAACTTTATCAGAGTATTGGGAGAAGGGAATCTGCCCGAAACCCGTTGGGTCAAGGGAAGCAACCGCTGCGATATCGGCTGGAAAATCGACAAACGTACAGGACGCATTATCGCAGTCGGTGCTATAGATAATCTGGGAAAGGGAGCTGCAGGACAGGCGGTACAAAACATGAATATCCGTTTCGGTCTGGATGAAGGCTCCGCTTTGGATTCTGCCGCTTCGTTCCCGATGTAACAGGGATGGCGGAAAAACATGAAATTATACCTGATAAGGAATGGCGTATGAAAATTATTGAAGGCGGTATTACTTCTCCGCAAGGTTTTTTAGCAAACGGAATCGCTTCCGGCATAAAAAAACAGAAAAAAGATATGGCTGTACTGGTAAGTAAAATCCCTGCACAAGCAGCCGGTGCATTTACAACAAACAAAGTCAAAGCCGCTCCCGTTATTTGGGACAAACAATTGATTGACGGCGGTAAATCTATGTCTGCAATCGTAATCAACAGCGGCAATGCAAACGCCTGTACCGGAGAGCGGGGACTTTCCGATACAAAATCTATGGCGGCACTGGCAGCCGAAATTCTTTCGGAAAGCGGAACTGAAATTACTGCCGACCAAGTGCTGGTTTGCTCTACCGGCGTTATCGGAGTGCCGCTTCCTATGGATACCGTCAAAGAAGGAATCAAAACTTGTATAGAAGGCCTTTCAAAAGGAGCGGAAGCGGCTCATTCTGCGGCAGATGCAATCTGCACAACAGATACGTTCCGCAAAGAGATTGCAGTCGAAATTGAAATAGACGGGAAGCCTGTAAGAATTGCCGGTATGGCTAAAGGTTCGGGGATGATTCATCCTGATATGGCGACTATGCTTTCGTTCATCACCACAGATGTCTCAATTCCTGCGGATATTCTTCAAGAACTGCTTGGAGCGACGATTATAGACACCTACAACATGATTTCCGTTGACGGAGACACTTCGACAAACGATACCGTATTGGTATTGGCAAACGGATGCAGCAATGTAAGGATTCAAAAAGACAGTCCGCAATGGGAAGAATTCTGTAAAGCGTTCACTTATGTGCATACCTTCCTTGCAAAAGCGATTGTCCGAGACGGAGAAGGCGCAGGGAAGTTCATCGAAGTTACAGTAAGCGGTGCAAAAACCGTTGAGGATGCACGAATTCTTGCACGTTCCGTAGTAAGTTCCAGTTTGGTAAAAGCGGCTTTCTTCGGTGCAGATGCAAACTGGGGACGTATTCTTTGTGCGATGGGTTACAGCGGAGCGGATTTTAATCCGGCAGGGACAGAGCTTTCTTTTTCAAGCGCAAAAGGAACGATAGACGTCGTAAGCAAGGGAGAGCCGATTGTCTTTAATGAAGAAACGGCGAAAAATATTCTGCTTGAAAAAGAAGTTTCCGTTTCGGCAAAGCTGAACGACGGAGAGGCATCCGCTTCGGCATGGGGCTGCGATTTATCCTACGAATACGTCAGAATCAACGGCGATTACAGGAGCTAGACTATGGATGTGCAGCAGGAAATTCAAAAAGCGGAAGTATTGATTGAAGCGATACCGTATATACGCCGTTTTGCCGGCACTGTAGTTGTAATAAAGTACGGCGGAAGCGCAGCGGTAGATGAAAAACTTCGCAAATCGGTTATTCAGGATATAGCCTTATTGAAATACATAGGTTTGATGCCGGTAGTCGTGCACGGAGGAGGCAAAGAAATCACCAATCTGCTTGAACGGGTCGGAAAGGAAACTGTTTTTATCGACGGACTGCGCGTAACCGACGAAGAAACTGCAAAGTTTGCGGAGATGGTTCTTTCAGGTTCAATCAATAAAGCTTTGGTTGCCGATTTTGAAAGCGTCGGCATAAAAGCGGTCGGTATCAACGGTAAGGACGGACGAACTTTTACGGCTCATAAAAAAACGGATCCTAAAGGGAGAAATCTGGGATTTGTGGGTGAAGTAGATAGTGTTGATACAACGCTTATATCGGTCTTGCTTGAAAATAATTTTGTGCCGGTCATTTCTCCCATCGGTACGGATGAATCCGGCAGCACCTACAACATCAATGCGGACTATGCGGCAAGTGCCGTCGCCGGAGCACTTCATGCCCAAAAGCTGATTTTTCTTACCGATGTAGAGGGCATACTCAAAGACAAGAACGACCCGAACTCCATAATCCGTCGTCTTACACCGGACGAAGCACTGGAATATATCAACGACGGCACAATCAAAGGCGGAATGATTCCAAAGGCTCAATGCTGCATAGACGGAATTATAAAAGGGGTCAAAAGCGTCCATATTTTGGACGGAAGACTTGATCACAGCATTCTGCTGGAAATATTTACGGCTAAGGGTATCGGTACTATGATGACCCCGTCCGAATATTCTGAAAAATAACGGAGCTCTGCAATGAACAAGGAAGAACTCACCTATAAATCTATGTTAGATATAGTAGAAAACGGTCAAAAAGCCGTTATGCACACCTATGCGCAGTTTCCTGTTGCGTTTGTATCGGGGCACGGGTGTACATTGGTCGATGCGGACGGAAAGGAATATCTTGACTTTGTCGCCGGTATTGCGGTGAACGCACTCGGTTACGGGGATGAACAGCTTTCCGCCGCACTGAAACGCGTAATTGACGGAGGTTTGCTTCATTGTTCCAACTTGTATTGGAATCCGTATGCAGTTTCTGCGGCGCGCCTTTTAAAATCGGTATCCGGCATGGATAAAGTGTTTTTTTGCAACAGCGGAGCGGAAGCGAACGAGGCTGCGTTAAGATTGGCGCGGAAGTTCGGACATTCGGATGGCGGACACCGTACCGAAATCATCACAATGGAACATTCTTTTCACGGAAGAACATACGGGGCAATTACCGCTACGGGACAGGATAAATATCATGAAGATTTTGACCCGCTCCTGCCTGAAATCAAATATGCGGTATTCAACGATTTTGAAAGCGTACTGGCGCAAACGGATGAAAATACCTGCGCAATTATGGTTGAACCGATTCAAGGAGAAGGCGGAATTATACCTGCCGCTCCGGACTTCCTTGAGAATCTGCGAAAACTTTGTGATGAAAAAAATCTTTTGCTGATATTCGATGAAGTTCAGTGCGGCATGGGGCGTTCCGGGCGACCGTTTGCATGGCAGACCTACGGAATCAAACCCGATGTGATGACGCTTGCAAAAGCTCTTGCAGGGGGTGTTCCTGCCGGAGCCGTGACCGCCTGCGGAATTGCAGCAGATATTTTCCGGCCGGGAGACCACGCAGCGACGTTCGGCGGAAATCTGCTTGCCATGAGCGGAGCCTGCGTTATGCTTGAACGCCTTTCGGACGGAGACTTGTGCCGCCATGTCCGCGAAGTAAGTGAATATTTCATCAAAGCCTTAAAGAGTTTACAGGCTAAATATCCGTCTGTCGTGCTCGAAGTAAGAGGGCGCGGACTGATGCTCGGAATTAAACCGGCAGTTTCTCCGCGCCTTGTAATTGATGCCGCTATGGAGCGCGGTCTGCTCGTAGCTTCTGCAGGATACGATGTATTACGCTTCGTCCCGCCGCTTACCGTTACAAACGCGGAAGTAGACCAAGCAGTATCGATTTTGGATGACGTTTTTTCGACAATCGCCGGAAAATAGCGTAAAAACGATACGGCATCACACAAAAACACATTTCCCACATTCAACATATATAATTTTTGTTATATTTGCTCTGAAAGTATATTGACTTTGCAATAATGATTTCTGTAGAATGCGCCCTGTCTTAAATATAGTTACCCTATGCTAACTATATTCACACACTAAAAGGAGCGCGGCGGCTTAAAAGCACTTTTCTTTTAAGCCGGACAGTCGAGTTTAAAATCGCATATCCGGCACGATTTTGAACATCGCTGATAAAATCAAGCCGAAATCGACAATCTCCGTGTTTCCTTTAAGCTCAAATTAAACCCGTTCTGAAACGCCGGTTTTGGAACAGGTTCATTTTGCCGTACGGCAGAATCCGAATTTCACCTTATTCTTCCGACATTGAACACCGAAGAAGAATAAAACAGGAGCATTTATGAAAAGTTTACAAAAACTTATTTGTACGATTTTTCTCCTCTCAATCGCAGCAGCAGGCTGCAAACAATCGATTACGTCATCAAGCACCGATGAAACGGCAGACGGAAAAGTAGAATTCAGCTTGAAAGACGCAAGCGGTAAAGATGTAAAAATGAAAGAAGACGGAACGGAGTTCAGCTCAAATGTAAAAACAAAAAACGCAACGCTTTATGTTAAAGCCGCCACAAAAGCCGATGTAAAAATAAACGGCAAAACCGCAAGAACGCACAGTTTTACATTCACTGCAAGCGGCGAAGAACGATCGGTTCCTGTTGTGATTGTTCTGAACGGCTCAACAAAAACCTACACCGTAAAAGTTAAATACGAAAACGGTGCCCTTAAAAAAATTACGGTAAAAGATGAAGCCGACAAAGAAGTACACGTAACGGAATCAAGTTCTGTATACAGTGCAGCCGTTATGACAAAAAAAGCGACTGTAATCGTAGAAGCCGTAGATTCAAGCGATAAAGTAAAAATCGATGGAACGGAAACTAAATCGGCAACCGTAACTTTTGCAGGTACGGAAACTCAAAAAGAATTGAAAGTTTCCATAATTCACAAAGGAACGGAAGAAAAGTACAGCTTAAGACTTTATTACAACGATCCGGCTATAACAAATCCGCCGGAAGTGCTCTTAAAAAGCATAAAAATAACGGACGTTGCAAATGCTTCTCAAGAATTTACGCTTTCTCCTGCATTCAACTCAAATAATACCCGCTATTCCGTAATAATTCCGCAGGCGGTATCAAAAATAAAAGTGGATGCAACTGCAGAAGCAGGCATAAGAATCGAAGGCGACGGAGAACACAGCCTTAACGTCGGAGATAACGAAATAATTATAAAAGCTATACTTTTAAGCGATCCTGCTGCGGTACTTGAATATAAGATAAATGCAAAAAAGATTAACGCAACAGCTTCCAATAACGCAAATCTTGCCACTTTAGAGATAATATCAAAAGCAAAAGGTATTTCTACAAAGTGGAAAACAAAGGATTGGGGAACGAAACCTGAGACTGAAAATGCAGTCAATCCTTTTGATCCAAATACAATAACATATACCTGTACGGCAGAACCTAAATGCGACGAATTCTTTATAAAAGCAAAACCGGCAGATGCAGGTGCAATTATGACTGTAAAATCTGCAAGCGGAACGGAAATAACACTGCCGGCAGATACGGAATTAAAAGTCGAACCGTTCACTTATGGGGACAATACATTTACGCTTAAAATTACCGCTCCAAACGGTTCTACAACAAAACAGTACACGATAAATGCAAAACGTCTTGAAGGCAGTTATCTGCTTAAAACACTTACGGGAACCGGTTTGGACGATTTCTATAACGGAATGTTTGAAAAATATAAGAACGGAACTGAAAGCTCAAAACATTTTAACATAACGGCACCTAAAAGCCTTACGGGCACGACAATAACAGCGCAAGCGGAATATCCTTCTACAACTAAAATTGAGATTAAAGCAGTTCCTTACGGCACAAAGCCTAAAGATGTAAATTATGAAGAGCTTACAGGCGGTTCAAAACTTATCCCTCTTACAACCTCCGTTACAGTATGGCTGAAATTGACATCTACAACACTTTCGCAAGGATGGGGTAATGAATATACCTTAGACATCAACAAACCTTCGAACTCTGCAACTGCAGATTCCGAAGCGCAACTTGATAAACTTGAACTTTCTTATTATTCAGGAGCAACATTCTACGCGTTACATCTCGCTGAAACTTGGTCTCCGGACACATATAACTACACTCTTTCATTGCCGGCATTTATAAAAGAAATAAAAGCGGAAGCCGTACCTAAAAGCAATAAAGCCTATATAGAAGGATGGGGAGGCAAAACAAATCGGTATACGGGTCCGTTTAACGATAAAGAAATAAAAATCAACGTTGTTGCAGAAGACGGAACAAAGAAAACTTATAGTGTAAAGATTTCTCAGTTTGCTCCGCCGACATTGACAATAAATCTGCTGGAAAATACCGTAATCGATGTATCGTCACTGACGGCGACATCCGGTTACAAGATCGAAGGAACGTTCAATGATCCTGAAAACTTAGTATCGGAAATATGGGCCGGTTCATCCGGTTTACCGATACAGGAAAAATTAGGCAAGAAATGGAAAAAAGCTACAACGTCAGGAAATACATTTACAGCTGAACTCTTTAATCTTCAGGAGCTTCCCAACGACAAAAGAGACATAAAAGTTGCTGCCTATGACATTAGAAACAATCCAATCGCTGTTGCGCGCGTACCGGTTATTATACAAAACAGCAAAATAGAAACCGCTTCGGTAAAGACAACTATAACAACTTCTTACAATCTGCCGCGCGAAGGCAAAATGAGCCTTGTCGTATATGATTATGATTACTGGCAGCAAGGTGAGAATGTAATACTTGGTTACAGCGAAAAAGAACTCAAAGACATTTACTTTCCCTCAGATGTACTTGTAAGAAAAATTACAGCAAAGCGCGACTGTCTTATCATGGTAGAAATTTATGATGAGCATAACAGCCTTGTATATTACGGCTCGGAAAAGTTAAAGAAAGAAACAGTGGAACCAAACAAAACCGTAAACTGCATGATTGATATAAAGAAAGCGCAGTAAAACACAACAGCCCCGCGCGCAGGGAACTCCACCCTGCGGGCATAGGGAGCATCTCCCTACTGGCGGAGGGAACACATCCCTTCGGGCGCAGGGAACGTCTCCCTACAGGCGGAGGGAGACATACACTTCGAGCGAGGTACGGCAGGGCGAATTTGATTACTGTCCGCCTAAGTTTTGTAAGCAAAACTACGGAAACTGTTTTTTAGGATAAATTATGAATCGAAACAAGATTATTTATAAATGCAAAGCGTATTATGTGCTTTTACTGGGACTGACTTTTTGCGCAATGTTCATATCTTGCAAAAATGACGGCGGAACTACGGAAGACAACCGTATTCAAGGCATAGAAAATATTCCCGAGCCGGCTAAAAGGCAGGACATAAAACCGGACGACATTATAGGAACTTACAAGGGCGAGATTACCGTATTTATGGACGGAAAGTCATATGGGCCGTATACCGAAACAACAAAAATTAAAGGCACTCCTGAAAAACCCGCATTTACATCCGGTATTACAAAATATCCTTCTATGCCGGTAGACATCAGCTTCGTTTTTAAAGAACTTAAAACAACTTACATACCGGAAGAAAAAATCATCACTTTTACAAGTCAAAGCGGAGAAGCATATATGCACACAAGACCGTATCGCTCCAACGATAACGGTACTGTTATGGGACATAACAACGCAGTAAATGGGATTATTTATAAAGCGAACGACAAAGTAAAAATCTGTTACAAAGTCGTATACGACACCGTTGCAATGCACAAAAACATCCCGCTATTACCTGCAAATTCACATAACTCAATGTATTCGCAGACAAAAGCTGCGGAAAAACAATAAACCACATACAAAAGGCTGCCGTAAAAGTCAAAGTTTTCGGCAGCCCGCTTTTATTCGTGCGGAGGGTTTAATACCCCGACGCTCTGCGTCGTAACAAAGGGTATTAAAGCCGAGTGCAATCACCTTATGAGAACAACATACCCCGATGCTTGCGTCGGGGTTGTTGATTCACCTCGAATGCGGCTTTTACCCGTTAAACCTTCGGGCAATATCTTTTACTTTTTCAAACAGCGCGCGCATATCTTCTTCCGTTGTCGAACAGCCGAAACTGAATCTTACGGCATTTTCACTTTGTTCGCGGCTTATGTGCATGGCTTCAAGGACGGGGCGGCTGTTTTTGCGTGATGAACACGCGCTGCCGGTGGAAATATAAAAACCTTCCGAGTCCAGAGCGCGCATCATAACCTGCCCCGGAATATTTTTGAACGCCGCCTGCACAATCCAAGGAGAATAATTTTCAGGCTGTGTCATCCGATTTTCAGGAATAAGCGTACAGCACGGCAGCGTTCCGAGAGATTTTACAAAATCATCCGTATATTTTTTTTGAAGCTCAAATCTAGCGTAGGATTTGCTGTTTTTATCCGAAATAAAATAACGTTCAAGACAAAGTGAAATAACTGCCGCGCCCAAGATATTTTCCGTGCCGCTTCTTATTCCTTTTTCCTGACCGCCGCCGCGCAAAAACGGTTCAACAGGAAAGTCCAAATAAAGCAGCCCGATACCGCGCAGTCCTCCTATTTTGTGCGCACTGAAAGCGGCACTGTCTATTCCGCTGTTTTCAAGTTTCAGCGGGATTTTTCCGGCAGCCTGTACGCAGTCAACATGGAATTTCGGGCGGCGTCTGCCTTTACAGTGTTCGGTAATTGCTTTTGCAATTTCGTAGACAGGCTGTATTGCGCCCGTTTCGTTGTTGACCGCCATTACGCAGACTAAAACCGTATCGTCGGTAAGATTTTCAGTTACAGCTTGTGCGCTTATAATTCCGTCTTTATCTGCCGGAATCGTATTTACTTTCCAGCCGCATTTTTTCAATGCGTCCGCCTGCTCGCGGACGGCAGGATGTTCTATTGAGCTTATAAGAACGCTGCCCTTTTGCGGACGGTTTAAAACGGAAAGGATGGGAATTTGGTCGCTTTCAGTTCCGCCGGATGTAAAATAAAGTTTATCGGCTTTAACGCCCAACGCAGCGGCAGCCCTTTCCCGCGCGTTTTTCAGTACAGCGGCAGCTTCTTTGCCTGCACCGTGTCCGCTGGAAGGATTTCCCCATGAATGTGCGGTTTCTTCAAACGCCGCTTTAATTATATCTTCAGAAACCGGCGATGTTGCCGCCCAATCAAAATAATGTTTTTTCTGCTCGTCTGTCATGATTATTTTCGCAATTATCTCAGCACCGAAAGAATATCCGAATCTTCTATTTCCTCTGAAAAAGTGCTGCACAAATCTTTTTGAAGAATCAGCTTCACTTTACTGTTCGTGTTTTTCTTGTCTTTATGCATTATGTCTAAAAGTTTTTTATCGGCATCAGCGTCTTTTATAAGCGACGGAAGCGCACTCGTACCCCAGCCGTATTTTTCGAGGACGGAAAACACTTCGTCCTTATAGGATTTTGTGCAGAATCCTTTTTGCAGAGAAAGCGAAAGCGCGCGCCCCATTCCCCATGCAACAGCATCTCCGTGTGTAACTGCACCCAATCCGGCAAGCGTTTCAAGCGCATGAGCGAAAGTATGCCCGAAATTCAAATATGCGCGTATGTTTTTTTCAGTAAAATCCTGTTCGACAACCGCCGCCTTGGCGCGTGCGCATATATTTATAATTTCATATACCGTATCGACATCCCTCTCTTTGATTTTTCCGCTTTCGTTTTTAAATATTTCAAAAAGCCTGCAATCGTAAAGAAGTGCGGTCTTTAACGCTTCGGCAAGCCCCGAACGATACTGTGCGTTTGAAAGAGATTTTACAAAATCCGTGTAAAAATCAATGCGGCAGGCAGGAAAAAATGCGCCTATCATGTTTTTATAACTGCTGAAGTCGCAGCCCGTTTTGCCGCCGATTGCAGCGTCTACCATTGCAAGCAGCGTTGTCGGGACAAAGTTGACTGCGGCACCCCGCTTGAATATCGATGCGGCAAATCCTGTTATATCGCATATTACGCCGCCGCCGACCGCAACAAATAAATCGTTCCGCCCGAATCCCGCATCCAATGCCGCTCCGGTGATTTCAAGAACGCTTTGTATAGTTTTATTGCTTTCTCCGGCATCAATGATTACTGAAATATCACTTCCGCATTTGCCTGAGTTAAATTCGGCAAAAAATGCTGAAAGTGTCGGGAGTTTTGAAACTTCGGAATCGGAAACAAAACATATCCGCTGTCCGCGTCCTTCGCCGGGTTTATACAGGTTGAATAAATCAGGCTTCCCTGAATAAAAGTTGATTTTTGTTGCCGAAGCTCCGGCATATATTGCAGGATAATTTATTTTAAACGAATCTGAAGATTCACCTACAGATTTAAGTCCGCCTGTACTTTTGTTCACATTTGTATTCATGCGGACATATTAGTAGCTTTTTGAGTCCATTGCAAGAAATGAATCGCGGACAGATTCAACACGTTTTACTTCGCGTTCAAGCATCGCGCCGTAATTAAGCTCGCCGCTTTTAATCCGTTCAAGTTCATCTTCCCAAAATTGCACATCAGTCAAAGTCAAAAAATAAAATTCTTTTACTCCCGCTTTTTCCGCCCAAATCTGCGCTTCCTGCCAATAATAAAATCCCGCATTATAACAACTTAGCGCTTTTTCCAAATTACGGAGATACTCTTCCTGCCACGGAGCATCGTAGAAATATGCAACTTTTTTATCGTAGATTCTGCCCAAACGCAAATGCTGTTCGATAAGTTTTAAATTTATGTGCATTTGAAAAAGATAACGGTATTTTTCCCATTGTTTTTTATTTTCGATTTTTGCATTTGCGTACAACGGATTACAAAAATCCGCCTGAGCCGCTTTTTCAAGCCAGTAAATATTTTCTATACAGTCGTCAGGAAACTGCTGATAATGCACGTGATACAATCGGTAAAAATCTTCTTTGTATTTCACCATATATGCGTGCATGGGCATTTGAAAAAAACACAATACCGCAATAAGAAATGCAGAAATTCTGACTGACTGAAAAATATCTTTCTTCACGGTTTATATATCGGCAAATTATTAAAATGATTTTACAACCATCACTGCTCGTCCGCACTGTTTTCAAATTTGGTGAATGTCGGAAAAAACTTCATCATTACATCTCCGGTAGCTCCGTTGCGCTGTTTGGCGACGATACATTTCGCATCTTGAACAGGCTCTTTATCTTCCATGATTTTTCTATCGCGGTGTAAAAATAAAACTACGTCCGCATCCTGTTCGATAGAGCCGGAACCGCGAAGCTGTGCAAGATTCGGCTCCTGCCCTTCCGCGTCGCGCGCAACTTGAGAAAGCGCAACAATCGGAATATCAAGCTCCCTCGCAAGTGATTTAAGCGATTTTGAGATTTCGGAAACGGTCTCGTAAACGGGAGCTGCAGGATTTTCCGTAGTGATAAGCCCGATGTAGTCGATAAAAATCACCTGTACTCCCTGATTGACTTTCATGCGGCGCGCCATCGCACGTAAATCGATAAGCTGCATATTCGGAGTGTCAACGATATAAAGCGGTGCGTTGTAACACATTCCCGCCGCGTCCTGAAGTTTTTGAAAGTCCGCCATGCTGAGCTGACCGGAACGCAGTTTATAGCTTGGAAGACGCGACACCTGCGCCAAAAGACGCTGACCAATCGACTGATACGACATTTCAAGAGAAAAAAATCCGCACGGAATATGCTTTTCGACTGCAATCGTCTGCATCATAGAAAGGGCGAACGCGGTTTTTCCGATTGACGGACGCGCACCGATGACGATGAATTCCGACTTTTGAAATCCGCTTGTCATAGTGTCAAGCCTTGCAATACCGCTCGGAACGCCGGTCAGCTCGGAATTATTTTTATATCGTCGGTCGATAAGTTCGATTGTAGAAGATACGACATCTTTCATTTCATAAATCTGCGTCGATTCGTTGTGGTCGGAAAGAGTAAAAATGCTTTTTTCCGCGTCCTCAAGGAGCGTGCGGCTGCTGCGCGTTTCATCAAAAGAGGATGCACGTAATTCCGACGACATCCGAATGAGGTCGCGCCGCACCGCCGCGTCAAGCACAATTCCCACATAATAGCTCACGTTCGCCGCCGTCGGAACAGTGTCCGTCAGGGACGCGATGTATGCAGTTCCGCCTGCCTGTTCGATTTTCCCGAGTTTGGTAAGCTCATTTATTATCGTCAGCGTGTCGCCGTGTACATTTTGCTTAAACAGCGACACCATCGCTTCAAAAATCATTTGGTTCTGAAACGAATAAAAGCGGTCGGCTTTGAGCATCGTAACAACGTCGGACATTGCCCCCCACTCAAGCAGCAGAGCACCGAGTACCGCCTGTTCCGCGTCAAGATTATGCGGAGGCACTTTGTCTTTCAATTCAATCGCCATATTTTCCCCGTTTTGATGAGTGCGGAACTTTCAATGCCCGACGCTCCGCGTCAAAATAAGCGGCATTGGATCCGGCTGCAATATCTCTTGAGAACAAGGCACCTCGTCGTTCTTACGGCGATGGGCCCCGCTCCTGCATATATGTTGACTTATATTATACCTGTAGAATTGAAGTTTCCGAACAGGTTTATTGTAAAACCAAAGATTCCAAGCGTTTGCAAGCTTCCATTACATCTTTTTTGTGTCCGAAAGAACTGAACCTCACGAAAGATTCTCCTGCAGGTCCGAAACCCGAGCCGGGCGTTACAAGAACATTGCATTTATCAAGAATCAAATCGAATATTTCCCAGCTTTTTTTGCCCGGAAACTGCACCCATATATACGGAGAATTTCCCGTGCTGTAAATCTTCACACCGGCATTTTTAAAGTTTTTCAATTCAAGTGTGTTTTTTATAGAATTCGCATTGTCAAGGTAATAATCTATTACGTCTTTCATTGCCGCAAGACCTTCCGGCTCAAGAGCAGCTTCTCCGCCTGCTTGTGCAATATTGGATGCGCCGTTGAATAAAGTCGTCATAACTCTTGTCCAGTCTTTGTTTACGGGAGTTCCGTCCGAAAATGTAAGCTCTTCGGGTACGACAGACCAGCCCAGCCTTACACCGGTAAATCCTGCAGGTTTGCTGAAAGAATTTATTTCAATCGCGCATTTACGCGCACCTTCAATTTCAAAAATGCTTTTAGGCAATGAAGAATCCCGTATAAATTCTCTATATGCGGCATCAAAAACAATTATACAGCCGTTACCGAGCGCAAAGTCTACAAGCGTTTTAAGCTCCTGCTTTGTGGAAACCGCGCCCGTAGGGTTATTAGGTGAACAAAAATATATTAGAGAATTCGGGGAAATCTGCGAAAGATCGGGGAAAAAATTATTTTCGGGGGTGCATGGCATATAAACGATTCCGTCATAGCCGGAGCCGTTATGCGCGCCTGCTGCTCCCGATATTACGGAGCCGTCAACATAAACGGGATAGGCGGGATCCTGTACGGCGATTTTTACGTCCTTCCCGAACAGAGTCTGTATTCTTGCAATGTCACATTTTGCTCCGTCGGAAACAAATACTTCATCAGGTGAAGCAATATTTTTGTAGAAAGTTTCAGCAATTTTTTTGCGAAGCGAAGGATTGCCCTGCTCCTCGCCGTATCCTGAATATCCTTCCGGAGTAGAAAGAGCTGAAGCGTAATCCGCCATAGCTTCGGCAATAAAAGCAGGAAGCGGCTCTGTTGTATTTCCTATGCTCAAACTTATAATTTTTGCGTCAGGATGATTTTTTTCATATTCAACACGTCTGCGGGCAACCTCCGGAAAAAGATAACCGGCAGTCAAATTGGAAAAACATTTATTTCTATCTATCATAATGTGAATATTCTATCGGAAAGC
>CAUUGI010000031.1:0-21616 GCA_963544675.1 uncultured Treponema sp.
CGTATGAATCTCGCAGCCGATAACAATTTCATATTTTTCTATCATAGTAGTTCCTCATATTCGACACCGAGCGTGTCGGGCTTGTTTTCTTAGGGAGAGGGAAGCACCCCCGTTCGGAGCAGGGGTTCTCCCCTCTTGAAGTTCATTTTATTATGAGTTTTGCGTTAGCAAAATCTCATGCGGGCGGTAACACCATTAAATCTTTTTAATTTCAAGTAGAAACTGCCCGACGTTCTCCTCGCCCCGCTTAGGGCTTTGCCCTAAGAACCCATACGATTTTTTTTATCTCATTCGTATTATTCAGTCAATCAACATCGTCAAAAAACTTTTACCGCGAGTTTTGTCGTTAGGCAAAATCTCGTGCGGGCGGCTCACCGTTAAATCTTTCAAACCTCGTAATAACCGCCCGCGCCGCATCCTTTATGCTCATCTTCCCATGCGCGGGCAAGCTGCAAAATCTTTACTTCGCTGAACATCGGGCCTGCAAACTGAATGCCGACCGGCATACTTTCACTCATTCCGGTTGCGGCGGCTTTTGCAAAGTCCCCGTCCGCGCCGCGCGTAATGCCTGCTTTAATGCCGCTTCCCGCCGTATGCCCCGCAGGAACGGAAATCGACGGAATGCGCGCAAGGTTTACGAACGTCGTAAATAAGTCGCTTAAATACATTTCAAGAGGACTGTCAACTTTTTGACCGAGCTTAAATGCGGGAGTCGGGCAGGTCGGACACAAAACAATATCGTAGGACTTGAACAACTCCGCCATCTCCCGCTGAATGCGCGCACGCACAGTCATTCCTTTTTTATACGTGTCGCCTGAAAATTGCTCCGACAAAACATAATTTCCGATGATAATACGCCGCTTTACTTCCGCCCCGAAACCTTCGCTTCTGGTTTTCACGTACAATTCGTCATAGCCTTCGCCCGCGTCTACGCGGCGGCCGTAGCGGATTCCGTCAAAACGGCTCAAATTGGACGCGGCTTCCGAAAGCGCAATCACGTAATAACTTGCGATGGACGCGTCCAGCACCGGAATGTCCACAACGTCGATTTTCGCACCTTTTTGTTCGAACCATGCGCGGGTTTCTTCAAAAACGATGCGTACATCATCGGAAAGTCCTTTCGTTTCAAGAAATTGTCGCGGAATAGCGATTTTAAGCGATTTAAAATCCGCATACGGCTCAAGGTGAAGCAGTTTATCGCGGTCAGGAAGTTCCGCGCTCGTGTCGTCATACATATCCACGCCGCTCATCGCCCACAGCGGCAACGCAATATCCTCCGGTGTGTGCCCCATAATGCCGACTTGGTCAAGAGACGAACCGTAAGCGACGACGCCCCAGCGGCTCAAAACGCCGTAAGTAGGCTTTAAGCCGTAAATGCCGCAGTAACTTGCCGGAAGACGAACTGAACCGCCGGTTTCAGTCCCGATTGAAAACAAGGCTTGATTTGCCGCGACAGCCGCCGCAGAACCGCCTGAAGAACCGCCTGAAACATAATCGCGGTTTATGGGGTTCCGCGTCGCCCCGTACGTCGAATATTCCGTAGAAGAACCCATCGCAAATTCGTCTTGATTGCAGCGTCCCAACGGAATTGCTCCCGCATTCTCCAGGCGCTCAATAACGGTTGCGTTGTAAGGAGCCGTATAGCCGCTCAAAATTTTACTTCCGCAGGTTAGACGCTTACCCTTTGCGGAAATATTGTCTTTGTTTGCAAAAGGCAGTCCCAAAAGCGGCTTTTCTGCAAAAAGTTTATCCAGTTCCGCCGCACCTGCACTCCGCGCCGCCGTAATAAGCGAATCCGCCGCTTGCGCTTTGGAAAGAGCATCTTCATACATTTCAAGGAATGCGTTCAGCGGACGCTCGGAAGATTTATCGGCTTCAAATGTTTCAATTGATTTTTTTACCAGCGCGGCACTCGTAACGCTTCCGTCTTTCAGTGCCGCACGCACATCGTTTATCGTATAGTTCATAAAGATTTAAGTCCTTTTTGGATAAAAATTACGCGCCTTCGCCCAAAACCTTCGGCACTTGGAAATAACCGTCCATAAAGTTTTCAGATACGGTTTTTACATCGGGAATTGCAAGCCCTGCAACAACTTCATCGCCGCGCAGGTTTTCCGCCTGGGTGGACGGATAGGCATCGTAAGGATTTTCGCTGTCGTCATATTTAGAAAGAATTTCGAAGTACGACACGATTTCATCAACCTGCTTTTTTAAGGTTTTCATGTCCGTGCTTTCAGGCGAAAGCCGGGAAAGATATAAAAGATTATTCAACGTCGTTTCGTCAATTTGCTTATGAGTCGTCATACCGACAGTATAAAGATTTCGGAGTGATTATTCAAACGCAAATCCTAGCGTAATGCCGGCAGCGGCAGAAAAAGCAATCAGGTAAATCCCGACATGATAGAGTGTCCATCACGCCCGTGATAGAGTGTCTCTCACGCCCGTGATAGAGTGTCTCTCACGCTCGTGATAGAGTATCTCTCACGCCCGTGATAGAGTATCTCTCACGCTCGGGATAAGATGTTTATCAAAGCAGGTAAATATCACCCTGCCCTCCCCGATTGAAAAATCCATAATAACGTTGTATGTTTTCGCACATGACAGTTATGAAATTCGGCGGTTCTTCCGTTGCAAATGCGGAAAGAATCAAACACGTAGCTTCAATTATAAAAGCGTACAAAGATAAAAAACCGGTTGTCGTTTTAAGTGCAATGGGCGACACAACAGACCACTTGCTTGATGCGGCGGACAAAGCCGTTACAGGTATTGTCGATATTTCAGGGGTTGCAAAACTTCATGAAGATACGGCACAGGAACTTGGAGTCGACATACAATCGATTGAACTTTTACTCGGTGAACTTAAGCAGCTTCTTACGGGAATATCGATGCTCAAAGAACTTACAAAGCGCACCCGCGACTATCTTGTAAGTTTCGGAGAACGTATGTCCGTCCGTATGATGGCGGAATATCTTAATAAAGACGGAATCAACGCCAAATTTTACGATGCGTGGGATATAGGATTTATAAGCGACAGCAATTATATGGCTGCAGAACTGTTGGATGAAACCTGGTCTGCAATTCCCGCTTCTCTTACGGCTTATAGAGACGGTAAAGATTCCGCAATTCCGATTGTTACGGGCTTTATTGCAAAAGATAAATCCGGCAGCATAACCACACTTGGACGCGGAGGAAGCGATCTTACTGCCACTATGATAGGTGCTGCAATGCGCGCCGATGAAGTTCAGACATGGAAAGATGTTGACGGCATAATGACTGCGGATCCGCGAGTATGCAAGGCGGCAAAACCCGTTCCGGAAGTTACATACGAAGAAGCGCAAGAGCTTGCCATGTTCGGGGCGCAGGTACTTCATCCGCGTTCCATGATGCCCGTCCGCAAAGCCGGAATCCCCGTACGTGTAAAAAATTCCTATAACATTCAAAGTGCAGGCTCAATAATTGTCGAAAAGCACTGTGGAAAAATTCCGCCTGTATGCGCAATAACCTCGGTAAAAAATATTACTCTTATCGATATAGTTTCCACACGAATGCTTGGAGCGGCGGGCTTTCTTGCGCATATTTTCAATCGATTCTTGGAAAGAGACATAAGTATAGACGTAATTGCAACTTCCGAAGTTTCGGTTTCCTGCACGGTAAGCTCAAAAGTCGATTTGGTTCAGCTTACAAAAGACTTGTCAAAGGTTGCACAAGTTTCCGTGCATTCGGGGAAGGCGATTGTTACGATAATCTGCGATGTTTCAAAATCCGGCGCAATCATTGCCGACGGATTTAAAGCACTTTCTGAAGAAAATATAAACGTTCAGATGATAAGTCAGGGTGCGTCAAAAGTGAATATTTCCGTAATTGTTGACGCATCCGAAGCCGATAAAACCGTGCAGACCCTGCACAAAGCATATTTTGAATAAATCACGTCGGGTGTCGGTTTAATTAAAAAGGTAGTGAGGTATTGCCATGAAAATTGCGCTTGTCGGCTTCGGAAAGATGGGACACATTATCAAAACTTCTGCAGAGGAGTTGGGACATGAAATTACTGCGACAATAGATGTTTCCGCTCCGGACGCAAGTGTGAAACTTAAAGCAGGAGATTTCAAATCGCTTGCAAATGCCGTAAAGGAGAGTGCGGCAGACGGCATTATTGAATTCAGTCATCCTTCCGCAGTTATGGATAATATAAAATGCCTTTTGCCGCTCGGCATTCCGATTGTTGTAGGAACTACAGGCTGGAACGATAAACAAAGCGAAGTGGAAAAACTTGCAGCGGAATGCGGCGGAATAATTATGACTTCTCCGAATTTTTCAATCGGCGTAAATATGTTTTATAAAATCGTGGAAGAAGCCGCAAAACTTATGAGCGGCTATGCGGAATACGATGTAGCCGAATGGGAAATGCATCACAATCAAAAGGCGGACAGCCCGTCAGGCACTGCGATTGAGATTGCTCACCGCATAATGGAAAACTACAGCCGCAAAACGGAGCTTTTTACGGAAATCTTCCACAAAAAGCCTGAAGTTTCGCAATTACATGTATCGTCTACGAGGTGCGGCTCGGTGCCGGGTACGCATACGGTTTTCTTCGACAGTGCCTTTGACACGATAGAACTGACTCACCGTGCAAGAAGCCGCGCAGGTTTTGCGGCCGGTGCGGTTCACGCGCTTGAAAGACTTTGTGCCGGAATCAACAACGGTACATTAAAACGAGGAATGCTGTACAGTATGGAAGATTTGTTTTGATGCGCTGTTTTGAGATGAGCCTAAAATACAACGGCTTATCTCAAAACTTATTGCGATTACGGATTTTGTATTAATAAAAAGGATTGGTATTAGAAATAGGTATCGGTAAAAAAATGGGCGGTGAGAGGATCGAACTCCCGACAACCTGGGTGTAAACCAGGTGCTCTCCCAGCTGAGCTAACCGCCCGTTTGATATGTGCCGGATAATAACAAATACGTTTAAATGTGTCAATATAACAATCGGATTATTATACGATTTTCAGCTAAGACAAAAGCCGCAGTAGTACCGAGCCGAATTTTTCCGCTTTGACTTCGCCAATGCCGAATACGCCGAGCAGTTCGCGTTCAGTACGCGGCTTTTTGAGGACGAGTTCTTCAATTGTTTTATCGCCGAAGATGATGTACGGAGGAACGTTTTCTTCTTCTGCGGTACGCTGCCGCCATTCTTTTATCGCTTCGTATAAAGTCGTATCCGCTTCATCGAGACTGCGTAAAAATTCACCTTTTTTGTGGACGACAAACGATTTTTTCGGCTGCACTTGATTCAAAACGCGCTGTTTGGAAAGCTCTATGCGAAGTTCAATTTTTGCGCGTGCGGCAAGTGCCTGCTTTCCGGCGGAAGTAACTTTTAACACGTTGTAGTCGCCGTATTTTTCGATAAAACCCGCAACAAGGAGGGAGTCCGCAAGCGTAAACCAGTCGTCTTTGGAAAGCTCTTTTCCGATTCCCCATGTGGAAATTTCGTGGTGGCGGTTTTCCAAAATGCGTTTTTGTTTTGAGCCGAGCAGTACGTCGATAATGTAAGCGGCTCCATAGCGCGACTGTGTGCGGTAAATGCAGCTCATAAACTTTTGCGCAGGGACGGTAACGTCTTCAAGCGGAATGCCGGACGAATTGCAGATGTCGCAGCACGGAAAACCGGCTGTATCCGAATCCGACGATTTTTCAAGTGCTCCGCTGCCGTCCGCTGCCCTTGCGCCCGCCTCCGCTGCAAGTCCTGCCGGAATATAACGTTCCCCGAAATACGAAAGCAAAAAATGACGGCGGCACGTTCCGGCGGAAGCATAGCCGAGCATCGCCTGCAAAAGCCGCTCGGAATTTTCGCTGTCTGAAGATTCGTCAAAAAAATAGCGGATTTTGTGCGCGTCGCCTGCGCTGTATAAAAGCAAGGCATGAGAAGCCAGCCCGTCGCGTCCGGCTCGTCCGATTTCCTGATAATATTCTTCGAGCGACTTGGGTAAATCGTAGTGGATGACAAAGCGGACATTCGGCTTATCGATTCCCATGCCGAAGGCAAGCGTCGCAACCATAATGCGCACACGGTCGCGGATAAATTGCGTTTGGTGTTCTTTGCGCTCATCGTCGGAAAGCCCCGCGTGGTAATTCATCACCGAATACCCTGCATCAGAAAGCTGCTCCGTGAGTTTGTCCACCTGTTTCCGTGAAAAGCAGTAAATAATTCCGCTTTCATCTCTGTGCTTTTCAAGGCATTCTTTGACTTCAGCGAGCGCGTTTCGTTTTTGCCGCACTTCCAAAAAGATATTTGCACGGTTGAATCCCGCAATGAATATCTCAGGCTCGTTCATGTTGAGATTTGATACAATATCCGCGCGGACGTGAGACGTTGCAGTTGCCGTGAGGGCAAGGCACACCGCGCCCTTAAACTGCCTGCGGACGGACGAAATCTCCATGTAATCGGGACGAAAGTCATGCCCCCACTCGCTGACGCAGTGCGCTTCGTCAATCGTAATGCAGCTGACAGGAACGCTGCAATCGTGGAGAATATTTTGCGTCCTCTGGGCGGCCAGCGCTTCCGGAGAAAGGTAGACGAGCTTGACCTCTCCCGACTTAATCCGTCTTACAGCATGGATATAGTCTTCCCATTCAAGCGTGCTGTTCAAAAAAAGCGCATTTACGCCGTTTTCCAAAAGCGACGACACCTGATCCTGCATGAGCGAAATAAGCGGAGAAATGACAACCGTAATTCCGCTGAATAACAGCGCGGGAATCTGATAGCACAGAGATTTTCCTCCGCCTGTCGGCATAACCGCAAGCGTATCGCGCCCGGAAAGAACCGACGCAATAATTTCCTGCTGCATGGGACGGAACTCGCTGTAACCGAATACGTTTTTAAGTATTGCAGCCGCCTTTTCAAGCGGCTCTTTCGTTTTTTCCATGCACCGATTATAACCTCTCCGACCCGCTTGCAAAAGAGCATCTGTTCTGATATATTTCCATCAACGCCGGAGTGGTGGAATGGTAGACACGAAGGACTCAAAATCCTTTGTTAGCAATAACGTAAGAGTTCAAGTCTCTTCTCCGGTAAAACCGTCTGTATAACTCAGACGGTTTTTTGTTTGTTAGAAGAAGCCCTGTCGGTAGCGGGTAACTACGATTATCCGGTTAACGCAGTGTTTTTGGAGGTATCGCAATGCAAACAAAAAAAGAAAATATTTCGGGGCAAATGACGTGGGTTAAGCCTGCGGTCATTTTTGCACTGCTGCTAGTCATGCTTATTCCCGTTCAATTTATTAAACATCTTGTAAGAGACCGCAAGAACTACAAGCAAGAAGCGGAAGCGTCAATCATGGAGCCGCTTGGAGGGGAGCCGGTCATTCAAGGTCTGGCTGTTGCTGTTCCGTATCGAAAAGAACGCAAAGAAGAAATCAATACGTTTTACATAATCGAAATTCCTGAAAACTATTCTCTGAACGCAAAAATCGATCCGTATTATCTTTCTCGCGGAATATTCAGCGTGCCGGTTTTCAGCGGAGTTCTTGAAGTTGCAGCAGAGTTTCCGCCGTTCCGCACTGCGCGCTTAAATGTTCCGGAACGCGATATTATGTATAAAGATGCGGTTTTGATTGTCGGACTTAAAAATAAAAAGACGCTGACGGCGCGCCCCGCACTGACGGTAAACGGAAAAAAACTTTCGGAAGCGGAAGCAGTTGCAAATACGTCGACTCCGTTTGCAAATCCCGTTTTTTACAATCTGCCGGAAAGTCTTCTGCATTCAGGTTTTTCGCTTGCCGGAACGCTCAATATTCAAGGCGGACAAAGTCTTTCCCTATCCCCTACTGCGGCAGAAAGCGTTTTTACCGTCGAATCGTCGTGGGCGTCTCCGAAATTTTCAGGCGGATGGCTTCCGACAAAGAGGACGGTCGAAAAAGATGGTTTCCGGGCGGAATGGAATATTTCCGGTTTAAGTACCAACGTCCTTCCCATGTGGAAAACGGAGGAACAAGCCGATTACGACTCGTATTACAATAAGAGTCCCATTCCGGACGCGGTACACATCGATTTTCTTACGCCGGTCAATAATTATTCAAAAATAACCCGGTGCGTGCAGTACGCCCTGCTCTTCCTTGCCTGTCCGTTCCTGACCATCTTTTTGTGTGAGCTTTGGAGCGCGAAACGCATACATCCCGTACAATATTTTTTAATCGGAATGGCGGACGTTCTGTTTTATTTGCTGCTCCTTTCCAT
Source organism: uncultured Treponema sp. (assembly GCA_963544675.1). Taxonomy (GTDB): domain Bacteria; phylum Spirochaetota; class Spirochaetia; order Treponematales; family Treponemataceae; genus Treponema_D. Next base: position 8,236 of record CAUUGI010000031.1, read on the forward strand.
TTCCGAGCACCTTTCGTTCAACCGGACTTATTTTATCACCGCATTTACAGTGTCGCTTGTCGTGCTTTTATATGCTGCGGCGATTTTTAAGAATTTCAAATGGGGCATTATGCTGTTTTCCGTACAGGCAATTGCGTATTTTCTGCTTTTCGGGATTTTGCAGTCGGAAGACTATGCGCTGCTCATAGGAAGCGTCGGCATTTTCCTCGTGCTCGTACTGATTATGTTCCTGACGCGCAAAGTTGACTGGTACGGCAAAATGCAGGCACCGACTCTTGTTCGTGCCGCAAGTACAACATTGGACGTAGGAGCGGACGAACTCTACAGCGATATCCGTATCGACATAAAAAAACACAAAGATGCGGCACACTCAAAAGCGACAGATTGCACAGAAGTCCCGCCTGACGGTGAAAAGACAACGGACAAATAAAAAAGTGCTTTGCGTCGTATGTAAGATACGCTGCGGCGCACATTGACTTTCATACAAGCCGCTTCTGCGGCAGAACCGTCTGTACAATGCAGACGGTTTTCAGTTTTTAAATTGAATGTTGCAACTGTTTGCCTGCTTTACAGTGATGAGTTTACAAAAAATATTCTCCCTTTCCCGGCATCAAAAGTTGAGCAATCCCAAAATTGATGTTTTAAGAGCTTAAATATATAATCAAGTCATCAAGATTTAAGCGTTTTGTAGAAACCGCAATTTTTTTAGGAGAAATATGTCCGTCCTTTCCGATATTGCCGCTGAAGACTATTTAAAATCGATTGTAAAAGCCTGTGCCGCACAAGATAAAGATACGCTTACGACGGGAGAGGTCGCAAAACTTTTGTCGGTAACGCCCGGAACCGCAACAATGATGATAAAAAAACTTGAAAAAGACGGTTATTTGGAATACAAAAGTTATCACGGCTGCAAACTCACTGAAAAAGGCAGCACATACGGGATTTCGGTCTTGCGGCGGCATAGACTTTTGGAAACTTTCCTCAGCAGATTTTTTGCAATGAGCGGAAAAGAAATTCACGAGGAAGCCGAGCAAATGGAACATTCCGTTTCTGAAAAACTTATTGATTTAATGGACGAATATCTTAATTATCCTGAACGGGATCCTAACGGTGCACCGATTCCTAAAAAAAATCAAAACAATTTTATATCCGATATTCCGCTTTCGTTTGCGCCGGAAGGTGAATTACACAAAATAGTGCGGCTGGTCGGTTCACAAGAGCAAAATCAATATTGCACGGATTTGGGGCTTAAAGAAGGATGTGATGTTCTTGTTGAAGAAAAACGACAGGAAATAGGAATTGCAGTGTTAAAAACCGGAACAAATCCGAAAATCGAATGCCCGCTGATAGTGCTTGATATAATCCACATTGAAAAGCGCAGATAAAACTTCTCGCAAATCATATTCCGCATCCATGCATTTTATACGGAATCAACTTCACTCGGTGCAGAGGTAGTGCCCCGCTCGGGGCAGAGGTGCTGTCCCGTTCAGTGCAGAGGTGCTGTCCAGCTCGGTGCAGAGGTGCTGCCTCGCTCGGATCAGGGGTACCGCCCCGCTCGGATCAGAGGTGCTGTCCCGCTCGGATCAGAGGTACCGTTCCGTCCGGATCAGAGACTGTATTCATATCGCAAATATCCTGCATAAAAGGCGGAGGCGTTCAAAATCCGTTCAAAACTGAGGTTGAAAAGCCGAATGTCTTACGCAGCAAAAATCGTTATACTGGATTTGTGAAAAATCAAATCGATATAACAATACTGTGCAAGGTTGTGGATAATTTCGGCGACATCGGAACGGTGTACCGTTTGGCACGCGCGCTGAATGAAGTCTGCGGCAATAAAAAAAACAATTTTCCTGCGCTGCATCTGCGCATTATTACGGACAATTTGGACGCATTCCGCGCGCTTATGCCGGAAATTGACGCTGCAAAAAAAATGCAGACCGTAAAAAACTGGGAGATATACGACTGGAACGCCGACTCCGTCTGTTTTGACGCTTTTCAAAAAGATGTGCCTTACATAATTCTTGAATGTTTCCAGTGCGGAAGACCGGATTGGCTTGAAAGGCTTTTGTTCGATGTAAAAGTTCCTGAAATCGTCCACATAATTATGCTTGATTATCTCAGCGCGGAAGATTATGCGGAAACTTTTCACCGTTTGGATTCGCTGACACGCTCTGCGCGCGTTACGAAAATCAACTTTATGCCGGGCTTTACGGATAAAACCGGCGGTTTGATTTTGGACAATAATTTTATGCAGGCATCTGAAGAATGTAAAACTGAGAAAAAGATAAATCCTTTGTTCGATAAAACTTGCTTTAATGTGCTGTTTTTTTCGTATCCTGCCGATTGGAGACCTGCCGTTAAGGCATTAGCGGATTTTAAGCGCGGAAAACTCCGCGTTCTTGCGGCTCAAGGCGCGGGATTGGAGAGTTTTATAAAATCGTATAACGAATGCGGAAAGCCTTTTGACTGCCGAATATTGGATTTTTTGCCGCAAATTGAATGGGACAGACTTTTGTGCCGCGTCGATTTACTTTTTATACGAGGTGAAGATTCTTTGTCACGCGCCTGCCTTGCAGGAATTCCTTTTGTGTGGAACGCATATCCGCAGAGTGAAAATTATCATCTTGTAAAAGTCCGCGCGTTACTTGAAAAGATGCGCCCGTTTTTCAGTGCGGAAGATTTTTCTGCAGTAGAAAATTGCTGGCTTTCGTATAACGGCGGAGAAGGCAATCTTGAAGAGTCGATAAAAGCCTTTCTTTGCAAATACGATGAATTACTGAGCGGTTTTTCCGCATTTTCCGAAAGTCTCAAAAAAAACGGGAACCTTGCGTTTAATCTAATGACTTTTATTACGGAAAAATATATACTGCGCGCACCGCTTTAGAATCATTTTTTAGAGGTTATATAATATGTTAATGACATCACAGTTAAAAGTCGGAACAGCCTTTATGTATGAGGGCAATCCGCTCATTGTTCAGAAAATGCTGGGACAGCGTTCCGGACGCGCAGGAATGGTAACAAATCTCCGCGTAAAAAATCTTGTAACAAAGTCAACAATGGATTTGGGAATCGACGCAGGCGAAAAGTTTGATGAAGTAGACCTTGAGCCTCACGTAACAAAGCTTTCATACATCGACGGCGATACTTATGTTTTTATGGATCAGGAATCATACGAACAATTTGAGCTTCCTAAAGAAGATCTCGGCGATTATGCGGGCTATATCACGCCTGAAGATGAACTTGAAGTTAAATTAACGTTTTACGAAGGAAAACCGGTAGGTATCGATATGCCGATTCAAGTTGTACGCACCGTTACATATTGCGAACCGGGCGTAAAAGGCGACACGAGCGGAAAATCGCTTAAGCCGGCAAAACTTGATACGGGAATTGAAGTAAAAGTTCCGCTGTTCATAAACACGGACGAAAAAATTGTTATAGATACACGCGACGGCTCATTCGTTGAGCGTGCAAAGAACTGAAGTCATTTCCTGACAAAGTAAAATTTTATAAAACCGTCCCGTTTTTGCGGACGGTTTTTGTTTTGTATGGCTAAAGTTTAAGAATGTGATTTTTGTTAATCAATCGGTAAGTCAATTCCAAAATATGGGGTTTCATCATGAAGTTCCGGTATGTTTTTAAGAGGCTTGTCGGAACACTTTATTATTTTATCTCGATACATAAATCTAACCTGAATATCATTGATTTCTTCTCTGCGTTTTTTTGCGATTTCTAAAAACTTTTCCTCTTTGTCCAGTCCCAAAAATCTGCGATTTAAAAGACTTGCAGCAATTCCGGTTGTGCCGGAACCTGTAAACGGATCTAAAATCCAGTCATTTTCTTTAGTTGATGAAAGAATTATTCGGGCAAGCAAAGGCAGCGGTTTTTGTGTCGGATGTTTCCCGCAAGATTTTTCCCATTTTGCGATTGCGGGCAAGCTCCATAAATCTCGCATTTGAGTTCCGCCGTTTATTTTTTTCATCAATTCGTAGTTGTAATAATGAGTTATCTTTTTATTTTTTCTTGCCCATAAAATGAATTCCGTTGAATGCGTAAAAAATTTGCATGAAAGATTTGGCGGCGGATTTGTCTTTGCCCAAGTGATGCAATTTAAAATACGAAAATCAAGTTCATTGAGCATTTGTGCAACCGAAAATATATTGTGATAAGTTCCGCTAATCCAAATTGTTCCATTATCCTTTAATTTTTCACGGCATAAACTGAGCCACCGGCGATTGAACTCATTGTCTTTTTCAAAACCGTTTGACTTATCCCATTCTCCTTTATCTACGCTGACTTGTTTTCCTGACTGAACGGACATACCGCCGTTAGAAAGAAAATAAGGCGGATCTGCAAAAATCATGTCGAATTGGAAATCGAACTTCGGCAAGATTTCGGTGCAGTCGCCTTGTATGAGAGTAAAATCGTGATTGTGGGATTTGTAAAAAGCCTGAAGCATTTTTATTTTATGTTGAATAGATTTTTTGCCATATTTATACCATTTTTATATTTCCGACTTTACTTTTGAAATAAACTCATCAAGATTTGCAAGATTATAAATGCTTGGAATTAAAGAATACGCTTCGCCCAATTTATTTTTTGCAGAAAGCCAGCCTTGTCCGTCTGTAATCCAGACAAATTCAAAGTTTTCATATTGGTTGATTTTTGGAGCAATGTCTGTGTAAGCGCGAGCGACTTCGTTTAACTTTGAGCCGCCGCCGTTATAAAAATTGGTTTCAATAAGATAAGTTTTCTTTTTTGTTTGAACCACAAAATCAAAGCGTTTCAAATCTTGACCGAGCGATTTTATTTCTTCAAATTCCGTACTGTTCACTTCCTTTCTGAATGGAATATTTGCACTTTTGAATTTCAAAGCGACCGCCTTTGCCATATTATCGCCGCCACGATTTTTACGCGCATTCGTATCAAGTCCGACTTCCACGCCAAAAACATAATCCACAAGATTTGTGATATTTTTATTTTTGAAAACTTCTGCAAGTCCTGTTTGCTCAATATAATCAGTTACTCCTTGCAAAGATGAAAAATAAGTTTCAAGTAAAACAAATTCTCCGTTCGCATTGAGAGTTTTTTTCTTATCCTTTGTCCTTACGGCAATCAGAATATCAAGTACTTCAAAAACTTTCGGATTTTCGTCATAGAGTTCTTTAATCGCTTTTCGTAAATCTTGTTTCCCAATCAAATAGTTCAGCTGATTGAGTTTTATTGCAATTTTGTTTGTATTGAGGATTACTTTTTCAAAATCCGTAAAATAATCTAAAGTCGCATTTGTTTCGCTAAGTTGAGATATAAATAAATCAAAGTCTTTTTTCATCGTTTATTTCTTTCCTAAAATAAGTTCGCAACATTGGTAATCAAAATCTCGTTTATTTCTCCGCGTTTTTTTGCGTTTGAATTTATCATTCTCGAAGCAGAGACCCGCTCTATTTCAAAATGTGAATATAAATTGTCGAAGAAATTGTCATTTTCATCTGTATTTTTAGGATCAGAATTGCTCGCCAAAACTTCTGCACCGTTATTTGAGATTTCAGTTAAAAAATTTCCTAACTCAACCTGATCTTTATCCGAAAATCCGTTTTCTGAATATGATGTAAATGCCGATGTTTTTGTAATTGGACGATACGGCGGATCGATATAGACAAAAGTTTTATCATCGATAAAGTTTTTACATTCCTTATAATCGCCGGCTGTCATTTCTACATTTTGCAAAAGTTTTGAGCAGGCAAACAAATTTTCTTCATCACATAAAAGCGGATTTTTTGCATTATTGAACGGGACATTAAAAGCACCTTTTGAATTCACTCGATAAAGTCCGTTAAAGCAGGTTTTATTCAAAAATATAAACAAAACCGCTTTTTCAAGATTTTCAGCCTTGTTGCCGTTTATTTTTATTTCGTTATATCGACTGCGTTTTTCATAAAAAAAATCTTTATTTTCTTCTTGCGTGTGAGATTTATAAATTCTTTGGATTTCGGAAAGTCCGTCAATCATTTCGTAACAGTTATTTTTTATCTGAACATAAGTGTTTATAAGTTCTCTATTTATATCGTTAATCAATATTTCTTTCGGCTGAAATTTATTTAAAATGTCAAAAAGTACCGCTCCGCCGCCGACAAACGGTTCGCAATACTTTTCGATTTTTGAAGGATATTTTTCTCTGATTTCATCGAGCAATTGGCTTTTCCCGCCAACCCATTTTATAAACGGCTTTGCAGAAGTCATATCATACTTTTACATCATTTTCCGCAACATTTCTACTGTGTATGTGTGGGGGGAATTGGCAATAGAGAATGCTCTACCCAATCACCTTCACATCCGTTGCTCTGCCGTTTCCGTTTGAAAAGCCGGTGTTTTTCGGCATTTCTACGACTTGAAAATTCACTTTTGTTCCCTTGTCGAGTTTGTCGGATTTGAATGCGGGATTTATTTCTCCCATGTAGAAAAAATAGTCTCCGCTGCCGTCGTCGGCTGAAATAATTCGGTAATTTTGAATCCAGCGTTTAATCACGCCGTCTTTGCGTTCCGTCTCCTGTTTGACTTCGATTTTTTCGACAAAAAAAGTTTTTTGCGGCTTACCGTCGTCGCTCAACTTAAAGATATTACTCAGACTTGCAATCAACTCGCGCGGGGACTTCGCATTGTATTCCCGAACGTTAAAATCCGGCTTTTGATGCAAAATCGACTCCCAAAGCTGCGACAAAAGCACCGTATTCGTATTTTTGTAAGGTCTTGTCGCGTCGAAGGCTTTTTCAATAAATTTCTCAAGTGAAAAATCTTTTAAACTCGATTCGTCTTTATCTTTGCCTTCAAGCAACACTTTTTCGTCCGCTTCTTCCAAATCTTCAAAATACGAAAACTCGTTGCAGGACTTTATCCATATCTGATTACATTTTGACTTTTCGCCGAAGCCGATAACCCGTTTACCCAGCTCGCGAAGTCTGAGCGCAAGAGTGTGATAACCGTTATCGGACGTGATGATTGCAAAAATCTCGATTTCCACGTGCATGATTGCCATTTCGATTGCGTCCATGATGATCAATTTGTCTACAGCCTGTTTTTCGCCGTGATGAAACTGCTGAATCGCCGTAATCGGGATTTTATTCAACAGACCTTTCCATGATTCCATATTCGGAATAGACCAATCCGCATAAGCACGTTGAAATAAAATATCGCCTTTGCTGGAAAGCGCGTCTATCAGTAAAGGAACTTTTGTTGATTGAACATTTTCAGAATCGAAAAACACTGCAATTTTCGGCATATCTTCCATGAGAAATCTCCTTGCATCGAAATAAAATTATTGAAAGTACAAGCACGTAGTTATAAAACCTGTTCAAAAACATTCTCCGTTAAGAACAACTCTATTATCGATGATAACCGTGAGAAGACGGAAAATCAAATTGTTATTCAGATAAATGAGAAATTTTAAAATGCGTCGTACTCTGATTTTATGTTTTATTCTACGTCCACGTAGGGAATGTAGTCGCCGTAGCCTTGTTTTTCCATTTTATCGTATGGAACAAATCGAAGCGACGCTCCGTTGATACAGTAACGCAGTCCTCCTTCGTCCTGCGGACCGTCGTCAAATACGTGTCCCAAATGCGCGCCGCCTGTCTGAGAGACGACTTCCGTGCGCTCCATACCGTAACTTCCGTCATTGAGATACCGGAGAGCCTGTGTCGTTATAGGCTTTGTAAAACTCGGCCAGCCGCAGCCTGCATCGTACTTGTCCGCTGATGAAAAAAGCGGTTTTCCCGTTACGATGTCAACGTAAATTCCTTTTTCGTCGAATTTGTCGTATTCGCTTGAAAACGGGCGTTCCGTCGCCTTTTCCTGCGTTACACTGTACTGAATTGCGCTGAGAGTTTTCTTTAAGTCGACTTTCGACGGAGCCTTAAACTTACTTTCATCGTAGAGCGGCGCGGAAGCCTGTCCCAAATTGATGTGGCAATAGCCGTTCGGATTTTTTTTCAGATAATCCTGATGATAATCTTCGGCAAGGATAAAGTTTTTAAGCGGTTGAACTTCAACGGCAATCGGTTTGGAATATTTTTTTTGCATAAAAGCGACGAACTTTTTGACTTTCGCCGCATCGCTTTCAGACGAATAATAAATTCCCGTACGGTACTGCCGTCCCATGTCATTTCCCTGCTTGTTCACCGAAAGCGGGTCGATGATTCTAAAATAATGCGCAAGCAATTCCTGTAAACTCACAATTCCCGGCTCGTACACAATGCGGACAGTCTCCGCGTGGTCGGTGCTGCCGATACGCTGATAGTCGGTATCCTCCGTTTTGCCGTTCGCGTAGCCCGTGTCGGTGCCGCTTACGCCTGCAATCCTCTGAAAATATCCTTCGACGCCCCAAAAACAGCCGCCTGCAAGGTAGATTTCTCTTTGCGTATTTGTCATTTTGTACCCCACTCGGTTATCTTCCGCCTCAACACGATTATTTTTGACACAGCCTGTCAAAATACAAAACGCGGAAAGCATAACCGCTTTCTTAAAAAATTGCATAAAACCTCCTGTTTTTATAAATATGTATAATTTATTCCGGTTACAAGAGATTTATCGGTTAAAAATCAAGTTTTAGAAGCCGTTCATTGTACATAAGCCAGCTTACGGCGCGCCGTTTCGGTACTCTTTTTCATTGAAGTTCTTAGAACCTGTTTAAAGTCTTCTCAAAAGAAACACTACGAAGGTCAATATGATGAATTACAGTGCTGTAGAAAAGGTGCGTTCGCAGTTCTTCCAAAGTCTCCGCTGTTTTTCAAGCCATGCAAAACTTCTCTCTACGACCCACCGCTTTGGAATAACTTTAAAAGTATACATTTCATTGCGTTTGACTACCGATACATCTATCTGTTCTCCTAAAAGAGCTTTTACTCCATCAGTAAACAGTTTTCCATATTTAAAATAACTTCAGGCAGCATACGCCGTTGGCAGCCGCTTTTCAACAGATACAATATGGCGCAAAATTACTTCAGATAAATCTACTTTTCTCGGAACGGTCTTTTTACGTCCGCTTTCTAATATTGAGCGGAGCTGTTCAAATTGCTCTTTCGTTATGCGCTTGGATATTTCTTTTTTATTCTTTTTTTATAGCATATTTCTGATAGTTTAAACAGCTTCTAAACCGGAAACTCAAACATAAGGTTTCCGCTCAGGCTCTTGAAAAACATTCGTGCTAAGTGGTAGATTCGATTATACATAAGCGCAATTCCTTTGCTTTTTTGTTACGATAAATAAATTTTAAGGTTTTACGTTTTTTTGTAAATTCCTAACTGAACTCGAAATTCAGACTATTTAGGCTGTTACGGCTGTTTTTGAGTTTTATGTTGATTACATTTTTTCATCGACGGAAATCTTAAACATCACGGAGAAAAATGAAAAATAAGATTCTTCTATTATCAATACTGTTGCTTGCTTATTCTCAAGCCTTTTGTGCCAAACCTAAAGAACCCGAATGGCTTCATAATTACCGAACGGTTTATCCTGACTCGGAATATATTGTGCAGCGCGGCAGGGCGGACACGGAGGAGAAGGCAAAAACTGAGGCGCTGGCGCAGATTGCGCGGTATTTTAAGACAAGCGTGAACGCACGCCTCAAGACGAGCGTCCAAAGCGTAACGACGACAGGCAGCGTCGATGAGTCAACTTTTGTTGTAAATGATGTCGATGTCATCTCGCAAGTCGAGTTGTTTGCCGTCGAGTACACCGACCCGTACTATGTGAAAAAAGAGAAAAAATGGTACTGCGCGGCGTTTATCAACCGAGAGAAGGCGTGGATTCAATATCGTCCGGCGGTAGAGGGCGCAAGGTCTGACTTTTATGCGATGAAGAAGAATGCCGAGCGCGAAGCAGACCCGTTTTCAAAGGCGGCAGCCTGCGGCGCGGCTTTACGGAGCGGAAAAAAGTTTTTGGAAAAACTTGAATACGCACGAATCTTAAACGCGCAAAAGGAAGCGGAATATGCGCCGGACAGAGAGAGCGTAAACGAAGTCCCAAGCCGTATTGCCGCCGAAAAGGCAAAATGTTCGCTCTATTTGAACGTCAAAGGCGATTACGGAAACATTATTTCTTCGGCGCTCACAAAAACGTTTTCTGAAAGCGGCTTGAGCGCTGCAAAATCGGCAGGAGAAGCAAATTACAACGCCGATGTCGTCATCGAAAACAATGCGCTCGGCGAAGACCCGATTTCAGTCTATCCGAGCCTTGAAATAAAAATTACGACGAAGGACGGAAAGACGGTTTATTCGCATCAGACGAAAATCAACACTAAAACTGTCGCATATACGCTCGAAAATGCGCAGAAAAAGTCGTATCCGATTCTTGCTGAACAGTCGGAAAAGGCGGTATTGCAGGAACTTTCAGAACTTTTCGGCAATTAAAACGCAAAATATATATTTTCACTTATTAGGAGCAAAAAAAATGAAAAAGACATTCAAATCAACAATCGCGATTGCGGCAGGCGCTGTCGTACTTTCTCTGATGTCATGCGGAACGACAAAGGTCGGAGACCCGCGCTTAAACGTTCCCAAAGCGGCTGCAAACGAAGTCGATAAAGTCGTCGTCGTTGACTGGGCAGACCGCATTATGGGAGAGGTTGCCGCTCCGACGTGGCTTAAAAATATGCGGCGCGGCAACAGCGATGCGTTCAAGGAGCAGTGGGGCATACAGTCGGACAGAGTGATAAAACTCAGCATGGCGGCGGGTAAAACGGAGGCGATTGCACAGGCGTTGAGCCGCGCGGGGTTTGCGTACACGCAGGCGGCGGAACTCAATCAAAAAGTCATCGGGCGCGTGGGGCAGGGCTTGAACAATGCGGGGCAGCTTGAAGTGCTTTTTGTTGCGGCAAGCGAAACAAGGGCGGATATGACGGGCTTGCGTGAGGAAGCCGGTTTTTGGCAGAAAGTGCGCACGACCAATGCCGAAACGAAGCAGGTTACCGAGCAATACATTTATTACACAGTCTATTCGATGGAAAAACCTCTGTGGGACACGCTCTGCGAAAAATATCTTATGGCGATGATGGCAGGCACAAACCTTGAAACCGAAACGAAAAAGAAAATCGGCGCATTATTCAGCGAGATGAAAGCCGACGCGGACAAAAAGGACGCGGCAAAGCAGGCGGAAGAAGCAAAGGCGTACAAGGAGCAGGCGGCGCGTCTTGAAGCGGAAAAAGCCAAGTCGATTCAAGAAGCGGCAAAAGCCAAGTTGAATGCAGAGGATGGGAAAGCGAAAGAGGCAGCCGCCGAAGCGGAAAAACTTGCAAGTTACTTAATGTAGGTGCGCCGGATGAAAAAGTTTTTTTTGATATGTACGCTCGTTTTGGGGGCGGCGCTGTATGCGGAAAACAATACGATTGCAGTTCCGGCTCCGAAGTCGGTGAACTTGAGTGCGGAGAACGGCTGGATTCCGCTTTTTATTCAAGGCGTGATAACCTCGAACTTGCAGCAGTATTCGGGCATGAAAGTTATCGACCGTCAGAATGCCGATATGGTCAAGGCGGAGCAAAAACTTTCCGAGCGCGCGGAATTTGACGAAAAAAACGCGATTGCGCTCGGCAAGATGACAAGCGCGCGCCTCATCGTTACGGGCAGCATTACGGGAAAGGGGGCAGGCTGCGCGCTTTTGTTCAGCATTACGGACGCGGAAACCGGCGAGACAAAAGCGACGGCGACTGTGCCGAACTGTCTTTTTTCCGCGCTTGAAAACGGAGAGGCAGCGAACCGCATTTCTTACGATTTGATGACGGGCTATGGAATCGCTTTGAGCGCGGACGTAAAGAATAAACTTACGCAGAAAGCGGATGTGATGACTGCCGAAACGTCTGCGCAGGCGAGCGTGGCAAAGGGAATTATCGCCGAGCAGGGCGGGTTGAACATTGAAGCGTTGACCTACTACATTCAGGCGCGGAAGAACGACAAAAAGTTTTCCGAAGCGGCTCGCCGCGCCGCGTCCATGACGACGGTAGTTGTCGGCGGGAATTTCGGCGCATACGCAAAAAATCTCATCAAACTGCGCAATGACTGGGACAACCTTCTGCGCGAAACGGCAAAACTTATGGCGTCAAACGAGCCGACATTCGCCGTAAAGTATTACGCCGACATAACGCCCGGCGCGATAGATTACAACAAGGGAATAATGGCGATCGGGATTTCCGCTCCGTATTTGTATCAGGACAATTTTGTCGATTGGTATGACGAAAATCAAAAAATTGAAGAAGAACTGCTTTCCGCCCTGCACAAAATTCCCGAAAGCAAGGATTGGGGAGAGAAAATCAACAATTTTCCGTGGAGTTACGCCGACGATGCCGGCGGAAACAATTGGATGCAACAGCAAAGTGTTTTTCGTAAATTCGTATTCGATGTTTCCTTGCATGACGCAAACAAGAAAGTTATTGCAAAAAAACGAATCCGCTTTGACGTAAGTTCTTTTTTTCCGGAACGCAAGAAATTTTTAATCGAGAATTCTTTGGAAAACGACGAAGAACTCGGAGAAATAATTTTTCCCGTTTCCGTAAACGATGCGGACACGGATTCTCTGTTTATTTCCATCGCTTCCGCCGACGCAAACGTAAAAGACGTTTCGATAGTTCCGCTCCTTGCAGATGTATTGTCGCCCGCAAAGGCTTTGAAAGCCGTCAAAAACGAGGAATTCAAGGAGGCGCTCAAAATCGGCTGCGCTCCGGCTTTTTTTCATATCAACCGTATGTACGGCGATTCTATAAAATACGGTTACGAAAACGAGTTTTTTCTGGAGATAAAGAACATAAAAAAAGCGACGCTCGATTTATCCGAAATGATTTCGCTGCGGGATATTCCCGATAACTGCAATATTCATTATTTTGAGATTGAAAATCTTATACTGCCGGAAACAATTTTTTATATCGGCTCAGAATCCTTAGGGCGTTGTAATGAGCTCAAAACGCTGACCGTGCCCAAAAGCCTCCGCATAATTGGAGACGATGCTTTTACCGACTACAGTTGGCTGAGAATCATTCATTATGCCGGTACAAAAGATGATTGGAAAAAAATAACAATCGGAAAGCAGAATAGAGCGTTAGATAGAGTAAAAATTAAGTACAATTACAAAAAAAAGTAATAGCCCAAATGTCGAGTTTTGAAAACAGCAGTTAAATAAAGCTGTGCTTTCGGCGAAGCCCCGTCCGCTGCGCTCACTACCGAGTTTGCAATGCAAACTCGTCAGCCGCAGTTGAGCTCCTCGCTCGAAACAGCACGCAGACGGAACCTCGCCTGCGCATAAACGATGCTTATTTCAAAACTCTTCATTTTGTTGGAGCCGGAAAGAGTCGGAAAATTTCGAGTTTCGGAAAAACTCGAAATTAAGGCTAATATTTTTCATCCAT
>CAUUGI010000032.1:0-21043 GCA_963544675.1 uncultured Treponema sp.
ATATATTTTACCCATACAAAAATTTATCACATCAAACTGCCGTGTTGTATACGGCAGTTTTTTATGAATATGCCAATTTATCGCTAATCATATTTAAAGTATTGAACTTTGAGTTTTTCTAAAATTTGAAATTTAAACTTTTAATTATTGTTTAGAAATTCCCTGTATTTTTCTATGTCTACATGAAATCCTGTAATTGGAGAGTCTTTGTCTTCAATAGAGTGATTCAAAGCTTCTCTTGCTTCCATGATAAGCCGTTCTGCCGAAAGCATTCGTATGGAACGAGATGAGATTCCGATATAACACGTCAACGCCGACTTGGAATCATAACCGGCGATAAGTTGTGAAAGCTTGGTATGAATCAGACCTGCAAGATTTTCCGCCTGTTCGATTGACATATCGGTTTTTATTACTGCAAAACCGTCTTCACCGAATTCAAAAATCATATCTCTAAATTGGAATTCTTCCAAAAGATATTCGCATATCGCAGACGCCGCCGTGTCGGTGAATTTTAATCCAATAATTTTTATAATAAAAAGAGACAAATCCAACTCCGAAGATGCAGCCCGAATAAGCTCGCTGTCAAGCCGAAGTTTAAAATTTTGTTCCCAACCGAAACCTGTTACCGGAGAGAAAAAATCCCTTTTGCTGTCGGCGGCGGTTTGCGCTTCGTGATATGCAGCTTCCTGCGCAGGAACGTCTTCAACCGCCGTGGCAGTGCCGTCTAAATCGTCTGCATCGATACTATCTGCCGAATCTTCTTTTTTCTTAGCCGCAGCTTCCTCGTCGAATGATAAACCGGCGGAAGAGCCGGTAATTTCATTCTCCTGGCCATTGTTTGCATTGTTTTCCGGTTGATTTGCAGCCGTACTGTCAGGATTATCCGCTGCTATAACATCATCCGGTTCATCTTCTGTACTTTTCCTAACTTCTTGCACAATCTCTTGATTTTCTCGCGGTTCGGCATCTTTAATCACTCCGTCGGATTGTAATTCGGATTTTTGCGGTTCATCTTCCTGTTCCGCATTTATATCCTCAAAAGAATTCTGCTTTTCCGTTACGGAAATATATATCAGCAGAATCGCAGTCAATATTGTAGCTGTCATTATTATTATAAATGAAAAGCGGGCATAGTAGAAAATCGATGCAGGGCTTAAAAGATAGACTGCCGCCTTGAGTGTAAAAGTATCGCCGCCTTTTTGAACGGAAGATTGAAAAACTCTAACAAGATTTGTATCGTTCATTTGTATTTCATCTTTCTGTGGGTAGCAATAAACAGGTAAAGAATTTTTATACAAATAAAGACCTTGATAATCCTGCAAATTACCGGCAGCCTGCTGCATATCAAAATTGCTTCCGTCTTTTTTTATTGCAGAAATTATATGAGTTACGGTTCTTTGCGCGCGCTCTTCTCCGTAAGAATACTCCGCTGCGAGCTTTGCAACCAAAAATACTACTGAAAATATAAAGATAATAGATATTATTATTGAATAGATTGTAATGCTTTTTCGCTTCATGTTTAAAAAGTATATCGTAGAATGTCTGCCAGTGCAAGGTTGACACATAAGCGGAAGTCTGCGGAAGGATTTTGCTTTTTTATATGTGCGATATACGGAAGTGTAAAAACGGAAACGGGAGAATTATTTATATTTTCTCCATGTTCTATTTTTTCTTGTTCAAGTTTTAATGATTTTGTGAATTTTTCAAAGTCGAATTTTACGGTGCTGATTCCATGAGGATTTGTATTTTTTCTACAAAGGGAATAAATATCATCTTCTTTTGATATTTTAAATCCGTTTGATACCGCCCAATTTTCAAATTCGGTACGATACGAATCCAAAATTTCCGTTTTTGCATATTTTCCTTCATATTTTAGAGGTGTACGGAACATAAGGCGGCAAAATTGCTCTTCAACGCCTAAAACTCTGTTCTGTGCGCAGCCGTAAATTTTATCAAGATAAGTTCCGTTCGCATAAGATTTCCCTGAAATATATGCAAAATCGGCACCTGCAATTAAAATTTTTTCAAATCCTGCTTTAGCTGCAAAATCCGCCGCCATTATCGTTACCGTGCCCGCTCCGTTTCCTGCGCATATAAAGCTGCGTTTGTTTTCGCTTTGAGTTTGTTGCGCATATTGCGCAAGCGGATGCCCCGACGATGAAAATATTAAGCCCGCATTTGATTTCATTATTTTTCTTACTGCGGAATTTTGAGCGCACAAATCGAATATAAATAATGTTTCTCCGTCGGTTTTGCCGTAAAAATGCGCACAAGAAACAGCTTGCCCGTCAATAGAACAAACTGCATCGCAAAAAATGCCGTTCGAGCGCAAAACCGAATATGCAGTATCTGTGGAAATTATATAAAACTCCTTTCTGCGCATTTTTATATATTCGATTTTTGAATCCAGCGAAGGTCCTGCCGCTGCGATAAACGCTGTCTTGTGTACCGGTAAAATAGGATTTGCCGGACGGACAGCCGCTCTTAAATTCAGCAATATG
Source organism: uncultured Treponema sp. (assembly GCA_963544675.1). GTDB lineage: Bacteria > Spirochaetota > Spirochaetia > Treponematales > Treponemataceae > Treponema_D. The sequence goes on from CAUUGI010000032.1 coordinate 2,502, forward strand.
TTCCGCTGCCATAATTTACCGAAATTAGCTTGAACGGAAAAATCCACCGCAATTTTTTTTAGAGCATTTTTTACAGACCCTTCGATTTTTTTGGCAAAGGCAGGATTAGCTGCTTTCCAGCTCGGCAATTCAACAAGACTGAATGTGCCGTGCATGGCGGGAAGATAATTTTGTAAAAGCGCGGATTCCGTCATTTCTGCCGAAATTGCCGTAATTTTTTTTGATGCAATTAAATTCCGAACATTCTCCATATTTGATTGTAAAAAATCTATGTCCTTCGCATTTGATTCGACGGCGATAATTTTTGCGTCGGGAAATTCCGCAAGCATTGCGCTTATGTGATATGCGCCGCACAAGCCTGCCACAATGAAAAATCCGCTTTTTTCAACACGTGCGGCGAATTGTACACCTTCTTTTATAGGTGAATAGCGCGAATGAGCGGGATTTCCGTCTTCGAAGACAGGGACAGGATTTCCGTCCTTCGATAAAATTATCTCCTTGTACGGCATAACTTCCCCTGTAAGCGCGCCAAAAAATCTTCATTTTTCTTTTTTAAAATTTCAAATTTTTTCTCGCGCTCTTTTATGCTGCGTTTCCATGAAAGATATTCGGCGGGAAAAATCGAATGCAGCCAGTCTTCCGAAGATGAATTAGCCTCTATAAAATTTTTAATTCGTTCCGCGCGCACCGAAGAAGACGGAAGTTCCGTGTTTTCAATGCTGATTCTGCAAAAATCCGATTTTTTTATGCTTTCGGCTATGCGCTTATCGAAAAACGAAAAATCAACGTCTTTTATACTTCCAAGCGTATTTTCGTATTTAAAATTCTCCGAAAGCCGGTAAACTCTTCCCTTAAATCGAGGATTTTCAGCGGAAAACCATTGTCTGTATATTTTAAGTGCTTCAGAATTCAATCTTGCGCGAGTAAATCTGCCTTCTTTTGATTTTATACGATTATCTGAAACTTCTGAAATTAGTTCCAATGCGTTCGGTCGGCAATGCTGAAGTCCTTTTCCTGCGGCAAGGTCAAGTCCACAGAAAAAAATGTCTCCGTCCGTAATGCTTAGTGCAAACTCCAGTGCGGTTCCGCTTACGGTTCCGTTTCGCTCAGCATTCATAAGTTTGAATCCGCACAATTTTGTCATAACCGTTTCAAATCCGTCTGCAAACCCCAGCGGAATCACGGTATTCGTTTCTGCTAATCCACCCGGATATGCAGCTTCTGCGCTCAACGCAATAGGAATTTCATTGTGATTTTTCAGTTCTTCCAAATGCCGCTTTGCCCAATATCCTCCGTCGGTGGAAAGCACCATATCAGGTTTTATACCGGCTTCCAAAAGCGGCAAAAGCGACGACGAAAGGGCTATTAAAAAATATGAGTGTCTGCAATTTTTTAACGGTTCAAGCGATTTTTCAAGGCTTGTGCCGCTTGCCGTTATTATAACCGGCATATTTCCGTGTTTTACAAATGCAGTTTTTCTTACGGAATTGCAGAATATATGAGCGTTTCTAAACCATCGCTGTGCAAAATAGCTGTGCGTAGCAAGGCTTGAATGCGCCGTTTTGACGGTATTTTTAATTGAATTCCATGCAGTTTTATCATGCTCGGAAAATATTTTTGCAGCCGGAAGCCATGACAAAAAGCGGCACAAGCAAATTCCTTCGTCTCCCATATAAGAAAAAAGTTCGCTTTCCAATTTTTGCCCGTAATCCGACGTATTTAAATAAAATACACGGTCAAACATTATATCTTCGGATTTAAAATCGTTGCAATAACGCACAGCGCATATTTTTGCTTCAGGGAAACGCTCTTTTAACGGCATGACGCAATAGGAAAGAGCCGGTTCCGTAATCAATATAAACGAAGGCGTGAAATCCATATCAACAGAATGAACAAATTGTTGTGCTTCCCGTTCGGGATTATAGTTTGAATGAAGAGAAATGCCGTTCAGCGAGCAAGTTTTAGAACCGTTTTTCGCCGTTGAAAAAGTTATTACAGGATTCATTTTAAGAAACGGCTGCCCCGAAATGAGAGCAGCCGTTTTTATTTATGCGGATAATCAGGAAAGACCAAGCTCTGCAAACAGTTTTTTATATGTTACAAACTGCTCGGATTTTGCAAATTCCATAATTTTTTCTTCAGGGAGATTTTCAAGAAGCTGATCCATATATAAAAGCACTGATTTTATATCAGACTTTAAATCGGACGGAATATCCGTGCTTTCAGGAGTTTCTTCATCGCTTTCTTCTGACGTATTTTCCTGCGTCTGAAGGTTATCTTTTATGATTTCTTCTTCGGCAAGATAATCTACACTTTCTTTTGAAAGAGTCTCACTTATTGACGGCTCTTCTGCCATTATTTCATCGAACAAAGGATCGGGACTGCCATTTGTCGTTACCGCAGGTTCTTCTTCAGTTTTGTCGCCGTCATCTTCGATATTTTCAACTTCTTCCGACACGGAAGTCTCTTCAACAGGTTCTACAGTATCTTCAGCCGTAGATTCCAGTGTCGATTCTTTTACGGAATTCATGAGGTCGGTAGAAGATGATTCTACAAGAATATCGTCTACTTTAGTTTCATCGGAAGTCTCTTCAGTTTCGCCAACATCGTCAACTTTCGGAATCGAAATCTCTTGAGGGATATTCATTGTGTCGATGTCATTTAAATCCGGTTCTTCAAGCGTTTCGCTTTCTACATCAAGAGAAAGTCCTGAATCATGTTCTTCTTCAGGAATTACAATTTCATCTTCTGTTATCGCACTGAAAGGCTCATCATCGGTGAAGTGTTCGGATTCATCTACGACATCCGGCTCTTCAATTGTTGCCGGTTCGGTAAAGGATTCTTCGGTACTGTCCTGCGTAAGAATATCAGCTCCATCGAGCGTTTTATCCTCGTTTATGACCGTTTCTTCTGTTTGCTCTGCCGGCTGAGTCTTGGACAGATCTTCAACGGAGCTGCTGTTTTCCGTATCCGCTTCCGCAGTATCAGTAAAATCGGTAAAAGAATCTTCTGTTTTCTCTTGAACGGCAGATTCTTCCGGTATATCGAAAGAATCCGTCTGTGAGCCGGACTCCTCCGGAGAATCTTCAACAACTTCGTCGGATGATTCAGGCATCGCAAGCTCATCGTCAGAAAAATCCGCTGTCTGCATGATATTATTTAATTCATCGCCGGAAAGCGCAATCGTTTCATCTTCGTCGCGTCCGCTAAAAAAACCGGTATTTTCCTCTTCTTCCGGCACCTCAATCACATCCGGTTCCGTATTTTTTGACCGGGATTGAGTTTCGCTAAAATCCCGGGATTTTAATTCCTCAAATTCCGATTTAAGCGTATTTATTTCACTTTTTAATCCTGAAAGATCGGCGACAATCTGTTTTAGAAGCTGCGTACTGACATTTTCCGTTTCTTCTTTATTAACCGGCTCAGGAGAGGAATCTTGCACAATTGCAACCTTAGGAGCCGCTGTTGTTTCCGCATCATCTGAAATCGATAAATCATAATCGACAACTTCAACTTTTTTAGATTCCTGCACATTTGAAGTTACAGGCGTTTCATCCGCATCGCTGTCAATTCCGAAAGCGGAAAGGTCTACATCTTCGGAGGCATTTGAATCTTTTTCGGCATTACCGACGTTCGAGTCCGTATTAAAATCGTCAAGGGACACTTCTTCCGAAGTTGCAGCAGAATCGGATAAACCGCTGTTATCCTGCCCTGAGCTTGATATTTTGTCGAACATATCGTCAAATTCTTCGTCTTTTATTTCTATATCGTCATCATCATCTTCTTCAGGGGCGTCTTCTACTTCAACCTGTTCCGAAGGAGATTCATTAAAATTCAAATCAATATCGAGCGGCGCATCGTTTGAAACATCGTCTGCTTTCTGCGAATCATCCCCGCCGAAAGAAGCATCGTCCAAGAAATCATCAAGTGAAATTTCTCCGTCATCATCGGCAGTGCTTGTCCCTGAATCTGGGGTCTCAGGTGCGGCGGGCGGATTTGGATCGGTGGAATCTTCTGTCATAAAATCATCCAGAGAAATATCTTCATCTCCGAAAGAATCTGCGCTTACTTCCGTTGTTTTATCTTCGCCGCCGGTTCCGCTGTCATCAAAATCGGGAAAGAAATCATCTGCAACAAGAGAGTCTGCCGACGTATCAGCGGCAGGTTCGTCTTCCGTTATTCCGGTAGTATCTGAAATGTTGGAAAGTTCATCCACTGTAAGAGTTGTATCAAAATCCAAAGAGTCTTCGGAAGCGGCATTTGGAAAGTCGTCCGCTTTATCGTCAATTTTTGTATCTGCCTGAGCATCAGGTTCAGGAAAATCCGGGAAAGTGCTGATAGAATCGAAATCACCCGTATCTAGGAGTTCGTCAAGAGATTTCTCCTTGTCGGGAGAATCCTGCGGCGGTCTTTTTACCCATACTCCATAGCTGTCAATATCTTTTGTATCGGTTGAATCGTTCATACTGTTCCTCTCGGTTTTCAGATTTTTATATTTTTGTATCGGCATAATATACGAAAATAAATAGTAAAAATTCCATAGCTGATACTAAACTATTTTTATGGATTATATCACATATTTTTATTACAGAAAATAAAAATATGCTCCGATATTATATCATAATGGTTCGAATAAAGTTTTTATCAGCCGCTCTTTTGGGAACCCTTGTTTACGTTTTATTGTCCACATTTTTCGGACGCAACGGAATATGGGTTTACAAGCAGCTTGAGTCGCAAAAAAAAATTATTGCCGCGCAGGCTGAACTTATTCAAAAACTTAATGAAGAGCTCATTCTTGAACATACTGCATTACTTAAAGATAGAGACGTTATCGCGGCTTATGCGCGCCGGCTTGATTATGTCGGAAGCGATGAAAAATTAGTAAAAATAACCGGACTTAAACCGTTTCAACGCAGTCTTTATGATACGGGAACCGCGCTAAAACACAAAGATTGCGATTATCTTTCAGAAAGCCTTTGCAAAGCGGCAGGATTTATTTTTTTTGCGGCGTCATTGTTGATAATGCTTCTTGCTGATTTTATGACAGGAAACATAACAGTGTTCAAACCAAAACAAGAAGTTATACAAGGAATTCCCGTTTATGATTTGCCGCAAGTCTGATTCGCAATCAATAAAACTTTGTTCCAAATTATTAAGAGAAGAAAAAATAATCATAATTCCAACCGATACGGTCTACGGTTTTTCCGGGATAATAAATAAAACCGATTCTAAAATCCGCAGCATAAAAGGCAGGTCGGAAAACAAACCTTTTATAGTTCTAATTTCCAAGCCGGAAGAAATAAATTCAATAAGTGCAAAAGAACTTCCGCCCGGTTTATTAAATTATTGGCCCGGAGCATTGACTGTAATCGTTCCGGCAAAAGATAATCCCGATTCTACGATAGCTGTAAGATGCCCCGGAGATGAATGGCTTAGAAATGTTATCTCTCTTGCGGGAAGTCCTGTTTATTCAACAAGCGTAAACAGAAGCAGGTTGCCGGTTTTGAATTTAATAGAAGAAATAAAGCGAGAATTCGAAAACGAAGTAAGTTTGATTGTGGATGACGGTGATAAAATCGGCGCACTTCCGTCTACAATTGTGCGTTTTGACGACGGAATTTCGATTGTGCGGCAAGGCAGCGTGATAATAAACGATTCTTTTTAGCATAATCTTTTTTTTGGGCTTTTACTTCTTCGCCCAAGAAACAAAAGCCCGAAAAGCATAAGAAAAGGGAAAATCAACGCAAAGAGAATCCCGATTCGTATATTGTCGTTAAATACATTCGATACAAATCCTACAAGCGTAGGCCCTCCTGAACATCCAAGGTCGCCTGCCAGTGCAAAAAGGGCGAACATGGCGGTACCTCCGTTTTTGATGGCGGCACTTCCCTTGCTGAATGTGCCGGGCCACATTATCCCTACGGAAAAACCGGTTACCGCACAGCCTGCAAGCGACACGAACGGATTTTGCACCGACACAATGCAGAGATATGACGCTGCGCACAGGAGACCGCTAAAAGCCATGAATCCGTCCAAACTGAAAGACCTGCTTTTTCTTCCGAAGAATGCCCTTGAAGTTCCCATCAGAGCGGCGAACATCATTGGCCCCAGCACATCCCCCAAAGCCTTTGTTATTCCAAGAGCCTTTTCGGCGAATGCGGATGCCCACTGGCACACCGACTGCTCGCTTGCACCGGCGCATATCATCATAAGCATAAGAATCCGGAATTCTTTAATGGAAAAAAGTTTTTTCAAGGAAAGACCTGTCTCGCCTTCTTTAATCGGCGATGGCACAGGAATAAAAATGAACATAATTCCTATCAGCATGGGGAAAAACGCCCAAAGAATCGCCAGCTGTCTCCAGTTCTCTATACCAAAGACAAAGAAAAACAAGGTTGAAAAAAGCACGACACCAACATGACCCCAGCAGTAAAACGAATGCAGAAGGCTCATCGCCTTTTCTTTGTTGCCGGAAGGACAGCCTTCCATAATCGGGCTTACAAGGACTTCAAGGAGACCGCCGCCTATCGCATAGAAAAACACGGATATGAGGATACCGACAAAACGGTTATCCAACACCGCAGGCAGGAATGAAAGCAGAATGAATCCCGTCGCACAAAATCCGTGTGCCAAAAGCATGGAAAATCTATATCCGATTCTGTCGATAAACATCACCGAAAGAAGATCCGTTAAAAGTTGAAGAGAAAAATTTATCGTTACAAGAAGAGTTATCTGCGAAATCGGAAGCGAATATTCGTTGTTGAACCTTATAAAAAGCAAAGGCAGAAAATTGTTCACAATCGCCTGAACAATATATGAAGCAAAACAGGCAAAAACCGTAAAACTGTAGTTCTTACATTTCATCATGTCGATGATACAGAATAATGCTTGCAGTTTCCATGTTCAGGCGAAAGAGTGGCGTGTCTCTCGCCGCGTGCCGGCACTCATCAATCGTCTTTACTATTTTACAGTGTCTGCAAGTCATGCTAATATGCCGTATGAATAAAGATGAAAGTAAAGACCGCTTTGAAGCGGTTGAAATCAAATTATCGTATATCGAAGATTTTATGAATCAAATCCAACATACAGTGCTGGAACAATCGACAGAAATTGCCGCGCTTAAACGGGAAAACAAAATGCTTTCGGATAAGCTGCGCGATATGGCTGATTCACTTGAATCCGATATTCCAAATCGCCGCCCTCCGCATTACTAAATCACTGAATCTGTTATGAAACGGAACTTTCCTAATGAATGTATTCATCCTGCACAAAAAAAAGGCGGCACACATGAAAATTTATTTTAACTTAAAGCACTTTACTGCAAAGTGTATATTATTTTTTAGCGCGGCAATGCAGTTGTTCGCTTATGAAGGCATGATGGCAGGCGAAAAAGACCTGCGCATCGTCTGCACCGAACATTTTGAAATAATATTCCCTGAACGTTCAAGAAAAAGCGCGGAAATTATTTTTGACGGCGCGGAAAAAGTTTATAAAGAAGTAGCGGAAAGCTACAATTTGCCTCACGATTTCAAGATTCCTGTCGTTATTTCTCCGTCGCAGGATGAATTTAACGGCTATTTTTCGTTTGCGCCGTTCAATCACATTGTCATACACGATACTGTCCCTTCTGAAGATATGGCGGTCTTTTCCGAAAGCCTTATAAGCGTATTCCGACATGAACTAACACACGCAATTTCATACAATGTGCAGGGAGATTTTTGGAACGGAGTAAAAAAAGCGTTGGGAGACTCTTACAATCCGGGGATTCTCTTTACAACGACATCATGGGCGGAAGGAGCTGCCGTATCGTCTGAAAGCAGCGGCGGAGAAGGAAGACTTAACGATGAATTCAGTCTGCACTTCCTAAAACAGGCAAAAGTCGAAGGAAGATTTCCGCGATATTCGGAAATAAACGGAACAAAAGATGTTTATCCGTACACAAGACAAAGTTATTATTTTGGAGGAGCGTTCAGCGCATGGCTTCAAAAAAAATACGGAATGGAAAAATATGCGGAGTTTTGGTACAAATGCGTAAATTTTCGGACGCTCACATATTTTATGTGCTTTAAACAAGTTTATGGCATTCCGATTAAAAATGCTTGGAACGATTTTTACCAAGGCGTGCAGATTCCTGAAATTCCGTCCTCTCCTTTAGAAAATCAATATTGCACGGCGTTTGATTTTCACCCTTCGAACTGCCTCTCTCTTACTTCCTGTAAAAACGGATTTGCATATTATGATGCTTATTCATCTTCCGTATATTTCGTAAAAAACGGCGGTAAAAAAACGATTCGCTTATTTAAAATGCCTTCAGTTTCTAAAGTCGGTTTGACTTATGACGGACACTATGCCGCCGTTTCTTATACGTCATCTGCAGGAAGAAACGCAAAGCACAAAGTCCGCATTTACGACATCAAACGCAGGCGTTTTTTCACGATAAAAGAAAGCGGACTTCGCGACGCATCGATTTTTTCCTGCGGCGGAGAATATTATGCGGCAGCCGTTCATACGGAAAATCAAAATACATCCTTAAAAATATATTCGCTTAAAACCGGCAAAAACGGCGGAATTTACGAAACAGACTGCATTGCCGTCATCAAAAACGATATGCAGAAATTCGTCTTTTCACCGGCAGGAAACGCAAACGGCATTATTTATTTTATCTATAAAGACGGCATGAATTTTTCAATACGCGGATATAATATTTTTTCAAAAAATATAACTGAATTCCGGCTGCCTTATGAGCGCGCGGTTATAAGGAATTTAAATGCGCTGCCTGACGGCGGTGTAAGTTTTTCTTGGACAAAACCTCATTCAATGCCGCGGCTGGGCTTGCTTTCGACAGACAATGCGGAAAGCACAGGCACATTCATATTGCAGAAGGATGATTGTTCAGGCGGCATTTTTTCACCTGCTTATGTCGTCGAAAAACGTTTTATTTACATCGGAAGTTTTTTTGACGGTACAAAATTGCTTTTTGCCGACATGGAAAAGATGAATCTTGAGCGCATAGAATGTTCTTCTTTCGATATAACGGAAACTTCAGCGCAGAAAAATCTTATTTCTGCCGAAAACTTAGATTTACAGGCGCAAACGATTACTCATTTTACGGATGAAAAACCGTTCTCTCTTGCAAAATATAGTTTTACTCATAAAGGAACTGTTCTTCCGTTTGCGCTTACTTCAACATCTTCCATAACGGGAAATGCGCAGACTACGGCTGCGACGCAGCTTCCAATCGGCATAACATACGTATCGGCATCACCGTGGACTTCGCCGATTTTGGGAGTCAGTGCAGGTTACAGTATTCTTACAAACTCCGGCGCAGTAGGTGCACTTGCAACAGGAGGGACTCAAACAGAGCTTTTTAAATACGTTTTACGAGGGCAGATAGAATTCGACAGATACGGTTACAAACAGACGACCGAATCCGCGGAAGCATCCTGCAAAATACCTTTTTCCAATACGGAATACATAAAGTTTTCCAATAAGTTCAATTTTTTTGAAGGCAGACAGACTCTGACACAGCTCCCTGCCGAAAAAGACAACGAAAGTTTAGCCGATATTTTTTCATTCAATATTTTCGGGATGTTGGAAAACGGAAACCTTACCAAACGGATTTTTGCTTCGGATGGAGCTGCTGTTGCATTTGGAAATATTTCGAAATGCGGCAGGGAGCATTACGAATATTCAGGTGCGGAAATTGCTTTGTTTTACGATACGCACTATTGCGCTCCCCTTACGGAGCTTGATTCACCTTATTCGGCGCAGCAAAATTTAGGGCTTACGGGAACGGTTAAAATTCCGCGCATTTTGCCTGTAAAAAATGTTGAAGGTTTTACGAATAATCTTCCGCTCAGCGTTCAAGCAGCACTTTTTCCGGCTCAAGGCTATTATGCCGCCGCAAAAACCGATGTAATTCTTTTTGCAAAAGAAATTCAATGGGCTCCGAATATTTTGCCGCTTTTATACACGAACCGTTTTGCTTTAAGCACATATTATCTTTCAAAACTTTCAAGCGGAACGGACTCAGGTAAAGAAGCGGCAAATACTATCGAGTTTATACGGAATTCTATGGGCGGCAGTCCGAACTACAGCGATGAGCTTGCGTTTAAGGCGGAACTTACGCTAACACCGAACATAAGCGGAGCGGCGAATTATTCATTCAGTTTTAAGCTGAACACTGTTTTTAAGTATCGTCCCAATCCCGAAGAAAACCAAAACGCATTTGCACTGACCTTTTCAGGAATTACGATATTTTAAAAGCACAAAACCCTGCATCTTGGGTGGACGGGAAAATAAAGCTTTAACGACATAAATAGGATTCCCGTCCACTGCAGTTTTAATAAAAGCAAAACTGCTATAAATGATTTAAGCCGTCCGCCGCACCGTTATCGGAGCGCAGCCATAAGATAGTTTTACAAAGTTTTGCGAATGCAAAACTTTAAGCGGACTGGTGGACGGGAAAATAAGGCTTTAATGATATAAATCGGATTCCCGTCCACTGCAGTTTTGCTAAAAGCAAAACTGCTATAAATGATTTAAACCGTTCGCCGCGTACTTTATAAAATTCAAAATTTAAGCTATAAGGTTAAATAACTGGTTTTGAAAACTCGAAAATAAATCTATAATTTCGGTCGTGCTCAAATATCTGCCATTCAAATACGGGGATAAAATGAAATCGCGTTATTTATTTACAATTTTTTGTTTTACTTGCCTGCTGAACACAATGCTTTTTGCGGGTATAAAATTCAGTGAAGCAGATATAAATTCTGCGGATAAAATCGCATTTACTGTTAGTCACTCGTTTGCGGGGACTTATGCATATTCTTCCGCTTTTACAGCTCAACTTGCCGAAGGTGTCCCCGTTAAAATCCCTGAACCGATTACTTATTTTCCTGAAAAGATGGAGCTGCTTTCCGACACGCTGCAAATTAGGAATCGTTACGGCATTGTTCATTATGATTTTAAAAGCGGCTCTGCAGTGTGGAAAAAATTATTTCGCAATCTGCCGGTTAATTCTATGCGTTCTCTGCCTGCCGCAGCAAGTCCCGACGGAAAATGGCAATGTATAATAGAAAAGACACGCTATGCCTCCGGTATTCTTTTGCTCGAACAAAGCGGCAGCGGAAAGCGCGTTATCATAGATTCGGAATCCGCATTAAACTATGAGCGTGTTCCCGTAAAATGGTGCGCGGACAGCAGTGTGTTTGTCTACGAAAAGGGCGGAAATGTGTATTTTTGTAAGCCGGATGCGTTCATCAAAGGAATTGATGCGGACGATAAATACCGCAAAATCTGCGCGGGGGCGATAAACAGCGTTCAATGGGCGGACAGCAAAAATCTTGTCTATATCGACGGCGATATTGTGTATAAAATCGGGGCAAAAGAGTTTTACACACGTGCGCTGTATTCGGAAATTATCGGAAACGGTATTCCCATCGGCAGATTACCGGAGCGTTTTGTCCCTTCGAGGGATATTTTCAGCATAAACGCTTCTCTTTCTTCTATTATTGTAATCAAATCCGCAAAATTCTTTTCACATTACAAATTGAACTCTTCTGCAGGGAATTATCTTGAACCGATTTATTCGGGAACATATATAGAGTCTGATGCTTCCGTATTGGATGCAAAAATTATTTGGGGCAGCCGCACGGAACCTTTTATATGTTTTCGTCTTATGCCGTATTCCGGCGGTAAAATTAAGTCGTCAGTTTATCGACTGTCAGGCGGATTTGTAAAAATTCTTGAAATCGAAGATTCCGGATTCTCTGAATTATCGCCGGACTGTTCAAAATGTGCGTTTTCTTCCGGTACGGGCGTTTATGTTTACGACACGTCAAAGTGGACTGAAACGACGGAATTAAGTGGAGACAAGGGCATTTCCATTCTTTGGAAAAATAATGAAGAATTGATTGCAGGCGGAACAGGAAGTGTCCGACTTTGGAATTGTACAAACGGTAATGTAAAAACGCTTTTTGCATCGTCTGCAAAGTCTATATTATGGAACGACGACGGAACGGTTTTAGCAGCGGAAACGGAAACAGGCCAAAAACTTTTTTACGATGTTCAAAATAACAAATGGCTGGAAAACGGCACCGCATCCACTGATAAAATTCGAAATGTAAATGCAAATAGAAATTATCGTGTGTTTTGCGGACGCACATCCAACTCAAATTATGAAAATGCGCTTTACGTAAGAACTCTCACCGGAAAAGCCGTTACAAAAGCTGTTTTCCCGCAGAGTGCGGAAAAAACTTCCGGTAAAAAGAAAGCTGCTATTATATTCGACGCATATAATACAGCCGACGGACTTCCGCGCATTTTATACGAACTTGCGCTGTACAAGGTAAAAGGGACTTTTTTCCTAAACGGTGAATTTATACGCCGCTATCCCAAAGAAACACGTCAGATTGCCGAATCGGGAAACGAGTGCGCTTCTATGTTTTTTACTCTTGCAGATTTTTCCAACGGCGGCTTTGTTCCGGACGAAGAGTTTATCCGGCGCGGACTTGCACGTAATGAAGATGAATTTGAACGCTGCACGGAAAAAGAATTATCTCTTTTGTGGCACACTCCTTATTATAACGTTACCGAAAGCGTACGCGCATTTGCCGAAAAAGCAGGCTACACTTATGTCAATACCGTTTCAACTGTCCGCGATTTTATTTCCCTTGAAGAGTGCGCAAAATCGGACAGTCATTATTATACGGCAGCGTCTATAATCGATTCTTATATGAGTGATTTAAATCGCGCAGGCGGAGGTATTGTTTCCGTTTCCGTAGGACTTCCTCGCGGCTCAAGAGAAAGCTTCCTCTATGAAAACCTTGATTTGCTTATAAGCGCACTCTTGGAGGAAGGCTACGATATAACTGCCGCAAGAGATTTGCCGACGGTAATTCTGCCATAATCATTCAAAAATAATTCATCCCGTCCGCCATTCCCTTGAAAATCAATATTCCTTATGTTATTCTTCAAAACGAAGAATATAAGCAATAAAATATAAGGGGTAATTATGATTAAACTGGTTTTAGTAAGACACGGCGAAAGTGAATGGAACAAAAAAAATCTTTTTACGGGCTGGACAGATGTCGACCTCAGCGAAAAAGGCCATGAAGAAGCTATTCAAGCCGGAAAATTGCTTAAAGCGGAAGGTTACGACTTTGACGTATGTTATACATCGTACCTTAAACGCGCAATTCACACTTTGAATCATGTTCTTGACGGACTCGACCGCGCATGGCTTCCGGTTACAAAAACATGGAAGCTCAACGAAAGGCATTACGGTGCTTTACAGGGATTGAACAAAGCGGAAACTGCGGAAAAATACGGCGAAGAGCAGGTAAAAATCTGGCGCCGCTCGTTTGATATAAAGCCGCCGGCACTGGAAGATTCCGATGAGCGCAGTTCAACAAAACAGGCGATGTACAGAAATGTCGATAAAAAAGATATTCCGCAGTGCGAAAGCCTTGAAACAACAATCGAGCGCGTAGTTCCGTATTTTGAAGATGTCATAAAGAAAGATATGAAAGCCGGAAAGCGCGTTATTATTGCCGCACACGGAAATTCTTTGCGCGCTCTTGTAAAATATTTTGACAACATGAGCAGCGAAGACATCATAAATGTGAATATTCCTACAGGAACTCCGCTCGTTTATGAGTTCGATGATAATTTGAAAGTTGTAAAACATTATTATCTCGGCGACCAAGAGGCACTTAAGGCTAAAATGGAATCCGTAGCAAATCAGGGAAAAAAGCAATAAACCCCTAATTCCGTTTCCGATTTACAGGCGGAAAAGATTTGATTTTGCAGCCGGTTCAATACTCTTACGTTTTACGTTAAATAGAGGTGTTTAATCAGGCTGCAATCATTTTGTGAAAAAAATACATTTTCAAAACATTGTGTAATGTTCCTTGCCGCTCTGCGGTGAGGTTGTTGATTAGATTGCAAGAGGTTTAGGTTTGCCTGTGAAAATCACGCGGAAAAACAACTTAATGTATGCGCATATTTCGCGGCAATATGAATTTAATACGAAAACAGGCGGAACGTAGGACGGAACGCCGTAAACGTTTGTAAATCCGATGCGAGCGGCAAGATATTCTGCGCGTGCAAGATGAAAACCGCTTGTGATTACGGCTACAGGTGACGAAATAACTTCCGAAATGGAAATATTTTCGGATTGCGATAGCAAAATCGCGCTGTATTTAAAATTTTCTATTGTGTCGAGTGCTTTTTCTTCTTCGATTATGCGGTTTTTATCAATTCCGTGTGATACAAGTGCGGTTTTCAATACCGACGCTTCCGAGCATTTTGTAAAACGCAAGTGTCCGCCTGTAACAACCGCTTTAGCATTCGGGTGATTTTTTAAGTATTCTGACGCGGTTTTTACGCGCTGCTGCATGGCTTGCGTAAGTTTCATATCTTTTGTAATGCCGCCGCCTAAAAGAATTACATACTTTACTTCTTCGCTTCCGCTGCTTATGCGCGGAGTCAAAATAAAATATAGGCAGACTGAGGCGGCTGAAAAACCGATCAGCATAAGTGCTGCAAAAATCTTTTTGAGTATTGCGGGTATTCCGGAAAAATAATCTTTCTTTCGGAATATAAAGAGCGCGGCAAACAAAATCCCCATCAAAAGCCATACCATACTGAATGAAAATATTGTTCCCCAAAAATTTGAGGGCGACATAAATTGCAGCACGATAAAATATACCGTAAACAGCGCTGCCAAAACCGGACTTACGAATGTGATAAAATATTTTGCCGCTTTGCTGTTTTTTGCACTCTTCATAGTTTTTCTATTAATGCTTGCAATTCGTTTACGGTTGCCGCTATGTAATCTGCACCGTATTCTTCAAATTCTTTGCGAGAACCGTAACCGTACAACACGGCGGCAGCGCAAATCGAATTTTTATGTGCTCCTTCAATATCTATGTAGCGGTCTCCAACCATAAGAACTCGTCCTGTATCGTCCTTATGCAGTGAACAGGATTCAAGCGCATACGCAATCACTTCCGCCTTGTCCGAACGGGTTTCATCCATGTTGCAGCCGCATATACAGTCAAAATATTTTGCAATACCGAAATGTTCTGCAATCCTCACGGCGTATTCTTCCGGCTTGGATGTAGCTATCGCTAAATGTCTGCCGGAATTTTTCAGTTCTTTAAGTAGATTTTCCATTCCATCGTAAACGCGGTTTTCAAAAATCCCCTTTTTTGCAAAATATTCTCGATATTTTTTTACGCATTCCCGTCCCTTTTCACCGGTAAAGCCCAATTTTTTGAATGTTTCAAGAATAGGAGGACCTATAAACGTTTTCAGCTTTTCATCGGGGTATTCGATTCCATAAAATTTGAGCGTATAGCGAAGCGAATTCAAAATTCCTTCCTGTGAATCGGTTAAAGTTCCATCCAAATCAAAAAAAATGTAATCTTTCATTTATTTCCTCATCTTAAAAATGCAACAGTTGACTTTGGAATTTGGTGCATTGACGTACGAAACGCACATACGTCAATAATCCTGTCTTTCCGTATCGACACCAAGCCCGAACAAAGCAAAATCACCCTTGCACGGATCGTCCTGCCATATTTGTTTTAACGCTTCGGTAAGAGCAAGTGCAGTTTTTAAATTGCCGCCGCTTTTGGGCGGAATAAGACCGAAGCGTACGGCTTCCTGCACAACATGAGTATCAAGCGGAATTACAAGGTTTGAAGGCTCGTACCAAGTCCAAAAGCCTAAATCGACCGGAGAATTCCTTCGAACCATCCATCGTAAAAACATATTTATGCGCTTGTTTGCAGTATCTTTACCGTGAGGAACGACTGCACAGCCTTCAAACGCGGAAGAAATAATCGGCGCAAGCAAAAGATATTCTTTGCCGGATTTGGCGAGCGCGTCTTTATAAATTCTTTCAAAATATTCGCTCATCGTTGAAGAGGAAGTCAAAACGGCTGCCAGCATATCGAAAAGTTTTATAAAGTCCGCATAGGAATAAAATCTGTAAAACTTTTTTTCATAAGCGTCGGAGGAAAACGGTGCAGAAGATGTCTCGTCCGGCACAAAATCATTTTTATATGCGCCGCTTTTAAGCCACGTGCAAATCCCGCCTGATTTATCCGCCATAGATAAAATGCGTTCTATCTTTTGCAAAAATTGGTCGCGGCGTCCGAATGCAAGCATTGCGGCAATAAATGCAGCTGCTTCCGTGTCTACCTGATTTTTATACCGCTTTAAGACGCAGCTGGGATCGCCTATAACAAAATCCGCATTTTCATATTTGTCTGCAAGCTCCCGAAAATGATTACGCAAATCTTCAGATATTTCCATGCGGCGATTATAACAAGAATACGTAAACTTTGTCCGCAGAAAAATCATTCCTTTGCGGGAAACATCTTCCTACAATATCCTCATCTTACGTGGATACCGACTTTTTCATTGCATCTAACAAATTTCACATTGTATTGACCATTTTATTTCAGTTAGCTATAGTTTACCAAAACTGACGGTATCGTCGGTTATTACATTTATGGAGTTGCTATGAGTGATAAAAGAGAACATTTGATTAAGGGCAGAATTCTTCCTTTAATGTTTGAGCTGACCGTTCCCGGAATTATCGGAATGCTGGTCATCAGTCTGTATGTGTTTGTAGATGCGGTTTTCGTCGGGCGGTATGTCGGAAAGACGGCGTTGGGGAGTATAAGTCTTGCCTACACATTCACGCTTTTAAACAACGGAATTGCGGTTCTTGTGGGAATCGGCTCCGCATCTGTTTTGTCCCGCGCAATCGGCAGGCAGGATAAAAAGACGATAGATGCGGTGATGGGCAATGTGCTTATTCTTACGTTGATTTTTTCGCTTGTTGTTACGGTGTTCGGATTTATATTTGCACCCGCGCTGCTTAAACTTATCGGTGCGGAAGGCGAAATGCTTACGCTTGGCGTGCGGTATCTGCGCATAATCTATCTTGCTTCGATTTTTGTGAATTTCGGGCAAGCTGCAAACATGGTTATACGCGGAGAAGGCAGAATGGCATTTGCGATGACGCTGATGGGAATAAGTGCGGTATTGAATATCATACTTGATGCGATATTCGTTATTGTCCTTAAAAAAGGACTTGAAGGTGCAGCTGTCGCAACTGTTATTTCGGAAGCCGTTCTCGGAATTTCGACATTCATCTACTTTTTACGTTTCAGTAAAAATGTGCGCCTTACAGCATTCCGGCTTGAAAAAAGCATCGTAAAAGAAACTCTGTCCGTCGGGATGTCGGCAACATTTATGCAGGTATTGGCACTGGTTCAGCAAGCGATAATGTATTCGGTTCTGAAAAAATACGGCGGTGAAGACCAAGTTATACTGATGGGCGCATTTTTCCGATATACCGCGCTTGCATTTATTCCGCTCTGGGGAATAAGTCAAGGATTCCAGCCGTTTGCCGGAACAAATTTCGGTGCAGGTGAATTTGCGCGTGTAAAAAAAGGCGTATTGATGTTCAGCGGATTTGCGCTATGTCTTGCAGTTTTGTTCTGGGCAGGCTTTCTTTTGTTTCCGCAGCAGATTATGGGCTTATTCATAAAAAATCCGGAACTCGTGCTTGCCGGAAAAGTAAACACAATGCTTTCGATTTGCGCTTTCCCGCTCGACGCAATAATGATAATAAACATAACGCTTTTTCAATCAATCGGAAAACCGAAGCCGGCAGGTTTTATGGTTATGGCGCGCCAGTTATTTTTCTATGTGCCGGCAGCTTTGCTTTTACCGCTGATTTTCGGTGCGCGCGGAGTTTGGATCGCAACACCTATATCCGACACGATTGTCGCACTTATTTCGATTATAATCGTAATAAAAGTATTCAAAAAAGATTTATCAAGCGAAAATCCGCTTGAGCTGTCCAAAAACTGATTTTTGATTTTGAATCAACAACCCCGACGCAAAGCGTCGGGATATTAAATCCTCCATACGAATCAAAGTTTTCGAACAGGTTCATTATTTTCCTGCTACATTAAATACGCCTGCGTTCGGAAGAAGTTTTCCGTCAAAATCAAAAAATGTCTGGTTTTCCCATGTGCTGCCAAGTTCCGATACCGAAATCCAATCGCCGCCCCAATAGAACACTCCCGATGAACCTGCCTGCGCAGATACTTCAATTACGGCACGGACAACCTCCGCTTGATTTTTGATACTCGCGCGGATTGCTTTTCTCCCATAAAACGGCTGCCCTTCCAAAGATTTATCTTTCAATTCGTAAATGTCGAGTTTTTTAATTTGTGCAGAATCCTTAAAAGCGTTGTATGCGGCAGCCTCTGCTCCGTGCCAAAATTCGTTGTTTATAGAATCCGCTCCCTGCGCCGTCCACGCAAATGAAGTTTCCACTACTGTTACAGGCTTTCCATATAATGTGCGGCATTCGGAAATACATTTTTTCAAATTTTTAAGAGATTTATGCGATTCATAAAAAGGATAATAAGAAAGCCCTATCATATCGAAATCAACGGCGGCGGAAGCTGTGTTCAAATACGCGGCAAGATTTGCTTGATGCAGGCTGA
>CAUUGI010000033.1:0-20724 GCA_963544675.1 uncultured Treponema sp.
AAACAGTTACTGCCGCCGCGGTAACATTTGAAGAAACCGTGAACAGCGCAAGTGCCGGTACAAACGAATATTCTCTTACAATTTCAGGTCTTGCCAAGCCGGAATTCAAAAAGGATGTCGGATTCGGAGCAAAAGGTCTTGCCGCTCTTACAACGGATACAAACACAGAGACTGTCATAAATACCGCCGGCATCAAAACGAGCGGAACACAGACATACAAAGGCAAGGTAACACTTTCCAAGAATACAACACTTACGGCTCCGGCTTCCAATATAAAATTCGATGGGACTGTAGACGGCGCACAATCTTTGACGATTGCAGGTAATGCCGCTGTTGAATTTAACAACCTTGTAGGCAGCGCAACGCCTTTAACAGCACTTACAACCGGTACGGGACTCACAACAATCGACACGACTTCTATAAAGACAAGCGGTATACAGACATACAAAGGTTCCGTATCACTCAATCAAATAGCTTCCCTTGAAGGTTCGCTTGTAAACTTTATGAGTACGCTTAACGGCGCGTTCGCTCTTACTCTTGCAGGTGCAACTGCACAGACTTTCTCAGGAATTGTAGGCGGAACTATGGCGTTGAGTTCTCTTACAACCGGCACAGGAACTACAACAATCAATACGTCTTCTATAAAAACAAACGGAATCCAAACATACAAGGGAAAGGTTATACTCAATACGGACAGCACATTGGATTCAGGCTCATTAATGTTTGAAGATGCGATAAACAGCGCGGCAAGCGGTCTTTCGGGAGCAAAAGACCTTACCCTGCTCTGCGCCGGAATTCAGACGTTCAAAAATGATATTGGTAATGTGCATCCGTTAAAGAGTTTTACAAGCGGCACGGGGGATATTGTTTTGCAATGTTCTTCTATTAAAACAAGAGCCGCGCAGACTTATAAAGGAAAATTAAAACTTGAACACGACGTTTCGCTTGTTTCAACAGCAGAAGCGGGCGGTGTTATTTTATTTGAATCTTCCCTTGAAGATAATGCCGCCCATTCTTTAAGCGTTGAAACCGGAAACGATTATATTGCATTCCGGCTTCCATCTTTAATGACAGGTGCAAAAATTCAAACAGGCGGTTCGCAAACGTTTAAAGCGGCAAAAGGATTGCGCCTGCTTTCCGAATCGGATTTTACATGGTCAGCAGGAGGCAGCGGTATAAATCTTGAACCAAATACTACGGATTTATACACGGACTGTGCCGCTGCGGTAAAAGTAACTCTTGCTTCCGATTTAAGCTGCCGTAATTTTTATTTTTATAAAGGAAAATTTTCCGCAGGAAGCAGCAAAATTACAAGTGCGAAAGATTTTGCAGTTTGGGGCAGCAATTATAATGCCGATGATCCGCGTTTCAGCGGCACGGACACACGTTTTGAATTTTATACGCAGCTTCCGCTCGACTATCCTGTACCGACATCCAAAGGTGCCGCATTCGAAAATCTTGCAGGCGCTCAATTTATTGTCGGCGGCAATTTTTACATAAACGGCACGGATTTAAACGCTTCATCTCTTACGCTCACTCTCCCCGATAATACTTCTTCCAAGCCGGTATTTAATCCGAATGCAGCCGTTACTGAAAGGCAATGGGGACTTCCGTATGCGGCAGCATTCAATATGAGTGCGGCAAACGTTACTGCCTCTCGGTGGATTGCGGCAGGCGGCGCACAGATTCAAAACGTTATCGACGGCGGCGGAAACACGAATTGGCAGTTTGATATGCCTAAAATCGTAGACGCTTATACAGTTTACGATGACGTAGTTTACGTCAAATTCAATATGGATTTGGAAAACTCTAACGGTGAAATTGCGACAAATCTTGCATTGGCTGCCGCTCCCGGTGCAACATTGCCTTCAGGCGGGGTTTGGTATAACGGCGGTACGCTTGCAATGCTCGGAGCTTATTCCGATCCGGATTGTTCTTCGCCGATTGTAAACGGAGATATTCCTGCGGCACAAGGATTGTACATAAAAACGAACGGCGGAAAATGGAATACCGACGCAACCGGAACCGAAGCATACGGAGCCGATTCAACAACTACTCTCGACAGCACCGACCGAAGCGGAGTTCACCGAAACGTAAAAACGGATTTGTCTTTCCTTGAAGGGATTTTTACTGCCGCAAATGGACACACAATGTGCGGAAATTACGGAATCGGACTTGAAGGCGGAGCTTCCGCACCAAGTTATACAAATGTTTCCGATAAATGCGCTCCCGTTTTGATAAAAGTGTACACGGGACAGGAACAGCATACCGCTCCCGACGGCACGGCAAGTATGACAAATTATAATGCGGATTCTCAAAAGCCTTACGATGCACATAATTTTATTGAGTTCCGCTATTCCGAGCCGGTAGATACGGGCGCACTCAAGCTAATCGACAAAACAATCGACGCTAAGCAGATAAATATAAAAGCGACAGGAACATTCGGTGCCATAAACAATTCGTCTTCTTCTCCTAAACTTTCGATAGAAGGGATTGCAAAAATTGCAAACGGCTCGTTACAAACAGGTTCTTTAGGAAATGCAGACAATCTTGTTCATTCGTTATATAGAAAATTCTCCCGTACACCGGGTGCAGTTCCGGCATTTGAAAGCCATCGTCTGCGTGTCGCAATTTCAGGATATGCAGACACGGTAGTTTCCGACGGAGTGAAATCGTACTATAACTGGCAAGGCTATATCGACTCTGCAGAAAGTCCTTCAGGAAGAATAACGCGCGTTTCAGATAATAAAATTAAAGATAAAGCCGGAAATACGCCGGATTCGATAGGAACGGCAAACCATACGCTTGCTCAGTTAAGCGTGGAATCTGCGGATGACGGCTTATACGGAAAATGGGATGTTTTGCCGCCTGTATTTGCTTCGTTCATGCATAGAGTCAGAAGCGATATTACAGGATACGAGGCTTTAGGTACGGCAAATCCCGGCTCCACAACGCTCGAACGTCTGGAATTCCATCTGTTTGATAACGCTGAAAATGATTCCGATTGGTATATAAAATTAGGTTGGTCTAACGATGGCGGAAACAATCTTGTCGTAAGCGATGCTTACGGTGCGGATATTTTCGGAGGCTCAAAACCGTTTGCGATTCCGGCTTCCGGCAGAACTTCAGGCGGAATAAGATATTCGACAGTTTACGGAAAATCTTCTTCCTTCAAATACGGAATTGGAGCCGGTTCAGCGGCAACTACTTCTTTTGCACCGGGAAATATCAAGGCGGGTGCAAAAAGTCTCGTATTCACCCCGTATACTACGCCGCGCCACAGCAGCACACAAACCGACGGACTGTATATTTCGATAGACCTTCCGGCATTATCTCAGCTTCCTTTTAATACGATTTTTTCCGTAAAGTATGATGGTTCGGGATTCGTTACAGACCTTGCAGGAAACCGCATGAAAACTTCGACGATAACAACAATCGATAGAAGTCCTCCGGGATTTAACATGACCGTTGCGGCGGTAAAAGATCCTGCATCTTCTGCGGAAGTTTTTAAAGAATTATACGTAGTATTCAACAAAAAACTGGAGCTTGGCAATATTCCGATTTACAATGCGTCGGGTAATGTGGAAAATGTTGTAAGTGCATTAGAGAAAATCCCTGCTTGTCTTAGATTTATCAATTCTTCCACTTTCAGCCAGATAAGCGATATTTCCGTTGTCGGTGTTACTGAAAAATTTTCAAATTCAAATTATACGGGACTTATTCTTAAATTGAACCGTACTCTTACGCTTGAAGATATACAATCTACTTATCTTCAATGTTATGTTGCGGATAAATCAACGGATCCGTTGTCCGGTATTCCGAACACTTATGTGTCGTATATTCAAGATCATTTGGGAAATTATCTTCCGAATTTTTCCGCACATCCTATAAGCGACTTTGCGGTAAATGTTGTCCAACCCGTTTATGCCTATGATGACAGGTATGCCGGTACCGGCGGCTCCGATATGACGGATATATTTGATTCAAGCGTAGCGGCTTATGATTGGAATGAGGAGCAGGGAAAGCTCGGGACGCTGATTATGGAACATGATATTTTCATATATGCAAAATTTAATGACGGAGCACAGCCAACTCCTGCAAGCGTCAACGTTAACGCATATTTTGACTTGGTATCGCAACTGACTCCCGGAGCGGTTTCTGTAAATTATAATAAGAATACAAGCGATGTTTCCGATTGGCGCGTGTGGCTCCCGAATAAAAACTTTAATATAGCGGTTAGAGCTTTCTCCGCGCTTTCACCGGAGCTTAATAATATAAATAAAACTTCCGTAATTACTCTTTCCGATCCCGCTAAGTATAAATATAGTGGGGATAATAAACCGCTCATATTTAATCTACCATATAAAGGCGGGACATCTATCAGTACAGCGGGCTGGAGCAGCGGAGATCAAATTTCATTCCTCTTCGGACTTGCAGATACAAGCAATACTCCTATAAAAATCCGGCACAATCCTGTGTGGGATGAACATACCTCCACCTATACGGGAGAGGAAAGTCCGCTTTTTGCGCTGCGTTTAAAAAATCCTTCGGATATTACAAGCGTCGATTTGTGGTCATTCAAAATGCAAAAGCAAAAATCTCAGCGCGGCGGTGTAACGGTTTTAAATAATGTAATAAATGCGCTCAAAGCGGAAAAAATGACGCTGCAAGTCGATATGCCGTCTGCAGGAAGTCTCAACGTTATAATAATGACTTTGGACGGCGATATAGTAAAATATCTTCATCATGGGCAGGCGGAAAGCGGCTCTCATTATTTTACTTGGGACGGCACGACTAAAAACGGCGGACTGACGGCGCGCGGTTTGTATTTTATACGCGTATTCGGCAACGGAATAGATGAAACCCGTAAAGTTATGGTTATAAAAGACTGAAAGCCGCTTTTATTTGCAGCATATCCGTTTCAAAATTTAAATCTTGGTATTACAATGATTTAAGTTTTGAACCTCGTGCGTAAAAACAAGTTCAGGGCGTATTACAAGAGGTATTCTTTAATTTGACAAATATTATTATTCTGATATAATTCATTGACAACCTGATTGGAACTGTTGTATTATACGCCCCAGTTAATCAGATATATCTAATTTAGTGAGGTCTATGAAATGGCAGTACCAAGATCAAAAACATCTAAAGCCGTTACAAAAAGACGTCAGACAATCAATATGCGTCTGGAATCTCCTCAGCTTGTTGAATGCAACAACTGCGGCAATCTTATCCAGTCTCATCGCGTTTGTCCGAAGTGCGGTTTTTACCGCGGACGCCAAATAATAAAGCCAGAGGTTAACGGTTAATAATTAGGAGCAAAAGATGGACGAATTGTTCGAAAAAATCCAGAAGCTTATTGCGGAAAAACTGGAAATTGATGAAAGCAAGATTACGCTTGATTCTTCATTCCGCGGAGATTTAGGTGCAGACAGTCTTGATACTTACGAGCTTGTCTATGCAATAGAAGAAAATCTCGGCGTAAGTATTCCTGATGACAAGGCAAATGAATTTGAGACTGTTCGTGATGCCTACGATTTCATCAAAGCGGAACAGGGAAAATAGTTTTGCTTTAGCATGGAACACAAGCCTCCGGGCTTGTGTTTTTTTATTTTAAAAATAATTTGGAAATATGCCCAACATTGACCGAGAAAGAAAAAATAAACTGTTAGATTTTTGCCGACGCTTAAATTTAAAATTCAAAAATCCGGAACTTCTGGACATGGCTTTTCATCATAGATCATATTCAAATGAAGATATTCATGCAAAGAATTTAAACAACGAGCGGCTTGAATTTTTAGGCGATTCGGTATTGGGACTTGTTGCGGCAGATTTTTTATATAAAGACATGGCGGAGAATGCCGAAGGAGAGCTTTCAAAAATAAAATCCGCCGTAGTGTCCGAAAAAGCTCTTGCACCTGTAGGATTGCGTTTCGGCATAGATGAAATGCTTGTGATGGGACATGGAGAAGAACTTACGGACGGAAGGCACAAACCCGCAATTCTTGCCGACTGTATGGAAGCTGTTATCGGTGCATATTATCTTGATTCCGGTTTTGCCGCCGCAAAAAAATATGTTCTTTCATTTTTAATTCCTGAAATACGAAAAGTTCAAAAAAGCGGCGGTAAAGACTATAAAACTCTTCTTCAAGAGCTCTATCAAAAAAAGTATAAACTTTGCCCGGTATATAACACTGTTTCGGTTACGGGACCTGAACATGATTTAACGTTTTGCGTAACGGTATCTTTAGGCAGCGTCGTTTACGGACCGGAAAAAGGAAAATCACGCAAAGAAGCGGAGCAGAAAGCCGCCTGCAAAGCATATAATCATTTAAAATCGGAATAGATTCTGCTACAATCAATTCTATGGAAAAGAAAAAAGAATCGAAAAAACAATCAATAAAATATTTTGATTTTATCATTGCAGGTGTTCTTGCCACAGCTATAACGATTAGTGCTGCCGCAGGTCTTTTTGCAAAATTGGATTATCGTTTCTACGATTTTTTACTTGCGATAAAACGTTCCCCTGAGCAGGATAAGCGCATTCTCCACGTAAATATCGATAACGAATCTATTGCGGAAATAGGTGAATGGCCTTGGAGCCGCGATATAATCGCCGATGCCATGATACGTATGCGCGAGCTTGGCGCGGAACGTGCAGTTTTCGATATTGAATATCTTTCCAAATCTCCAAGAGGTGTTCCCGCCGATACGGAGCATAACATTGACCGCATAATAGAGCGGCAGAAAGACGATATTACAGAAATCGTAGAGCAGCTTGCTTCTGCAGTGCAGCAAGGTTATATCAAGCCATCCGAAATAAATAAGCAATCGGCGGAAATGCTTGATTATTATATAATTCCCGGACTTAATTCCGCCAAAACGGAACTTACAGCCGGTTCCATGCAGGATAACGACGTCTACTTTGCAAAATCTCTGCAATTTTTCGGAAATGCGTGGCTTACGGTAAATACGCGCAACATAAGTATTCCAAAGCAGCAGGGAGATGACGAATATGCAACTTCCCGCCTGCTGCTGAATAATGTAACCGATAATAAAAACTTTATCATTCACGATAATAATTTTACTTCCGTAAACCAGTACGGCGGCGAGCAGTCCGATTTTACACTTGCTTTGCGCGTATTGTTGGAGCGGGCGCAAGGAATCGGTTTTACAAACGTTGTAATAGATTCCGACGGTACCAGGCGAAGGATCGAACTGCTGTTTGAGCACAACGGAAAATACGCCGCACAGCTTGCTTGTTCTCCTCTATTAAATCTGCTTGATGTCCAAAATATAATCAGAAAAAAGCATTCACTTACGCTTGCAGGTGCGCTTTTCCCCGGAAAAACAGAGCGCGAAGATGTAAAAATTCCGCTTGATGAGCATGGACGGATGATGATTAATTGGGTTCACACAAGTTTCGGAAAATCTTTTAGACATGAATCGCTTTTGTTCTTAAAACAGCTTGATTGGATTGAAAGCGACATTTATCGAAATCTTCAAAACATAAAAGCCTACAGCCTGCGCGGAAAGGACGGAAATGAACTTGATTACAATACAGACGCCTCTTTGCTGCTTTCCGAATATGAAAAAATTCTTTCTAACAAAGCACGCCTTTTAAATTTATGCACCGGCATAAATGAAGACGGCACCGTCCGCGACGGAATTACGCAGGAAGATTACAGCACGTACTTTAATGAACGGGAAAACTATTTTAATGCCGTAAACGATTACGCATCGGTCGATTATATGAAAAATGTTATGTCTGTAATCGATGAGCTTGGAATACAAGATGATGAGCGCGTCGGCGAGTTTGTTGAATCATTAAAGGCTGAATTTTCAGCCCTTTTGGAAAATATTTCAGCTTATCTACTATATACGGGTGAAATGAAAGAAGCCTACAACGGTTCTTTTTGTATTTTAGGCAACACCGCTTCCAGTACGACAGATCAAGGCGCGACTCCTTTTACACGTCTTTATCCTAACGTAGGAACTCATGCAAATGTTCTTAATACGCTCCTTCAAAAATCTTTTATAACACCGGTTTCATGGATTTACGGTTTTGCGGTAGCTCTTTTTCTTGTTATGCTGAATCTTGTCGTTACGCGCTCAATGTCTACGAGAGTCCAGAATATAGGAGGCGCAATTCTGCTGTTAATCATATTTGTAGCCCCCGTTATATTTATGATAACCGCAGACATTTACATTCCGTTTGTAGGGACGACTTTGTTTGTAAGTTTGAATTATATCGGCGGAATCGTACTGCGATATATTTCAGGCGAGCAGGAAAAACGTTATATTCGGCAGATTGCTTCAACTTATGTGTCAAAAGATGTCGTCCGTCAGCTTGAAGAAAATCCCGAACTTTTTAAACTAGGCGGACAAAATAAGCATATCACTGCGCTTTTCAGCGATATAAAAAGTTTTTCGTCATTCAGCGAACTGGTTACTGCCGACAGGCTTATCACAATATTGAATCAATACTTGGGCGCACTCAGCGACGTTATTATCGACAATCAAGGAACGATAGACAAATACATAGGCGATTCCATTGTATCGTTTTTCGGTGCGCCGCTTGATTTAAGCGACCATGCGTATAAAGCCTGCTCCGCAGCAATACGCATGAAGCAGGCGGAAGCGGAATTCAATCGTACTCATGTAATTGCAAATGATATTCCGCAAGAACTTTTTACGCGCATAGGCATAAATACCGGCGATATGGTTGTAGGCAACATGGGTACCCAGACGGGGAAAATTTCAAAAATGAATTATACGATGCTCGGAGATAACGTAAACCTTGCAAGCCGCCTTGAAGGTGTAAACAAAGTTTACGGCTCATGGATTTTGTGTTCCGAAGAAACTTATAATGAAGTCGAAAACGGTGAATACAAAGGAGAAATTCTTTTTAAGAAACTGGATAAAGTCCGCGTTGTAGGAAAAAATCGCCCTGTTCGTCTTTATAACATTTTGGGATTTAAACGTGAACTTCCGCCAAATCTAATTGAAGAAGTGGATATTTTTCATGCCGCGCTGGAAAAATATACCGAAAGAGATTTTTCCGGAGCTAAAAAAATGTTTATTCAAGCAAATTCGATTATTCCCGAAGATCAGGCTGCACTGGTTTTTGCCGACAGGTGTAAAACTTATATGAGAAAATCCGTACCGCCAGAATGGGACGGAATTATGAATCTTACTTCAAAATAATAGGTCGAATGTCGAGTTTTGAAAGACTTGTTTAAGTGATGATATGCTTTCGGCGAAGTCCAGTCCGCTTAGCCGCAGTCGAGCTTTTCGCTCGAAACGGCACGCTGCCGAAACTTCTCCTACGCAAGACGGATAGCTTTCAAAACTCTCCATTTTATTGGTGTAGGAAAGAGTTGGAAAATTTCGAGTTTTTTCAAAACTCGAAATTGAACCTAATAGGATGTGATATTTTATGAAACTAAAAAATTATTTTATTATTCCGCTGACTCTGGCTTTTATATTTTCCGGCTGTGAAATTATCAGAGAAGAGGGGCAGAATGAAAAATCTGCCCTTGAATATGCTGCAGAGGACCAAGCCGCCAAAGCCGCAGTCGGAAACGATTTTATGTTTCTTTGCCGGAAAAAGACAAATATCTCCGGCACTCATGCGGGAAAAACGGCATATTTAATTTCTTATAATGTAGGAAATCATGACACCAATGTAAATAATGTAGGCAAAGCCTTTCTTGTGAAGCCGGGCTATTTGGCGGCGGAAGCAGACGAGGGCGGAGATATTTCTTCCGTCCCTGCGGATTTACCTGACCTTCGCGCTAAAAACAGCGTTGAAATTATTCCGTATAATTATGACCGCAGCTTAATAAACGATATAAATGACTTTGCAAAAAGTAATGTTTTTCGCGCGCAGAATGTTTTGGATTCTTCGATTCTCGATAAAAAATATTATTCGGTATATGCGGTAGGAGATAAAAAAAACTTTTGGGTATCAAAAAACGACAACGGCAGTTATGAAAAAAGAGAGTTTATACTGAAAGCGTCAAATTCTTTTTGTAATGTTTGGTATAACGATGATATAGATTTTGACAATTCTTATTCGGAAGCGGGTCTTGCATCTTATTTGACAGAGGTTCTTAAAAAATTCACTCTAATATATTCTCCGGAGCAGAAAATATTCGGGAACGCAAAATACACTCGTCCCGCCGCATACGGCTTTATAGATCCTCCTGAAAAAATCAATATTCTTGTTTTTGACCTTTTTTCAGATGCACAACCGCAGCAAAGCGGCGGCATTTTAGGATATTTTGCCCCAATCGATATGTATTCGGAGCAGGATATTGCCGCTTATAACAGGCAAAAAGGCAAAAATCTTAAAACAAACGCATCCGAAGTATTTTATATCGATGCGTATTTTTTGAAGAAAGACCCTGCACTTGTCTATTCTACGCTTGCGCATGAATTTCAGCACATGCTCCGCTTTATTGCAAAAGTGATAAAACACGCTAAACCCACCGCAACATGGTATGACGAAATGCTTTCAATGCTTTGTGAAGATATATTTGCGCAAACTCTGGAAAGCAATGTATTTGCGGAAGATCAAGGTTCTCTTTACAGACGTTTATCGTCCTTTAATTACGATTATAATCTCGGTTATGTTGTGTGGCCCGGCAGCGGAGACAGAACTTTATCCGCTTATGGCAATGCTTATGCATTCGGAGCCTATCTTGCGCGCAATTACGGAGGAATTGATTTAATACAGGAGATTGCATTAAACGATTCGGTAAACGAAGGTTCAATAACGGCTGCACTTCAAAAACTCGGATATACCGATGAAACATACAAAACCGTCTTTTATAAATGGGCAAAAGCGGCTGTAAACACAAGCACCGATTCTGTAAGTTTTAATAAATCCGTTTCAAAGGTTTTGGACGGGAAAACTTTTACAATGCAGGAGATTAATATTTCCGATATATATTCTTCCGCTCCGAGCAACCAATTTGAAAACTATTCGAAACTTTTTACCAATAGAATTGAAAAAGGATTATTCTCTTTAAAAATATACGGTCCGCGTATCTTAAGAAAAGAATATCGTAGTTCCATCGGCGCATTCGGATTTTCGATAAAAGAGTTGGGAAAAATAGCGGCTTCGGGAAATGCGGTATATGTTGATGACGAAGATATGGATAAAGACATCAGAATGTTTTTATATCTGAAATAAAATTATAACCGGCTCTGCAGCTTAAAACGCTGCAAGTCCGCTTTTGCAAGGTGCATTTTATGATAAAAAAAACGATTTTATATTCGCTGTTTATAGCAATTTTATTGTTTTTCGGAACATCGATGGCACAACTTCCGCAGTCCGTAACCGTAACGGGATACATAAAATCTTACGGAAATATGCCGTTCAATTTTCCGGTAATCGAATGCGTTGACGGAAAACTTTACGAAATCGATACAAACGATGATTTAAAAAAAATTTTGCTTACAAAACAAGGAAGATTGGTCATCCTTACGGGAATTCTCGTATCTTCAAAGAAAAATGATGACTTTTATTACGAAAATTTAAATCTTGAAAGAATACTGCTTGAAAGCTTTTCCGAAATCGAATCAACAACCCCGACGCAAGCATCGGGGTATGTTGTTCTCATAAGGTGATTGCACTCGGCTTTAATACCCTTTGTTACGACGCAGAGCGTCGGGGTATTAAACCCTCCGCACGAATAACATCAGTTCCTGCAAAAACAGTTTGTACAGCGTTTCAAGTACGAATCAAATCCGTTTTTTCTTCAGCATTCTTTTTCGGAATCTGTCAAGTTTTTTCCGCTCGGAACGCGGCTCCGCCGATTTATTATTCTTTATGCAAATAAATACATATACGGCTTTTACAATGATGAATAAAAATATCGATTTAGGGAGCCAATTTCCGAACTTCATGTACACTGTGGATTTTTGCGCATAAACGGGAATACTTGTAAACATTGAATCCGCAGTAAAATTCTCCATGCTGTTTTTTATTCTTCCCGCCGGATCCACTATCGCGGAAAATCCCGCATTTGTTGAACGGGCAAGTGTAGTTCTAAGTTCTATCGCTCTGAACGCCGCAACCGTAAAATGTTGATATTCCGCGCTGTCGAGTTTCGACCATGAATCGTCTGTAAGATTCATCAAAAGTTCCGCGCCGCTTTTTACTATCGGAGTACAGACTTCGGGAAACGTATCGTCGAAGCATATCGGAACTCCGAGTTTTACAAACGGCGGCGCATCTTCTGCGCGCTTTTGTTCTTCGGCAGTCTGCACCAAAGAGACGATTTTTACAGGAGGAAGAATGCGATTTACGGGATTATGAGCCGGCACATCAAACAAAACATATTGATCGCCCGGTACCCAGCCTGCCGAAATATTAATAACATTTTTCAGGAAATCCCTTACAGCCGGAATATTTGAAAACGGAATAGCCTCCGCAAAGGGGACAAGATGATTTTTACCGTATGCGCCGCGAAAAAATCCTTCACTATCGAATAAAAGCGCGGCATTAAAAATCCTTTCCGAAACTTCGTCGGGCTTATACGGCGCTCCGATAATAAACGGAATGCCTGTTTTTCTGATATACGGAATGAGCGGCTCTTCCTGCGGAAAATATTCGTAATGATACTTTGCGTTCGGAAAAGAGTAACGCAGGCAGCCTTCACTCCAAACTATTAAATCGACACGTTTATTTTCCGCTTTGCATTCTTCAAGTTTTTTATCAATCAATCGCTGCGATAAAAGAATCGTATTATTGTCGTCAGCCTGCATCCACGGGTCGGCATTTTGCTGAATCATAATCGTGTTTAAATATTTTACCGGCTTACGAGGCACATTGTATTGCCATATACCGTAAATAAAAGTAAGCGCAAAAAGCGCAATCGTTGTTTTTACCGCCGCCGAATAAGACATGAATGCAGAATGTGCATTTATGCTGTTTTTCCTGCCGAATAACAGAAGTCCTTCAGCCGCAGCTGCCGCAAATAATGCCGCAAGGAAACTTATTCCGTAAGTTCCGGTTATGTCTGCAATTTGTATAAATATTTTCAGCCGGAACATCGCGGAAGAAATCGTTCCCCAAGGATATCCGAGCCAACCGATAGATTTTATCCATTCGTAAAATGTGTAGACGGCGGCAAACCAAAATATTTTAAACGGGACGGAGCATGCATCTGCGTGGGAATATTCCGATTCGGAAAGAATGTGTTTTGATGAAGCGGCAGCCGGAAGATACATCAAAACTCCGATAAATCCGCCGATAATCCCCGTCCCTACAGCGGAAGCTCCGAGTGTAAGAGCTGCGAAATCCTTAAAAAAAGCAAGCCAAAAACTTGTCATAACATGAACAAGAAACGTATGTAAAGCAAATATGGCAGCCGCTTCTTTATAAGATTTAAGATTTGAATAAACAATGTACAATGGAATGAGTGCTATGAATCCTGCAAGAGGAGAGCCTAATTTTATAAGTTCATTTGGAATTGCAAGCGCGAGCATAGCTGCCGAAAAAAAAACATAAAAAACTTGTAAAAATCGACTCATTACACTAATATATTATCTATATTATATAAAAAACGCAATAAGACTTCTTTTTTCTTCATTGTCTGCACTGCGTTTTAAGAGAAAAGGATTTTCAGCTTATATGAAGGAGTTGTTTGATTATCACAAAAAAGAATTTGATACCATGCCGGAAGCAGCAGCAACTGCACCGGGCAGGTTCCATTTAATCGGAGAACATTCTTGGTTCTTTAAAGACAAAACACTTTCCATGGCTGTCAATATGCCTGTTTATGTTTCAGTTTCCAAACGAAAAGATTCTTCACTAAAATTCTACTTTGCAGAAATAGATGATACAAAAAGAGCGAATTTGACATCGCTGAAATTAAAAAAAGAAGACAGATGGTCAAATGCAATAAAAGCTGTGATATACGGTTTTACATCCGGCGGTTTTGAACTTTGCGGAATGAATTTCACCGTTTCAAGCAAAATACTTCCCTCTGCGGGCTTTGGAATAACAACTGCAATAAAAATTGCCTCCGCCCTCGCAATCGGAAAACTTTTTAACTTCAACTGCACAAATTCGCAAATTCTTCAAATCATAGAAAGAGCAAACAAACTTTTCCTGATGCAGAAAAATCACATTGCGGATAATTTTTCCGCGCTGTACGCAAAAAAAGGGACGCTTTTCGTTACCGATCACAATAAAAACTCATACGAACATTTTACATTCGCTTTTGAAGATAAAAAAGTTCTTATGATTGATACCGCCGTCCCGCGCATAAATACGTGGAACGAAGATTCGCTTTTTGAACCTGAAAACGCACTTTTGCTCGGAGATTTACGGGAATTAAAAAACGGCGTTTTCGGCGGATGGCAGTATATTTCCGATGTAACCGATATAAATGAAGCCATGACGGTTGTTTCGGAAGACACAAGAAGAAAACTGTTGTGCATCATGCGCGAACATTTTGACGTTCTTGAGTGCATTAACGCAATGCAAAAAGATGATTTCAGCCGTTTTGCACGCGCAGTAAATCACAGCCATGAAAGTCTGCGCGATTATTATGATTTGTCCTGCCCCGAAATTGATTGGCTTGTAAAGCGCGTTACGGAAATAGAACCGAATCTTGAAATTATTCACAATCCCGTATCATGCGGCAGAATTACCGGCAAAGGATTCGGACGCTGCATATACACTGTGCTCCGTTCAAAAGATGTTGAAAAATTTGTGCAAAAACTTGCCGAATACGACCACATATTCGGATTTAAATCCTCCTGCTACGAAGTTGAAACAGCTGACAGTGCGCACATTCTGGAAATAACATGAATATCTTGATTACAAATGATGACGGTTTTGCCGCAGAAGGCATTAAAATTCTTTCAGACCGCCTTTCAAAAGAGCACAATGTATTTATTGTAGCACCGTCCGGAAACCGCTCGGCTTCTTCGCATTTTATTTCAATGTCGAAAAATCTTGAAATAAAAAACATTTCGGAAAATGTTTGGTCATGCTCCGGTTTCCCTGCCGACTGCGTACTCACCGCGATAAAAAGTTCACTTCTTCCCGTGCGCCCTGACTGTATTCTTTCGGGCATAAATGCCGGTGCAAATATGGGAACGGATATAGTTTATTCCGGTACGTGTGCAGCTGCACGTCAAAGCGTATTGGACGGAATTCCTGCAATCGCACTCAGTTTATATGATCCGGAAGAAAAATATGAATATTACGGCAATCTTGCTGATTTCACGGCAAAAAATATCGCTTCGCTTGCCGCATTATCTTCAATAGGGCGCATAAATTCTTTTGTAAACGTAAACGCTTTATCGATTCCTGCTTACAAGGGAGTGAAATTGGCATCTTCATTATGTGTCCGCGACTACGGAGATATAATTACACTTTCGGAAAAAGACGGCGGCTACGATTCGTTTTTTCACGGCGGAATTCCTTGTACCGTAAAAGAAAAAGATTCGGACTTTCACATCTGTACGGACGGCTATATTTCCGTTGCCTGTGTAGCCGCCTCTCCCGTAATTTCCGAACAGGAATTTCCGGAGCGAATAGAATTTACTTTGTGATTCCCTTATAATTTTTGCGGGAGGCGTAAGATGACGGGCGTAAATGTACTTTATCCGGGAATAGAGCTGTATAACAAAAAAAAATATGATGATTCTCTGGCATTTTTTTTAGCTCTGCCGTCGGATTCCGGCGCAGACGCAGATGAAGTTGCATATTATCTTGGACTTTGCTATTCAAAATTACGCCGTTACGAAGACGCTTTACTTTATCTTGAACAGGTAGTTACTTCCGGCTCAAAAATTTCACGTGTTCTTCAATGCCGTTTTATACTCGCATTTATATATACTCTTTCCGGCAGGAAAAGACTTGCCGCCTTCGAACTTGATAAATTACTGGAATCCGGCTACAAACTTTCTTCGGTATACGCCGCAATCGCTTATATAGCTTGGGAAGAAGGCAAAACCGACAAATGCTTTGAATATTATGAAAAATCATTGAAGCTTGACCCGCAAAATGTAACTTCAATGAACGGACTCGGATATGTTCTCGCCTGTGAGAATAAAGATTTAACAAAAGCATTATCTTACTGTAAAAAAGCGGTGGCATCCGCACCGGAGTCCGCAGCCTGTCTTGATTCGCTGGGCTGGGTTTACTATAAACTCGGCATATACACAGATGCAAAAAAATATCTTGAAATGGCGGAAGAATTAGATAAAGAAAATGAGCTTATCGCCGAACACATAAAAACACTTTCTCTTTCCGGAGACTCAAAATGAAAAAAAAACTATTTATTAAGATTATATTTTTCTGTTTATGCCCGATTGCATTCACTCAAACTCAGTCGGCAGGACTGCAATCCTCCGACGGATTAAGAACGGCGGAAGAAGGTTTTGCCGCAGAGGAATTCAGGCGCGGTGTTCAAACCTATTACAGAAATTCTTATAACGATGCTGTAAATCAATTTGAAAAAGCACTATCTTATATGCCTTACGATAATTTGATTTTAGACTGGCTGGGCAAAGCATATTATCACTCAGGATTGGAAGGCTCTGCACTTGACAGATGGAAAACAGCATCGGAAAACGGTTACGGCGGATTACTTTTACAAAACAAAATTGAAATTGTCGGAGAACGGCAAGTACGTCCTGAACGGTATGATTACAATTCCCGCTTTACGGAAGCAGGAGTTTTTCAAGGAACATTGAACGATGTTCAAATTTTCAGAGGACCCGTTTCTATTCTTCCGAACAACGACGGAACATTCTGGGTTCTCGCATACGGTTCAAACGAAATGGTTTTGATGAACGTAAACGGTGCGGCAATCAATCGCATCACCGGACCCCTAAACGGGTTTGACCGTCCCGTAGATATGATAAAGCTTGACGGAGGAAATATTCTTATAAGCGAAAGCTCCGGAGACAGGCTCGCACTGTTCAATGAAAAAGGCAGATTCATAAAATATTACGGCAAAAAAGGCAGAGGACCAGGAGAACTCATAGGGCCGCAATATATAGCCGAAGATGAGCGGCACAACGTATATGTTTCCGATTACGGTAACCGCCGCATTTCGGTATTCGATAAAGACGGGAACGGTATTTTTACATTCGGAACAAAAACCCCCGATTTTGAAGGATTGAAAGGGCCTACGGGAATTGCTGCAATAGGAGAAAGAATTTTTGTTGCCGACGACATAAGCGGCTGCATACATGAATTCGATTTATCAGGCAACTACCGCAGAAAACTTGTGCCGGACAAAACGTTCCGCCATCCAGAATCAATGAAAGTATGGAACGGGTATCTTGTAATATGCGATTCCAATAAAGTTTTTTCAGTTGACGCAGATTCGGGCGCAATTTATGAAAACGCAAAAACAGGCAACGCTCCCGCACGCCTTACAAGCGCGGTTCCCGATGTAAACGGAAACATACTTGTAACAGACATTCGCACAAATGAAATCTACATTATGACGCGTATGCAGGAACTCATAGGCGGATTTTTTGTTCAAATTGAAGACGTAAATTCGGAAAAATTTCCTGAAGTTGTTGTAGGAATAAAAGTTGAAAACAGAAGCCGGCATCCTATTGTGGGGCTTAAAGAAAACAATTTTTATATAACGGAAGATAAACGACCGGTACCGAACCTGCGCTTTTTAGGTGCAAAGAGCAGCGAAACGGATGCTGACATAACTCTTATAATCGACCGCACATCTCAAGCTTCTTCTCAATCTGCAAGAATAGACACCGCAGTCCGCGAAATAACGGCCTCGTTCAGTAAAAATTCATCGCTGAAAATTATAAGCGCAGGCAATGTCCCCGCACTTGAGTATACAGGTTCTCCTGCAGGCGCAAAAAGATTCAGTTCCGCAAATCTTAAAACACAGTATTCCGATACGGTTCCTCTTGACCTTGCGCTCAGACTTGCCTGCAATGAACTTATCAAAACACGCAGAAAATCGGCAATTATTCTTGTTTCCTGCGGAAAAGTTACTCAAAGCGCATTTGACAGATACAGCTTAAACGATTTGACATCATACATGAACAATAATTCAATAGCCTGCCTTTCGGTTCTTGTAACAGAAAATGCTGCGGACGAAGAAATCGCCTACATCGTGAATAATACATCCGGAGGAGAATATTATATGTTCCGTCCCGCGGGGCTTTCCGGCATATTTAAGGACATAATCGATATACCGGCGGGAAAATACGTATTCTCGTTTACATCCGCATTGTCCACAAACATGGGGGAAAAATACCTTCCGCTGGAAGTTGAAGCATACCTTCTAAACCGCAGCGGACGCGATGAAAGCGGTTATTTTGCCCCGCTGAAATAAATAGGTCGAATATAAGGTTTGGTAAACTCGACATTTAATCAACAACCCCGACGCAAGCATCGGGGAACAGTGCTCAATGTTTCGCACTGTATGTTCTCATAAGGTGATTGCACTCGGCTTTAATACCCTTTGTTACGACGCAGAGCGTCGGGGTATTAAACCCTCCGCACGAATCAAATAAACCTTTACGATATTCAATCAGCGGCTGTCCGCATAAACCGCTTGCCGTGCTTTTGAGACAGCCCCTATTGAACATTAAAGGTTATTAGGGTATTTTTTAGAAATGAAGGTATTGGAACTTCGGAACATATCCAGAGAAGAAGGATTTATATATTACCGGCGCAAATTCAAATGCGACGCTATTATGGAAATGGGTAAAACTACAACGGAAACTCCGTTGGAATTCTGCATTGAATCAAATCCTCTCGGCGCAAAAACTATAGAGATTAATCTAAGCAAAACGCTTAATTATCCGGTTCTCCCTGTCAAAAAAGCTCTCACCGAATTCATTCTCACAGAAGACAGTCAGGGAAAACTCCCTCTATGAAATTCATTACGTCAAGCCCTGAAGAAACTGTTGCATTGGGCAAAAAAATCGGCGGAATGTTGAAAAACGGCGACGTAATCGCAATGCAGGGAACTCTTGCCGCCGGAAAAACAACAATTACAAAAGGAATAGCCGCCGCACTCGACATAGAAGACACTATTACAAGTCCGACATTTTGCCTAATAAGCGAATATCAAGGGAAGATGCCGCTTTACCACATGGATGTATACAGACTTAACGGCGCGGAAGATTTTGCAGAGCTAGGAACAGACGATATGATTTACGGAAACGGCGTTTCCATAATCGAATGGAGCGAAAAAATCATGACGGAGCTTCCGCGAAAAACGATTTTACTGAAAATCACCACACAGGAAGACGGAACAAGACTTATCGAAATCGATAATTGGCAGAACGGAGAAATAGAATGAAAGCACTTGCGATAGATTCCGCTGTTACGAAATTTACAGTTGCCGCGAAGAACGATAACCAAATCGTAAGCTGTACCTACGATGTCGGAATGCGCCAGTCGGAGCTTTTACTTCCTGCCGTCGATTATGTGCTGAAAACGTCAGGGCTTACTTCTTCGCAGCTGGATTATACCGCAGTGTGCAATGGGCCGGGCTCGTTTACGGGGCTCAGGCTTGCGTTTTCAGCATTAAAAGCAATTGAATTTGCGCACGGCGTCCCGCTTTATGGAGTTCCTACGCTTGATGCATATTCTTATCATTACAAAAATCTGCCCTTTACCGTGTTATGTACAGTTGACGCTAAAAAAGACAGATTTTATGCAAAAGCGACACACGGAGAAAATCTAATTTTCACCGACGGAGATTACACGCCGGAAGAAATTATAAAACAATTGGAAAATCAAACAGACATTTTAATATGCGGTTCGGATTCCGAACTGTTTTACGAAACTGCAAAAGACAGACTGCAAAATAAAACAATTCATCTTATGCCGTTTAAGACCGACATATCGGACGCCCTGTTTTCAATAGCGGAAGAATATATACAAAATAAAATACCGCCTCTTAAAGACTACGACGGACCGGTATACATCCGTCCAAGCGAAGCGGAAGAACATATCAAACCTGTTTTGAACAAGGTTGGAATATGAAAATTTCTACAAGAGGAAGATATGCGCTGCGTTTTATGGCGGATCTGGCAGAACACGGAGCGACGGGTTTTGTTCCTCTAAAGGACATTTCGGAGCGGCAGGATATTTCAATAAAATATCTTGAACAAATTACTGCCCGCCTCACTAAATCCGGTCTTCTAATCAGTACGCGCGGGCCGCAAGGCGGATACAAACTTGCAAAAAAAGCAAAAAACTATACCGCAATGGAAATTTTGCAAATAACGGAAGGCAGTATTACGCCCGTTTCCTGCCTTGACGATAAACCCGTAAAATGCGACAGGGTTAATGATTGCCGTACCTTAAAACTTTGGCTGGGACTTCAAAAAGCAATAGAAGATTATCTTAAATCCGTTACATTGGAAGATTTAATAAAAGATAATTAGGGCGCAACCGTATTCTGCAAACCGGCTATCCGCTCCAATACTACGTATTTCCGCTTCTATCCGGCGCAAGCTGTATTCTCCGTCGTTTGCTTTGTCTACATTTTTCAGCGGAACAACCGCAGATATTGGGCTGACAGCAGAGAACGTATTTTGGAAGACATAACGTATTTCCTGTCAGCTCAAGATTTTGCTGACGCAAAACTCGCTCTTTGTTGTGTTCACGCTGTTTGTATCAGAGTGGGGTATTTATTGCAGTTTTGCCAAAGGCAAAACTGCAAGCCGGCGGACGACCGATAAAACTTGAAG
>CAUUGI010000034.1:0-20336 GCA_963544675.1 uncultured Treponema sp.
ATACTCTGCAGTGTATGATGACGAGCAAGGTCGATTTTATAATTGGAACAGGTTATCTTGAAATATTACGTTCTAAAACATTTACCGCAGTTTATCTGAAAGTAAAACTGCAAGAGAACAGAAGACTAAATTATATCTGCAAAACCAATTTTCACTGTTCGCCGCGGACGGAACAGTACCTAAAGCACAGCTAATTCTTACAAAACTCGACATTCAGGCTAATTAAAGCTACTATACTGCCGTTATGACAGAAACTCACATCATGCAAAATTTACGGGAGCAGGCGGATAAAGACGGTGCGTTGTGCGTCGGTCTGGACACTTCTCCGTCTTACATTCCCGAATATATCATTAAAACTATCGGTTCTCAGACGGAAGCTGTGTTGACTTACAATCTGGAAATTATCCGCAGAATTGCTTCGTCTAAATCTGCTTGCTGCTGTAAGATTCAAATTGCCTATTACGAAGCTATGGGGCTTGAAGGGCTTAAAATCTACAGCCAAACGCTAAAATCGGTAAAAGAAGCGGGGCTTATCGCGATTTCCGACATCAAGCGCGGTGATATTGCAGATACGGCAGCGGCATACGCAAAGGCGCATTTTTCGGGGGATTTTGAGACGGACGTAATAACCGTCAATCCTTACATGGGATTCGATACATTGCAGCCGTTTTATGAATATTCAATGCCTCAAAAAGGCGGAAAAGGAATTTTTGTGCTTTTACGCACATCAAATCCCGGCATGAAAGACATAGAGCAGCAGGAATTAAAATCCGGCGGCAGAGTTTTAGATAAGACTGCAAATGCTCTTAATTCGATTGCGGAACGTTTTTCACAAATCTATCCGAATGCGGAATGTTCGCCGGTCGGTGCGGTTGTAGGCTGCACGGAAGAAAGCGATGCAAAACTCTTGCGCGAAGCCTGCCCTAATATTTTCTTTTTAATTCCGGGATACGGAGCGCAAGGTGGAAGTGCTCGCATTGCAGGAACGCTGCTTGCAAAAGCGAGAGGAGTTGTAAATTCTTCTCGCGGAATATTATGCGCATGGCAAAAAGACAATGACCTTCGTGAAAAACGTGAAGCAGGCTGTCTTTGTATGAGCGATATTGCGGATTCGGCGGCAAAAGCGGCTCTTATTGCAAAAGAAGATTTGTCTAACGCGCAAAATATTATTCAACAAAATTAACGGAGCTGATTATGGATGACATAAAGGACTGTAGAGGGATTCCTTACCCTGTATACACAGCGGGAAGAGTGTGCGGCTGTGCCGCCGTCTTGGGTGCAAAACCTGAAAAGTCCGTCTTTTTATTAAAACTTTTTATAAAGCAGGATAAATCTCAAGTTCCTTTGCCGGGTCAATTTTATATGCTTCGTTCAATGAAATCAAAACTGCTTTTAGGAAGACCGATAAGCGTATTTCATACAGAAGAAAAACTTGACGGAGCGGAAATTCAGTTTTTGATATTAAAGAAAGGCAAAGGAACTTCGGAATTATGCTCACTCAGTCAAGATGATGAAGTGCAGATTTTGGGGCCGCTTGGAAACACTTTTCCAAAGCCTAAAGACGGAGCAAAAGTTTGTATAATCGGCGGCGGCATAGGAGTTGCCCCTGTCGCAGGTTTTGCAGAAAGTCTTACCGCCGGCTCTTACGATTTTTATGCAAGTTTTAAAAGCGGCTGCTATGGACTTGAAAATATAAAACCTGCAAAACTTGTTATAACTACGGATGACGGCAGCGTCGGCATAAAAGGGCTGTTACCTGCCGCCTTAAATGTAGCAGCACTAAAATCTGCCGGATATTCTTCGATATATGCCTGCGGGCCTGCTCCGATGCTTTCATACATAAAACAAATTGCAGAAGAAGCGGGAATTGAATGCCGGCTCAGCATGGAAGCGCACATGGCTTGCGGAATGGGTGTTTGTCTTGGCTGCACAATTCCTACGACGGAAGGAAACAAACGCTGCTGCAAGGATGGTCCCGTATTCGACAGCCGGAAAATAATTTTTAAGCAGCCCGAACGATCTCCCTCCGGAAAACCTCTTTCTGAAGAACCTGACCTTTCTTTTACGTTCTGTGGGGTGAAATTTCAAAATCCCATAATAGGTTCGTCCGGTACATTCGGATTCGGTACGGAGTATATGCCGGTTTTCGATGTAAACAAACTTGGCGGAATTGTGTCGAAAGGACTTACGCTTGAAGCCCGTGAGGGAAATCCCGGAATCCGCTTATGGGAAACGCCGAGCGGTCTAATGAATTCAATAGGCTTGCAGAATCCGGGAATACCGCATTTTATCGAATACGAACTTCCGGAAATGCTTAAATTAAACCCGGTGATAATTGCAAATCTTTCCGGCTCAACTATGGAAAGTTATATTGAAGGCGCAAAACTGCTCGATAAAACGGAAGTTCCTATAATTGAATTAAATATTTCATGTCCGAATGTTGCTTCCGGAGGAGCCGCATTGGGAATGTTCTGCGCTTCGGCGGAAAGTGCCGTTTCCGCAGTCAGAGCGGTTACAAAAAAGCCTCTTATCGTAAAACTTACTCCGCAGTCGCCGGAACTTATTAAAGTTGCTTTGGGCTGCATAAAATCCGGCGCAGACGGAATAAGTTTGTGCAATTCGTTTCAAGGTGTTGCAATAGATATTGAAACCGGCAGACCTGTTTTTGACAGAGTAAAAGCCGGCTTCGGAGGCCCTGCGGTGCGTCCTATTGCAATGCGGCTTGTTTATGAGCTTTCGGAAGAAATAAATAAACTTCCTGCCTCTGAGCGTGTTCCGATTTTTGCAATCGGCGGAATTGAAAACTGGAATGATGCTGTAGAATTTATTATGGCAGGTGCCTCCGCTGTTGAAGTCGGAACCAATACTTTTGCAAATCCGTTTACGATGATTGAATGTATTGACGGCTTACGTTCTTTTATGAAAAGAAAAGGTTATAAAACAATCGAAGAGTTCAGAGGTATTGCGCATAACAGCATCCGTCAAAATTAAGGATTCGGAATTACAGCTTGAATTGAACTGACATTGCGGCTGTGTTATAATAGCCCAATTCCGAAACTGAAGTTTCCGAACAGGTTTAATGCCGCGACTTTAAAAATTATGAGGCTTTTATGTACAAGAGCGTTGATCCGAAAACCGATTTTCCTAAACAGGAAGAAGAGGTTTTGGCATTTTGGGAAAAGAACAATACTTTTAAAAAATCTATAGCGCAAAGAGAAAACGCGCAAGAATTCGTATTTTATGACGGTCCGCCGTTCGCTACAGGACTTCCGCATTTCGGACATTTTATTCCTTCCACGATAAAAGATATTATTCCGCGCTATCAGACTATGAAAGGAAAAAAAGTTGAACGCCGATTCGGCTGGGATTGTCATGGTCTTCCCGTAGAAAATCTTATTGAAAAAGAACTTGGAATAAACTCCAAACATGAAATCGAATCTTACGGTGTTGCGCAGTTCAATGATAAATGCCGCGCTTCCGTACTAAAATATACCGGCGAATGGCGTAAGACTATTACAAGGATGGGACGCTGGGTAGATTTTGATAACGATTATAAAACCATGAACGCAGATTTTATGGAATCTATCTGGTGGGTTGCAAAATCTTTATGGGATAAAGGAAGAATTTACGAAGGCAAGTATATTCTGCCTTATTGTCCGCGCTGCTCAACGGTTCTTTCTACACATGAACTTGCTCAAGGATATAAAGAAAAGCAAGATCCGGCAATTACAGTCAGATTTAAAATTACAAGCGAGCCGAAAACGTTTGCAGATAAAGATATGACGAACGGCAAGACCTTTTTCCTTGCATGGACTACAACGCCGTGGACACTTCCTTCAAACTTGGGTCTTACGATGGGACCGGAGATTGATTATGTAAAGATTATTGATAAACCAAGCGGTGATTTTTATATTCTTGCAGAGAGTAGACTTTCTGCATATTACAAAAACCAAGACGATTATGAAATCATATACAAGCGAAAAGGCTCGGATTTTAATGGAATAAAATACGACCCGCTTTTCCCGTATTTTGCTTCGCTTGCCGTAAAAGACGACGGTTCCGACGGAGCTTTCCGTGTATTTAATGCGGATTTTGTTTCTACTGAAGACGGAACGGGAATTGTTCATACGGCTCCGGCATTCGGTGAAGACGACTGGAACGTATTTAAGGATACGGGAATTGCTTATATAGAGCCGATTGATGCTGAATGCCGTTTTACAAAAGAAGTTTCCGATTACGAAGGCCGCTTTGTAAAAGATTGCGATAAAGACATAATGGAACGCCTTAAAAGAGAAGGAAAACTTGTAAAACGCGATGTTGTAGTCCACCAATATCCGCATTGCTGGCGGTGCGGCTCTCCGCTTATCTATCGTGGAATAGGTTCATGGTTTGTAAAAGTCGCATCCGAGCACGAAAATCTTTTACGCGCGAACAGCCGCATAAAATGGCAGCCAGCGCATATAAAAGACGGAAGATTCGGAAAATGGCTTTCCGGAGCGCGTGATTGGGCTATAAGCCGCAACCGCTATTGGGGAACTCCTATTCCTATTTGGAAATGCGATGACTGTAAAAATGCCGTATGTGTAGGTTCCCGCGAAGAATTAAAAAAATATTCCGGCGTAGATACGGAGGATTTACACAAGCATTTTGTAGATGAAATTACTTTTAAGTGCGAAAAATGCGGCGGCGTAATGCACAGAATACCTGAAGTATTCGACTGCTGGTTTGAATCCGGATCCATGCCCTACGCGCAGCAGCATTATCCTTTTGAAAATAAAAGATACTTTGAAAATCACTTTCCTGCCGATTTTATTTCCGAAGGACTTGACCAGACGCGCGGCTGGTTTTACACACTTACAGTTCTTGCCTCTGCTCTGTTCGATGCGCCGGCTTTCAAAAACTGTATCGTAAACGGAATCGTTCTTGCCGAAGACGGACGCAAAATGTCAAAAAGTCTTCGCAATTATACCGACCCTGTTGAAGCAATAAATAAATTCAGCG
The DNA here is from genome assembly GCA_963544675.1 of uncultured Treponema sp. Lineage (GTDB taxonomy): Bacteria > Spirochaetota > Spirochaetia > Treponematales > Treponemataceae > Treponema_D. The sequence goes on from CAUUGI010000034.1 coordinate 5,002, forward strand.
CAGATGCGATAAGGCTTTTTCTTATGCATTCTGCTGTTGTCCGCGCAGATGAAATCCGTTACAGCGATGACGGAGTTCGTGAAGTTATAAAAAGCATAATTTTACCTTTGTGGAACAGCTACAGCTTCTTTGTGCAATATGCAAATATCGACGGGGTTGTTTGTACGGGACACGAATTCGATGAAAAACTTCCTGATAATCCGCTTGACCGCTGGATTTTATCGGTTGCACAAAATATGGTAAAAAATGTTACCGAAGCTCTTGATAATTACGATTTGAGTGCCGCGATTGACCCGATGCTTGCGTTTATCGACCAGATAAACAATTGGTATATCCGCCGTAATCGCCGCCGTTTTTGGAAGAGCGGCAACGATAACGATAAGCTCGAAGCCTACGGCGCGCTGTATTCCGCGCTTAAAACGCTTATGCTTGTGGCGGCTCCTTTAATTCCGTTCCTTACAGAGGCGATTTGGCAAAATCTGCGTACCGATGAAGATAAAGAATCCGTTCACCTCATGGATTATCCGGTTTACAACGAACGCTTCCGCGACGAAAAACTTGAATTCAAAATGGCGGCGGTACAAAAAGCCGTTTCTATGGGACGGAGCCTCCGCAATCAATTCAATCTTAAAAACCGACAACCGCTTGCAAGTATTGCTCTTGTAACGCGCGATCCGGCGGAAAAGTCCGTCCTTGAAAGCATGATTGATACAATCCGCGAAGAATTGAACGTAAAAAAAGTTATTTTCCATGAAAAAGAAGCGGAACTTGTTGAATACAGCGCAAAGGCGAATTTCCGTGTTCTTGGAAAACAGCTTGGAGCAAAAATGAAACTTGCTGCCGCCGGTATTGCAAAACTTGCGGAAAAGCAGATTGCAGAAATTATTGACGGAAGAAAAATTGCAATCGATGTAGGCGGTGAAAGTGTTCAGCTTGATTCCGAAAATGTTATCGTAGAGCGTACCGAAAAAGAAGATTTGAAGGTTGTCAACGACGGGACTTTAACAGTCGGTCTTGATACGAAAATCACGGATTCTCTTAAAAAAGAAGGATATGCACGGGATTTGGTGCGGGGAATTCAAAACTTGCGGAAATCCAGCGGATTTGAAGTTACAGATAGAATCAAATTGTATGTTTCCGGCGAGCCGGATTTAAAAGACGCATTTGAAGAGTTTAAAGATTTTATATCAAATGAAACGCTTGCTTCCGCGTCAGAGTGGAAAGAAGACTTGAAAGACGGCGTTACGGTTGAAGCCGACGATAAAAACTGGAGCATTTCTGTTGAAAAAGTATAGTTTTTGTTTGTTTCTGCCGGTGATTCTTATTGCGGCTTTGTTTTTAGGCTGTAAAACGCTCCCGATTGCGGCTGTTCAAAAAGAAGTTGATGCACTGAAGCTGCTTGACGGGAATAGCGCGTTTTATATTAAAATTCCTGCCGCTGTTGACCGCGATTTGGTTTCCAGAATGGTTTTAAGCAGCGTAAAAGAAATTTCTGAAAATGAAGCCGAACAAATTGCAGACAGAGTGAATACGGTTTATGCAGGATTGACCAGAAAATTCTCCAAGTCGGAAATACAAATTTCCGCTTCCTGCGATGTGCCGGAGATATTTTTGCCGCGCATTTTTTCCGTAAAAAACGGCTGGAAGCTGCGAAAATTGTCTTTTTCGGAAAAAATGCCTGCAAATCTCTACACCGTATACAATAACGGCTTGCTCGACGTGTCTTTCCCGTCAAAAAAGATTGCCTGCATAGGGCGCAGCGTTGAACAAATGCTTGCCCGATACGATACGATTCTTTCGGGAGATGACGATTCGTCTGCAAAAAATATTACCGCCGGCGAAAAAAATTCTCATCTGCTCGACTCTTCGATATATGACTGGCTTTCTTGCGGTGAGAACGAAATACGTTTTTCCGCAGTTGCGCCGCAATCGTTTCTGACCGTACTGACAGGCGCAAATTTGAATTTCAAACTGCTTTACGTACGCGGAAAAATGGTAAAATCTCCGCAAAACGATTCGCACTATCTTATGGATTTGGAATTTGAGTTTGCCGACAGAAAATTTGTTCCTGCCGCCAAAGGTGCGCTGTCGCTTGCATTCGGTCTTACCGATTCAAATGTCATTTTGGAAACGCCTACGCATTTGACTGTTACGCATATTAAGATTGAAAAAAATGCTTTATACAAGATTTTAGTTTTATAAATTGAGGTTAAAATATGGAGAATGAAAAAATAATTTTAAAGGCGGAAGATTTGGACGGTTACCTTTCAAGGCAGGATCAGCTTGATTTGGCACGTCTTGATACGATGTATAAAGAAACTCTTAAATCGTTTGAGCCTGTAGACAAGCAGAGAATAATAGAAAACTTTGACAAAATGGGGCACGCAATGCAGGAAATCTGTGCATCGCACCCGCAAATCAGAGTGTTCAGTTTTGTTACGGAAGAAGGTGCTCATGCGGAAGCCAGCCGCGTTATTGCAAAACTCCGCGATATAAATACGCCCCACGAAGAATTTATTTATTACAGTCAACGTGCTTACGAAATGCTTTTCCGAATGGCGTTTACCGACGAACATTCCGATAAAAAAAATCATATTGTTGTAAAAACTCCGGTTACGGATCCCGTTCAAAATTATGCCGTTCACAAAATTCCGGATATTGACCATAAAATTGAAAATTCCGTTATGTGCGTAATGCTGCGCGGAGCATTGCTTCCCAGTATGATTATGTCTAAAGAAATTGAAGAATATTCTTCGCACGGATATATTACGCCGTTCGCACTGTTTAAAATCAGCCGCAACGATAAAAAGAAAGAAAACGACATGGAATATATTTTGAATCTCAAAAATTCGTTCTTTGACCTTGAGCAGCTTGACGGAAAAGATTTGATTTTTGCAGACCCGATGAATGCGACGGGCGGTTCTCTTGTAACAGTTGTAAAATATTTGCAGGGGCAAGGCATTCGCCCCAAATCAATAAAATTCTTCAACGTTATTTCGGCTTTAAAAGGCAGTATACGTGTAACGAGAGCTCTTTCAAATTGTACCTGCTATACGTTGTGGCTTGATCCGATTATGAACGCTTCCGCTTATATTCTTCCGGGATTGGGGGATGCAGGCGACCGCTTAAACGGAAGCGACAATCATTTAAAGCCGCGCAATATCATGCAGCTTATCGCCGATTACGGTAGCAATATTTCAGGCTTATACAGATCGCAGCTTTTTGAAATAGAAAAAACCGTTCTGGGTTAAAATATGAAGCGTTCGGTGCCCGTTTTATTTGCCGTTTTTATTTTTTGCGCGTGCAGAACCTCTGCTCATTTTCCGGTTCCCGGTGAATCCGATACCGTAAAAAATAATCTTTCGGCGGAATATCTTTCTATCGGAGATGAATATTTTTCTCTTACAAAATACGATAAAGCGGAAGAATATTACAAACGGGCGATGAAAAATAAAAAACTTTACCGGACCGCATATTATAAACTGGGCAGAACGTATGCGATGTCAAAAAAATGGTCTGATGCTCGGAAAATTTATCTTGCGCTTCTAAAACGCGATCCTGATAATTTGAATATACGTCTTTCACTTGCTTATATAACGGCGATGGACGGAAAGTTATCTGAGGCGGAAGCTGTTTACGATTATCTTTGGAAAGAAAATCCCGACAATCCCGACATTATCGTAAATTATATCAATGTATTGCTTGCGCAAAAAAAGACGGATGCGGCTGCCGAGCGTTTAAATGAATTAAAAGAAAAATTCAAGGACAACAATAATATTCAAACGTTTGAAAAGAAGATTGAAGAATTAACCGAAGCGGAAAGTAAAAATTCGCAGAGCGGAGAAAAATCAGAACAAGCAGAGCCGGAAAAGGCAGCTGCAAAATAATAGGTCAAATGATGAAAAATAGCATTTTTATTTTATTTCGATTCTTTGTATTTGGTGCCGTATTGACATCATGCGGCGCAAGTCTTGAAAAATCAAAATCGCAGATTGAATTTTCTTCGATGAACACGCAAATGACAGTAACCGCTTACGGAAAGAATTCCGAGCAGGCTGTACAAGCGGCAAAAGATGAAATTATAAATCTTGAATCCTTTTTAAGCGTTACAAGAGAAGACAGCGATGTCTACAAAATAAATAACGCCGCAGGACAGACTATAAGTGTAAACGATAAAACAATCAGCGTTATTTCTCTTGCGCTGAAAATTGCAGAAGAAACTGATGGAAAATTCAATCCGGCACTTTATCCGGTACTTGGTGCATGGGGATTTACAAAACGTAAGTTCCGCGTACCGCCTCAACAAGAGATAGATTCTCTGCTGCCGCTTACGGATTATAAAAAAATCAAAATCGACGGAGATAAGATTTCCATTCCGACCGGCGCGATGATTGATCTTGGCGGAATCGGAAAGGGATATGCGGGACAAGCCGCAGACAAAATTTTGCGCTCTTACGGGGTAAAATCTGCGTTGATGAATCTTGGCGGAAACGTTCAAGTTATCGGTTCCAAACCGGACGGAAGTTATTGGAATATCGGTATCAGAAGTCCTTTTACAAAAGACAGCATTGGCGCATTAAAAGTAAAAAACCATGCAGTAATAACTTCAGGGGGATATATACGCTATTTTGAAGGCGAAGACGGACACAAATACAAACATATTTTTGATCCGACTACAGGCGCACCTGTTGAAAATGAAATGCTCTCAAGCACCGTGATTGGTGATGACGGCGGGATATGCGATGCACTTGCCACGGCATTTTATGTTATGGGTGTAAAAAAATCAGTAGAATATTGGAGAAGCCGTAAGAATTTCGATATGATTTTAATTACAGATGAAAACGGCGGCACTATTTATCTTACAAAAGGAATAAAAAAACATTTTACCGTAAACAGCGATTACAGCAACATTAAAACGGTTATTATCGAATAACAGAAAACGAATTGTCGGGATTTTGTTTGAATCATCTATCAGTGCCATAACATTTTATAAAAAAAAGGGCTGTATCAAAAAGCTTAGTGCTTTGATACAGCTCTTTTACTGATTAGGAATAACTTTAGCAGGAGGTATAAAAATTATTCCCTAAATGTTGCTCTATCTCAAGAGGCTAAGAACATTCTGGCTTGACTGGTTAGCCTGAGCCAACATTGCCGTTCCTGCCTGCGAAAGAACCTGATCTTTTGTGAATTCGACCATTTCTTCAGCCATATTCGTATCGCGGATTCTGGATTCTGAAGCCTGAAGATTTTCAGCACCGATATCAAGACCGACAATTGTCTTCTCAAGGCGGTTTTGATATGCGCCAAGATCAGCACGCTGCTTGTTGATTTTTTTAAGTGCTTCATCAAGAGTTCCGATTGCGCGGTTTGCATTTTCAGGAGTTTCGAGGGTAAGATTGGTCTCGTCTCCAGGATTGCGAATTCCAAGTGCCATTGCAGACATAGTTCCGATGTAAACCTGAGTGCGTTGATCCATATTGGCACCGATGTGGAACCACATTGAACCGGTAACAACATTTTCACCTGTCGGGCGTGCAAAGCGTCCTGTAAGCATATTCATGCCGTTGAACTGAGCTGCACTTGCAATACGGTCAACTTCCGCGATAAGTGAAGAAACTTCAACCTGAATCATCGTGCGGTCTTCATCAGTGTAAATGCCGTTTGAAGACTGAATTGCAAGCTCACGGATGCGGTGGATAATATCCTCAGTTTCCTGCAAATATCCTTCTGTTGTCTGGATAAAAGAAATGCCGTTCTGGGCATTTGTGGAAGCCTGATTCAAACCTCGGATCTGTGCGCGCATCTTTTCTGATACAGCAAGACCGGAAGCGTCATCGCCTGCGCGGTTGATTCTAAGACCGGAAGAAAGTTTCTCCATACTTTTCTGGACTTTCAAATCCTGTACTCCCTGAGAACGCTGAGCGAACATTGCGCTCATATTGTGATTAATAACCATAGCCTACTCCTTAGGTATAATAATTGCGATTTCATAAGCATCCTGCTTATTTTACGGGTTTTCTGCCACCCTATACTTAATCTTCGGAGTATGAGAAAAAAACTTTACGAAAAAAATACTTTTTTACCCGTTATTTTTAGGTGAAATACCTAAGACTCAAAAAATGAGCAGCACTTGAAAGTATTTTTATGTGCAAAATGTGCAAATTTTAAGAATATCTATATTTTAGTGCGGCTGCAGTTTTTACAGCCGTTGATTATGATATGTTTTTTTCCGCTTTTAGTTTTATTGAAAAGTCTTGAAATCAGATATCCGTCGGTGGGAACAGTTTTTCGGCACACGGGGCAATGTCTATATATGCCGGAAGAGCAGACCGGATAACAATGCGGACAGCCGTAAATTACACATAATTGATCGCAAACATTCATTGGACGGAATACTTTTGAATATAAGTTTTCTCCCGGTAAAAGAGGCGTTCCGCATACGGGACAATTTACAAAAACGGAAGCATTTTTTGATTTAGGTGATGAAACTTTGCTTTGCAGAAGCAGTCTTCTAAAATACATAAGTGCTGCAATAATCACGATTACAGCAAAGCCCATTAACACGTATTCCATTATTATACCGGGCAGGAGATTTTATCACACAGAGCCATGCGGCGAGATTGTCGATTCCGCCTTATTCAGGCAGTTTTCCTATGATTAGATTGGAATAAGGCAGTTCTTCAATCCATCTGCAGAATGTATGCCACTCGTCTAATTTGTGATTTTTTCGCGTAAAATATATGCCTTGCAAAACTTGATAATTCATCTGCAGCGTCGCTTTTTGATTCAATCCGGCAGGTAAAAGCTGAATCATCTGCCACCAATCGTCTTTGCTTTTACTCTTTAAATACCGCTCACGTGCAGAATTCAATGTTGCAATAAGCATATCAAAACTTTTAAGAGATTCATCGTTTAAATGTTCGATACTGAAATCTCCGCGTATAAATTCTTTGGCGGCGACTTTATGCATTGTGGAGCAGCTGTTGCGCACGGTTCCCACTTTGTATGTGTCCATTTCAGCCCACCAGTATCTTGGAGCCGTAACATCCATTGTTACATTGATATAGCGCAGGAATTTTGCGTGTGAAGGACCGCTGCGTGATAATCTATCCATAAGTTCAATATCCGCATTTCCAAGCTCATATTTGCCTGATGAAGAATAAGAACTGTCCGATTTATCCCAGCTGTTGTAAGAATTACGCATACCGCGTATGGCGGCTTCCCATCCGTAAACTTCGGTTTTGTCAATAAAAATCATTTTGCTTCCGTTTTGCTTTTATTTTGAATTAAAATTAAATATCGTCTACAACTTCCGCTTTAACCTGCTCGGCAGGACGATTTCGCCACGCATAAAAAATATACGCCGCTCCGACCAAAATAAGCACAAGACCGGCAAGCCGCACAAATGCGATCCCTATCTTTGCAGAAATTATAAACATCGCGACCGCTGCCGCAATTGAAATCAATGCGTCAAGTAAAAACTGTCTGCGGTCAATTCCCGTATCGCGGAGTTTCCCTGCGGCATAAAGTTCCATTCCTGCACTTAAAAGCAAATAAACTGCAAGAACGTAGATCATAATCGTCAACATGACTTTTGCAAATATAAGCGGCAGGAAAAATGCCGGCAGACCGATTACAATACTCATCATTGCGCGGCTTATTATTACACGCTGAAAAGAAATATCCGGAACAAGTTTTCTAATATATAGAAGATTATAAACACCGTTTGCAATCGCCCCTACACCAAGTACAACGACGACCGCTTTTATACACTGATTCGGAATTATCACCATAAGCAGACCGATAACGGCAAGAAGAATTCCTATTAAAATATTATTCTTTCGCATAAGCTCCTCAATTTTGGCACAGTATATATATTTTGCATTGGAATGAACAGGCTAATGAAAATGTATCTTCAAATCGAAAGATTTTGCTTTATAAAGCATACTGATTTGGAGTCGATTAAAGATATATTTAATCTGTTCGGGAAGTTAAGTTTTATAGCAGGTTGCTTTAAAACTCGAAATTTTCCGATAACGGGTATAAAAACTCAAGAGCAAAATTTCCTGCCGGATAGAATTCTACACCGGCAGGAAATGTATCCGACTATATGGTCGAATGTCGAGTTTTCAAAACTTGACGTTCAACTATTTATTGATTTCCGCATAAATTTTATTCCAATGATCCAAAACCTGTGCTTTGTTTTCAATCATCCAGTTTACGTCGCGGGAAACCCATTTAACTTCTGAAGTCTTCGGAAGATACGGACTTTCAAAATTCGCCCGAGAATTCGTCATGCGGAGCGTTCCGAGTGCTTTTCCCAATTCATCCTGTCCTTCTTTGCTCATGAGGAAAGTTACCATCGCTTTTGCAGCCTTCGGATGAGGCGCGCCCGCAACTACGGCACACCCCAATGCAGCGGCGGAAGTTCCTTCTTCAGGGTAAACCATGCGGATATTTTTTGCACCGGATTTGAGCAGGGTTGCGGCTCCGTCTTCGTATGTGATTCCGGCAACATATTCTCCGGTTTCTACGGATTTAAAGCATACGGAAGAAGATACGGAAACAATCAAGCCGTTTTTCATCAATTTAGTCATATAATCCCATGCTTCAGGGCTGTCTTTTCCGAATACGGACATAATATTGCATACGTTGTTCCATGCGGCGGAAGATGAGTTAGGATTTGAAAATACGATTTTTCCTTTCAGTTTAGGATCAAGAAGGTCTGCATAACCTTTTATATTGAGTCCCAGCTCTTTTTCAAGTTGTGTATTTACGCAGAAAACGCAGGTTGAAAGGTGATCAAGGTTATAAAAACCGTTGGTGGATTTAAAATCCGGAATGACTTCATCTTCATATTCGGAAAGCCAGTGTTCAAAAATATCTTTGTGAGTATCACCGTCGCTGTTGCCTAAGCCGCCCCACATCATGTCGCCCTGCGGGTTTCCTTTTTCCGCCGTAATTCTTGCAAGAAGTTCTCCTGCCGAACCGTTTACGACTTCAACTTCGCAATCCGGATATTTTGCATTAAACAATTCGATAAGATTGTTCAAGTCGTTTTCCGTCATACTTGAATAAAGGACAAGTTTATTTTCAATTTGACCTTCTCCAAGTTTTGCATTTTCGGCACCGGATTTTTTGCTGCACGAGGCAAGTAGAGCAAGTCCTGCGCACACGGCTGCCAAAATAATTTTTTTCATAGCAATTCCTCCAAAATAAGCTATTTATGTAAATTGGTATTTCCAAGAAATCCCTAAAGTTTGATATCTTCAGATTTGCTGACCGCCAGATAAATCATCAGAGAAATAACGGTAACAAAAGTGAGGATTGCGGAAAACGCCGCTGCAAGTCCGTAGTTTCCGCGTGAAATCGCAACGTAAGCCGACATGGTAAGCGTGATATTCCTGTTGTTGTACAAAATAATGGAACTTGAAAGTTCCGTAACAATGGAAACCCAGCTTAAAATTGCGCCGGATACGATTCCGCTCGACATCATCGGGACGGTTATCAGACTGAATGTCTTTAACTTAGATGCGCCAAGGCTTATCGCTGCTTCTTCTATACTCATCGGAATTTGCTGGAGCGTTGCCGTAGCGGAGCGTATCGTATACGGCATACGCCTTATCACAAATGAAATAAGCAAAATCCAGATGGTTCCGGTTAAAGCAAGAGGTTTTGAGCCGAACGCAATTACCAGCGCAATACCGATTACCGAGCCCGGCATTATGTATGGAAGCATAGACATAGTGTCAATCGTATGGTTAAAGAAATTGGAACGACGCACAACAAGATAAGCAATCAATACAGCCAAAACAATTATGATGACAAGAGCACCTACGCCCAGAATGGTCGTATTTTTAATCGAACGCCAAAGCAGTTTTTTTACGGCAAGCTCGTAGTTTGCAAATGAATAGCCCGGTTTAAACACCGCTTGATCGCAATTTCTAAAGGAAAGATAGATAATATAAAGCTGCGGAAGAAGTGCTATTCCGATTAAAGCATAACAATACACATACATAAGTGCTCCGCGTATACCGGAAGCTTTCTTTTTTTCTATCGGGTGCAGTGCACTTATGGAAAACTTGTATTTTCCCGTTCCCCATTGTTGCAGAAAAAATACCGCTGCCGTAACAAGAATTGCAATTATGCTTATTGCCGCAGCAAAATTGTGGTCGGTACCGTTTTCTCCAAGATATTGATTGTATATTTCAACGGGGAAAGTTCTGTATCCTTCTCCAATTAAAAGCGGAGTTCCGAAATCTGCAAATGCGCGCATAAATACAAGCAGTGCGGCTGCAAGAATCGTAGGCATGGAAAGATTCATTACAACTTGGAAAAAGCGTTTTATGCCGGTGCAGCCCATATTTGCGGATGCTTCCATTAAGGTTTTGTCGATATTTTTGAACGCGCCGTTCATGTAGACAAAAACAAGCGGAAACAATTTTAGAGCCTGCACCAAAAGTATGCCCTTAAATCCGTAGATATTCCCGATTTTTATTCCAAACACATCGCGAAAGAATTTTGTAATGATTCCGGAGCGGCCTAAAAGCAAAATCCACGCGTACGCGCCGATAAACGGCGCAGACATGGCACATAAAATACTTGCAATAAACAGGAATTTTGAACCGCGCAAACGGTAAAAAGAATAAAAATACGAAAAAGGAATTCCTATCACAAGGCTTGCCGCAGTAATCGCAATGCTGACTTCAAAACTGTTTATAATAGTACGGCTGTAATATGTCTGCGAAAAAAATCTCACAAACTCTTTAAGAGTAAAACTTCCGTCTTTGGAAATTACCGCCTGCTGCAAAATCCCCAGCATCGGGTAAATTAGAAACAATATAAATAATCCCAAAAACAGTACGGTAAATACCGTCCAAAGTTCGGTCTTTTTGATGTTCATCTTCAAATCCATCCTTTCATTCGCACTGAAATTACAAAACGCAATCGTTGCATACGCCGTTGAGAATATTCGTTTCTCCGTCCGCCGTAAACAAATTGACTTTTTCCGCATTTATTTCAAGGAAGATTTTTGTACCTGCCGGAATAATGCTGTCTATTGTAGATTCTTGAATGGATTCAACCTGAGTACCGTCATTAAGATGCATAAAATAATGCGTATTAAGCCCAAGAAAGACGCAATCGTCCACGACAGCTTCAATTCCTTGTGCGGAACCTTTCGCCATTAAAAGCTCTTCGGGGCGGACGGAAACGGTAATTTCCTGTTCTTTTCTAAAATCTTCTTTTACATTCGGCATAGGAATTTCATAACCGTACAAACTTAAATGCGGCGTTCCGTTTTTCATACTGAGATTTCCTTTAATAACATTTGAACGCCCTATAAAAGTCGATACAAATAAATTCGCCGGACGCTGATAGATATTTTTCGGCGTACCGATATGCTGAATAACGCCTCCTTTCATTACCGCTATTCTGTCCGAAACCGCCATCGCTTCTTCCTGGTCATGCGTAACGTAAATAGTTGTAATTCCGACGTTATGCTGAATATTTTTGATAACCGTGCGCATTTCCACACGCAATTTTGCGTCAAGATTGGAAAGCGGCTCGTCCATCAAAAGAACATCCGGCTCAATGCACAAAGCCCGCGCCAATGCGACGCGCTGCTGCTGTCCGCCGGAAAGTCTGTCAGGAAATCTGTCCGCCAGATGATCAATCTGCATAAGTTTTAAGAATTTTTGAGTGCGCTCAGCTATTTGGTCTTTCGGGAAATGTTTATTTTTTAATCCGAATTCAACGTTTTTCTTAACGGATAAGTGCGGAAAAATCGCGTAATTTTGGAAAACCATTCCGATATTGCGCTTTGCCGGATCCAAATCATTAATTCTCTTATCGTTGAAATAAAAATCGCCGCCTTCTATTGAATTAAATCCAGCTATCATTCTAAGAAGTGTAGTTTTTCCGCAGCCTGAAGGTCCAAGAAGCGTAAAAAATTCACCCTCTTTTATTTTTACGCTTAAATCCGGAATGATTACGGAATCCCCATATTTTTTTAGAGCATTATTTATTCTGATATTGACGCTCATTCTTCCTCCCTAAATGCATAAGCCTATATATTTATTTTCTAACAAATTGTTATTATTTTTAATTATTACTCGGAATATATTCACTGTCAAATATTTTATAAATAAACCGTTAAACTTCCATTTAATATTATTTTACGTTATATTTACGCAATAAACCGCGTTTGTAAGCGATTTAGTTTTATTTAAGAATAAATACGAGGAAACAAATGGCAAAAAAAAGAGTACCGATTACCTTGCTCTGCGGATATTTGGGCGCAGGCAAAACCACGCTTTTGAATATGATTTTGGCAAATCAAAAGGGATACAAAGTCGCAGTTATCGTAAATGACATCGGCGAAATCAACGTAGACGCAACGCTTATCGAAAAAGGTGCGCACATAACAGACAAAAGCAGTCTTGTACCGCTGACAAACGGCTGTATCTGCTGCACTCTCAAAACAGACTTGGTTCAGCAGATCGAAAATCTGATTGCAACCGGCAAATACGACTATATTTTGATTGAAGCAAGCGGTGTATGCGAACCTATGCCGATTGCCCAGTCCATCGAATCAATCAATAACGGTGTTCTTGACAATGTTGTAAGCGTAGTTGACGCAAAACGGCTTGTAGACGAATTTGCCGACGGTGCGGAACTAATCAAAAAGGATATGCAGGAAGAAGCGATTGAATCTTTGATTGTTCAGCAGATTGAATTTTGCTCCACGCTCATAATCAATAAAAAAGACTTGGTAACGGAAGACCAAATGAAAAGAGTTCGCGCTGTAATCAACAAACTTCAGCCGCACGTAAAAGTGATAGAAACGACACGCTGCGAAGTTCCGATTGAAGATCTGCTTTCTACCGGACGCTTTGATTTTGAAACGGTTTTTGAAAGCGCGGGGTGGGTTGCGGAACTTGAAAAACGCGCGGAAGAAGAAGACGAAGATGAGCACTGTCATGATCACGAACATGAAGAGCATCACCACGGCGAAGAACATGATCACGCAGGCTGCGAAAAATGCGGACACGGACACTGTGAGCACGGGCATCATCACCATCATGAGCATAAACACGAAGGCGCGGACGAAGATGAATACGGAATCGGCTCCTTTGTGTATTTCCGCCGCCGTCCTTTTAATCGCGCAAAGCTGGAAGATTACGCCGGCGTTTGGCCGCGCAATATTATCCGTTCAAAAGGAGTTGTTTGGTTCAGCGACGAAGAAGAAACCGCCTACGTTTTTGAAACTGCAGGGCGGCAGATTCAGGCAGGCGCATCCGGCAGATGGCTTGCGACTCTTCCTAAAAGAGAGCGCGACGAAATTCTTGAGCAGGAACCTAAAGTCCGCGCAGAATGGGACGAAAAAGTCGGCGACCGCATGATAAAACTGTGCATTATCGGACAAAAGCTGGACAAAAATAAGATTTCTGCAGAGCTGGATGCAATGCTTGATTAAACACGGACTTTTATAAACCAACATCTCGATTCAAAGTGTTGAGGTGTTGGCTTCTGTACACAAATCAAACTTCTATTGAGGGCGGCACACGTTGTATCACTTTTAATTCCACATAAGCCGTCTTTACCGAATTCTATTTATGTAAAAAAGCAATTACTCTGGAGAAGTTATGGAGAACGAGGAATTAAAGCCGTCAGGCTCGGCGGAAAACAAGATGGGAACGATGCCTGTTATGAAGCTCATAATAAATATGTCGCTCCCGATGATGTTTTCAATGTTTGTGATGGCGTTATACAACATTGTAGACAGTATTTTTGTTGCAAAAATCAATGAAGACGCACTCACGGCAGTGTCTCTGGCATTTCCTGTTCAAAATCTGATGATTTCATTTGCAGTCGGAACGGGCGTCGGGGTAAATTCGCTGCTTTCAAGACGGCTGGGACAGGGAAATCAAGAGGATGTAAACAAAACTGCGATGAATGCGGTTTTTCTTGCTTTGTGCAATTTTGCCGTCTTTTTTATAGCCGGACTTTCGCTTGTCAAACCGTATCTTATTTCGCAAAGAGTAAGCGGCGAAATAGTCGCTTACGGTGAAGAATATCTTCATGTTGTACTGTTTTTGTCGTTCGCAACATTTTTGGGCATAACATTCGACAGGCTTTTACAGTCAACCGGTCATACGATTTACACAATGTATTCACAGCTGTCCGGAGCGGTGTTCAATGTCATATTCGACCCGCTTTTGATTTTCGGAATAGGGCCGTTCCCCAAAATGGGAATACGCGGAGCCGCTTTAGCAACGGTTTTAGGTCAGATTTTAGGGCTATGCGTTTCGGTTTTTTGCAATCTTAAAAAGAACCGTGAAATACAATTCAAACTCAAAAATATCATTCCGGACATCCGCATAATAGGCGAAATTTATAAAGTAGGCGTTCCGTCGATTCTTTTAAGCTCGATAACTTCATTTACCACATATTTTATAAACATAATACTGGGGACATTTTCAAGCACGGCGATTGCGGTCTACGGCGTATACTTTAAGCTTAACAGCTTTATTTTTATGCCCGTATTCGGCTTGAATAACGGCATTGTTCCGATTATTGCATACAACTACGGGGCAAAACGCAAAGACCGCATAAAAGAAACGATTAGGTGTGCGCTTATCCTTGCCGTAGGAATAATGCTTTTGGGAACTGCGATATTTGAACTTTTACCCGCACAGCTTTTAGCTTTATTTGAAGCCTCTCCCGCAATGTTGCAGATTGGAGTTCCTGCAATGAGAATTATTGCTTGCAGCTTTGCCGGTGCCGCAGTTGCAATAACGCTTTCTTCCGTATTCCAGGCATTCGGAAGTGCTGTCTACAGTATGATTGCAACTTTCGTGCGTCAGCTTGTAGTTCTTTTGCCGGTAACATACTTACTTTCACTTGCCGGCAATATTAACGATATTTGGTGGTCTTACCTCATTGCCGAAGCAGCTTCCGTTGCCGCCTGCCTGTTCTTTATGCGCCGCGTGTACAAAAATAAAATCGAAACTTTAGCTTAAAAGGCACAAAGTGATTTATCCGGCGGACAAATTATAGTGAAAGACATAATGGTGTCTCCGCCCACGGCGAACAGTGAAAATCGCTTTTGCAAATATAGTCCAGTCTTCTGTCCGCGGCGAGCAGCATAAATTTGTTTTGCGGACTTAATTTGGTCTTCTACTTGCTTCAAGTTTTCCGCAGGCAAACTTGTGTAAAATGTTTTTAGGGGAGTTTGGTTGGGCGGCAGAGAACATCCTTTGGAAGATTCAACGGAATTTCCGCCCACCCAAGTTTGCCTACGGCAAACTTGCATAAAAACACTCGGATAAAGC
>CAUUGI010000035.1:0-19710 GCA_963544675.1 uncultured Treponema sp.
GTTTCTTCGTTTGTCGGAAGAGCCGGAATTGCACCCCGCCTTGTTACACAAATTGAAGCAACTGCAACGGCAAAATTCAAATCCGATATGATTTCTTTTTCCGTAAATTCAAGCGGATTTTCTCTCCGAGTAAGTCTGTACAGCATACCGCCTGTAAAACTGTCTCCGGCACCGGTTGTGTCTATAACTTTCACATCAGGAGCGGAAACAGTTCCTTCGTAAAAAGTTTTACCGGAATCATTCTTTGAATTTACCGCATAATAAACTCCGGCAGAGCCAAGTGTAATAAAAACCAGTTTTACACCGTATTGCATAAGTAGTTTTGCCCCGTCGGCGTATGAAATCCCGTCTCCGAAAAGCAAAAACAATTCTTCTTCGCTAACCTTTACAATATCCGCATACGGCATAAGACTTTTTAAAAGGCTCATCGAATCCGTTCTGCCTCGCCAAAGATTTTTGCGCCAGTTGGGATCGTAAGAAATAAGTCCACCCGCATTTTTTACAATTCTTATCGCTTCAAAAGTCGACGTCTTCGAAGGTTCATCCGTCAAAGCAAGAGAACCTATATGCAAAATGCGCGAATTCTCCAGCAATTTTTTATCCAAATCGGCGGTAGAAATCTGCGTATCTGCGCCCGGATTGCGGCAAAACGAAAAACTCCGCTCCCCGTTTTCGTCGATTGTAACAAATGCAAGTGTCGTATGCTGTTTTTGCGTTGCGCGCATTGCAGACGTATCTACGCCGATTTTATTCAAAACCGTGCGCAAATCCCTGCCGAACGAATCATCGCCCGTCATGCCGATAAATGCGCTCTTGCCGCCAAGTTTAGCTGTCGCCGCCGCGCAGTTCGCCGGAGCACCGCCCGGATTTTCTTCAAATATATTTTTACCTTCCGCGTTTTTGCCGCAATATGTAAAATCTATTAAAATCTCGCCGAATGACGTAACGTCAAACTTCTTTTTTGACATAAATCCCCCTGTTCTAAAATTATAAATTAACCTGCTCGATAACTACATTTTCGAACAGGTTAATTTATCATCCATGAGTTTTGCAAGCAATTCATAATTCAATTCTGCGGTACTGCCGAGCTGAATATCCGCATCACGTAAATTTTTATCCGCACTTACACCGATTGCAACCATACCTGCCTTTTTTATTGCTGCAATTCCCGCCTGTGCATCTTCGATACCGATGCAATCGGTATACCAAGCACCGCTCATGTCAGCGGCGGATAAAAATATATCAGGTTCGGGCTTTGCTTTTTGAACTGTATTTGCATCTGCAAGCGCAGTAAAATATTCCGAAAGTCCGAGTCGATTTATGACTTCCGGTGCATTTTTACTGGAAGAGGCTAGGACAGCAGGAATTTTATGCTTTTTTAAGTCTTTCAACAGCGGAAGAATGCCCGGATATATATCATTTGGAGAAAGTCCCTTCAAAAGTTCCATATAACGCAAATTTTTAAGTTTGCAGGCAGCATCTTTCTTTTCTTTTTCCCAGACGACGTTATTTTCGCTCAAAATAACTTCAAGAGAGGCTTCCCGTGAAATTCCAAGCAGTTTTTTATTCATGTTACGGTCGAAATGAAGATTTTCCGACTGAGCAAATTCCTGCCATGCCTTAAAATGCAGCTCTGAAGTATCTGTTATAACTCCGTCAAGGTCGAATAAAACAGCCCCTAGTTTCCTTTTTAAGCTGAATGATTTTTCTTCTCCGGGTTTAAGATGAACGGAAATATTACGGTGCGTAAAATTAAAGTCATTTTTGCTGTCTTCACGCAGAAAATAAACCGCTTTGTCATGTGAAAGTCTTACATCCAAAACCGCACCGTTTATGCAAAGTGAAAAAGAAAGGCACTTCCATTTTGCAGGCAGCTGCGGCGCAAATGAATACTTTCCGCCGTAATCGCGGAAGCCTGCAAAACCGTAAACCGTGCTCATCCAGCTTCCTGCCATGCAGGCAGTATGAATTCCATCGCGGGAATTTCCGTTTACGTCGTCAATATCCATCCGCACGGTTTTGTTGAAATAATCTTCCGCTTTTTGAATATTGCCGCATTCGGCAGCCATAATACTCATTATGCAATGTGAAAGCGAAGAATCGCCTGTGGTATACGGTTCATAAAAATCGAAATTGCGTATTTTCTCCGCGCGGGAAAAACGTCCGCTAAGTAAAAATTGCGCAAGAACAAGATCCGGCTGTTTAAGTACGCGGTGTCGGTAAATTACAAGCGGATGATAATGCAAAAGCAGCGGATAATTTTCTTTAGGCGTATGTGCAAAATCCCAGTCAGCTTTGCTCATAAAGCTGTCGTCCTGCGGATAAATTCCGCGTTCTCCGTCAAACGGAATATAAATATTTTCCGCAATATTTTTCCATTGAGAACGCTCTTGATTTGACGCACAATTTGCCGCGCGCCGAAGAGCGATTTCAAGAGTTTCGCGGATCATAAAATTGGTAAATGCATTATTGTTGACGATTGCAGTATATTCATCAGGGCCGGTAACGTCGTTTACACAGAATTTATTTTTTTCTTCGGAAAAATTTACAAGAGACGAATACATACGCGCGCTTTGCAGACACATTTCACCTGCTTTTTCGGAATCAAAATCACCGTGAGCATTATTATAGCGTTCAAGCGCAAAAACTATATCTGCATTTATGTGATATTGTGCAGTTCCGGCAGGATAATATGCGCTTGCTTCTTCGCCGCTTATTGTCCGCCACGGAAAAAGCGCGCCGTCTAAACTCATTATTTTTGCCCGCGCCTTTGCTGTGTCTAAAATCGAAAATCTGTATTCAAGCAGACTTTTTGCAATTTTAGGTGCGGTGTAAGTAAACACAGGACAGACGTAGCTTTCCGTATCCCAGAAAAAATGTCCCTCATAACCTTCAGAAGTAAGACCCTTTGCGGCGATGCTCGTCTTTCCATTTCTACCTGCCGATTGCAGCAGATGAAATAAATTGAATTCCAGCGCTTCTTCAGCGGCTTTATCCCCTTCGATTTTGACTTCAGCTTTATCCCAAAATTCATCAAGAAAGTCTTTTTGTTCTTTAGCCGCGCCGTTAAATCCCAATTCTTTGAATTCTTTGCAGAGTTTTACAGCTTTTTCAAGCAGATTATCGGAGGTGCTTCCGTGAACATATGCAATATATTTTGTAAGCGTAAAAGATGAATTTGCAGGAAGTTCGAAACTTTCAGAATATTCCGGAATATTGCCGGTTTTGCACCGCACATTTTTTTCTTCTGATTCGATTTTTATAGCGGAAGCGTTTTCGTCGTATTCGAATGTGTGCATAACGGCACCGGCAATAAAAAGTGCACTCTTTGCCGTATGCGCACAGAATGTCAGAGTATCTCCGCGCGATTCTGCACTGTCTATTAAGAGCGGCTTATGCCGGAATTTTGCACCGATGCGGGGATCTTCTTCCGCAAGAATATTTGCGCTTTCCGTATCAATAAAACTTTTTAAAACAATTTTTTCCGTTTTGTCCGAAAGATTTTTTACTTTGCAGCGTATAACTGCGCATTCGGGTCGATGAAACGATACAAGCCGCTCCGAAAAAAGTTCAACGGCACTTTCACCTGCGGAATTCCATTTTGTACGGCGGCATAAAATCCCGCGCCTTGTATCTAATTCCAACACGGAATCCGTAATCGTTCCGCCGCCTATGCCGAATTCTTTGCCGTCAATATTCAATTCAATACGTTTAGGATCGGGCAGATTTAAAATCGTTTCATGATTTTTAGCATAACCGTATGCATTTTCGCCGTATAAAATTTCTTCGGTGTCGTAAAATCCGTTTATATAAGTCCCCTTGTGAAAAGTGCCGGATTTTTCTTCCGTATCGCCGCGGAATCCAAGATTTCCGTTTCCTACGGTAAACAAAGTTTCATTGTGCGCGGCAAAATCGTATCCGAAGTTTTTTGTTGAAAAAATCATTTAATCCTCTCTTTAAGCCATCGAACTTCATACGCGCCGAGTTTCTGTGGTTCATGATTTTTATATCGTCTGCCGGAAATTAAATCCGTGCTTTCTTCTGACCATGCACCGATTAAAAAGTTTGAAGGAGTTTCGGAAAAATTTGCGACAATATGTATAGTTCCGCGTCTGAAGGCGAAAATGTGTATATCTTGAACATCGTAAAAATAAACATCGCTTCCGCCTAAAAGCGGTTCCGCTCCTCTTAGCACAATCAATCTTCGCAAAAACTGTTCAAAGTCTTTTTGAGCTTCACTTTGCTCATCGATATTCCAATAAGTTTTGATTCTGTGCACCCATCGGGAATCGGATTTTTTATTTGAATCTTCATGATACGAATAATCGTTCAAAACGGCTTTTTCATCGTTTGCATACAATAAAGGAATTCCCGGCAGCGCAAACATGACGGCATACATCATTTTCATACGTGCAACAGCCATATTTTTAAATATTTCATTGCCTAAAACTTCCGCCTGTTCAAGACCGGCAAGGCTCGCCGCTGTTCCGCAAATTCTGCAATCACCTGTTTCGGGATTAAGTTGAAAAGGCTCGCCTTTTGCATAACTTCCCTTAAATCTTCCGGTAAAAAATCTGTTTAAGAATTTTCTGTGTGATTGCCCGTTGATTCCCAAAGCGGCGGCATCTTCGTCGCTGAATGTCCAGCCTATATCATCATGGCAGCGTATATAATTTACCCATGCGCAGGCAGGCGGAATTTTCCAACGTTTTTGCAAAGAATATGTTAATAATCTTGTATCGCGCGTTGCTGCCGTAGACCAAAAGAGGGCCATCTGCAATGGATTGTAACTGAGCGAGCATTCTTTTTTGCCGACATAACGTATAACTTCATCCGGATGAACAATCGCCTCGCTCTTAAACTGCAATGCAGGACAGGCAATACGAGCGACGTATTGAAAGGCTTGTATCAATGTATGCGCTTTGGGCAAATTCTCGCAGGCGGTATTTTTTTCTTTCCAAACAAAAGCAAGCGCATCAAGTCTTAGAACATCGATTCCAAGATTTGCGATAAAAAGCATTTCTTCACACATTGCAAGGAATACTTCAGGATTGGAATAATTTAAATCCCACTGAAAAGAATTAAACGTTGTCCAAACCCATTCCTTTTCTTTTTCAAGATAAGTAAATGAGCCTCGCCTTACCGTCGGAAAAATTTCGCGCAAGGTACGATTCCACTCCTCTGCTTCCGATTTATCCTTGTAGATGTAATAAAAATCTTTGTATTTTGCTTCACCTGCACGGGCTTTTTTTGCCCATTCATGCTCGTCGCTGGTGTGATTAAAAACGAAATCCAAAACAAGCCGAATTTCGTTTTTATGGAATTCCTCTGCGACATAACGCAAATCTTCTATTGTGCCAAGATCGGAGCGCACTTTACGGTAGCTGCTGATTGCATAGCCGCCGTCATTTTCATCTTTCGGACAGTCAAAAAGCGGCATAAGATGCACATATTTTATTCCAAGCCCCGTAAGATACGGAATCTTTTCAACAAGTTTTTTAAGATTTCCTGCAAACAAATCGACGTAAAGCATCATGCCGACCGTATCTTGATTTTGATACCATATTCCGTTCGATTGTCCATAGGATGCTGCAACCGCGTCATCGTCGCTTTGTTTCAAATAACCTGTACGTTCCTGCGATGCTTTGCGCATAATTTTTTCAATCCGCTGTAATATTTCATAAAAATTCCAGCGGCTGCCGTATAAGTCAAAGAGACGCGAAGTTAATTCCGTCATATTTTCTTCAAGTTGTCTGTCGTACATAATTCCTCCTAATTTTTCACGGCATATAAAAATGTTCACAAAGCCGTATTTATCCTTTTACCGAACCTGCAAGAAGTCCCCGTACAAAGAATTTTTGCAATCCTAAGAAAACTGCGAGCGGGAGAATCATTGAAATGAACGCTCCTGCCGTAAGCAAATGCCAATCCGTTCCGCGTGTTCCGGCCATATTCATAAGGCGAACCGTAACAACTTCGAATTTTTGCCCGGCACCGCTCAAAAATACAAGTGCAACGAGCAAATCGTTCCATACCCAAATAAACTGAAATATTGCAAATGATGCAATTGCCGGAACGGACAGCGGCAAAATCAAACGCACAAATGTTGTAAAATGGCTTGCTCCGTCAATAAATGCGGATTCAAGAATACTGCGTGGAAGCGAAGAAATGTAATTGAACATCATATAAGTCGCCAACGGCAATCCGAAACCTGTGTGTGCAAGCCATATTCCGAGATACGTTCCGTTCAAACCGATTTTTTGATAATCTTTTAGAATCGGAATAAGCGATATTTGGAGCGGTACAACAAGAAGTGCGATAATCGTCGCAAATAATATGTTTCTGCCCTTGAAATTAAGCCACGCAAATCCGTAAGCGGCGGCGGCAGCAATAAAAATAGGAATTATAACGGCAGGCAAAGTTACGGTTATCGAAGATAAAAACGCATTTGCCATTGTTGCGCCGCGCACAGCTTTTGTGCCGGTCGCACTTCCTACATTATAACGCTGCCCGAACAAGACTTGCTCATAATTATCCGGCGTAATCTTAGACGGCTCCGTAAAAGCGTGCCACCAGCCGTTGGAACTTGCCGCGTCTGCCGTTCTGAAAGACGTTACGAATATGCCGATTGTAGGCAAAGTCCACAGTATGCAAAGAAGAATCATAATTACAGTAATTACCGTTTTTGAAGTTTTTTTATTCGTTTTCCTCATTTAAACACCTCTCTGCCTTTGAATTCTTTAAGGTTGTAGTAAATTACGGGACTTACGCCTATCAATATAAGAACGGCAATAGAAGAGCCGCGTCCGTAATGCAAAAACTTAAACATCTGCTTATATTGCTGACTTGCAAGAACTTCCGTACCGTAAAGACCGTTTGTCATTGAAAAAACTATATCGAAGCATTTAAGTGCGGCAAGAAGTATTGTTGTAGATACGCTGATTATCGAAGAGCGTATATTAGGAATTATAATTTGTGTAAGAATTCTAAACTCGCTTGCACCGTCGATTCTTGCAGCTTCAATCATATCGTCCGGAACCGCCTTTAGTGCTGCCGACAAAACAACGAGCGCAAACCCTGTTTGGAGCCACACGAATATTGCAATCAAAAAGAGATTATTCAAAGGTGCGGAACCGAGCCAGTTTTTAGGAGTTCCGCCTAAAGCGGTTACAATCGCATTTAAAAGACCGATTTGATTTCCGCCGGCAGGACGATACGCATAAACAAATTTGAATATTACGCCGGCTCCTACAAGAGAAATTGCCATAGGCATAAAGATAAATGTTTTTGCGGTTCGTTCAATGTAACTGCGCTCTGCGAGAATTGCAGCGATAAGTCCGAACAGTACGCTGAATGCCGTGCCGCATACAAGCCAAATGAGAGTGTTGCGCACGGAAACA
Organism: uncultured Treponema sp.; assembly: GCA_963544675.1. GTDB lineage: Bacteria > Spirochaetota > Spirochaetia > Treponematales > Treponemataceae > Treponema_D. Next base: position 7,401 of record CAUUGI010000035.1, read on the forward strand.
AGCATTGTCCGGTCTGTAAAAAGATATTTGTAATTATCGAATAGAACGAAATGTGCCGAATTTTTATCCATAAAACTGAATATTATTGAACGCACCGTCGGTATAAAAAGATACCAGCCCATAATCAATATTGCAGGACCGATAAAAATGTATGGAACAATTTTGTTATATGCGTTTTGGGGAAAAAGTTGTGCAAGCAAATTAAGCGAATAAAAAAGAAGGATGATGCTTAAAACTCCCCACACTATGGCAACCGGTGCTGTCAAAATCTGACTCAGCAGATTTGATTTAAGCAGTAGAAATCCGCTTACCATAAACAGTGCCGAAAATACGGAAATCAGCACCGTTTTTACAGAATTCGGCATAAGATACCTCCGTCCGAAAACTCCGGCAAAATACGGAATGTGTAATCGCGCTTTTTTGCCGGAGATTTAAATCCATAGTTCTAATGTCGAGTTTTAAGCAATTAGACATTGGAACTCATAATTTTTAGGGCGCAATTTTTAAAATCAAGCTGCCCCAAAACCGCAGATTTCTATAAATGCAACAGATGAACAAAGTTTGAATTTGGAAAACTGTTGTGTCGGTGCGGGGAATGCGCACATATTCGTTTTAGTTTGGCCAGCTGCTTTCTATATTTTTAAGACAAGTTTCCGCAGATTCCGCGCCGCTTACATAGTTCACCATTCCAGTCCAGAATGTTCCCGCTCCGACTTCTGCCGGCATCAAGTCGGAGGCATCAAAGCGGAATACAGTCGCATTCACAAGAGTTTTTGCAATTTCGCGATCAAGGGAATTGCCATAATCGTCAAAATTCTGATTTTTATGCGGGAATAAAGCACCTCCTATTCTTGCCCACGGCGCACATGATTCCCACGTAGTTAAGAATTCAAGGAATTCTTTTACGCCTTCTTTTTCGCTGAATGCAACAAATTGGTCGCCGCCGCCCAGAACCGGAATTCCGTATTCGGGATTTACCGACGGAAGCGGAAATACGCCTACCAATTCTTCAAGATTAACTTGGACTTCATTCTGCATAAAACCGGTGATAAAATTGCCCTGTCTATTCATCATAGCTTTAGGCGGATTTTCAAAAAGCGGCTTCACGCTGTCTCCAAAGTGCGATGTAAGAATATTGGTTGTTCCGCCGTAAACGTATTTATTGTTCAAAAATACTTCGCCGCAATAGTTAAGTGCATTCAAGACGGCAGGATCATTAAATGCAATTTCGTGATTTACCCATTTATCGTAAACATCCGGCCCCGCCGTACGGAGCATCAAATCTTCAAGCCAATCCGTACCGACCCAGCCGGATGCTGCTCCTGATTCAAATCCGATAGCCCAAGGTACATCTCCATTGGAAACCATTTCATCTTCCAGTGCGTGTAATTCGCTCCATGTTTTAGGAATTTTATATCCTTTTGATTCCCAATACGGCTTGTTATACCAAACAAAACTTTTTGCATTTACGCGGTGAAAAATACCGTATACTTTTCCGTCGCAGCTCCCAAGCCCTTTCCAAACAGGAGCATAATTATCGTCGATTGAAGAAACAACTGCATCGGAAAGCGGCTTTATATAATTGTTCCGCGCAAAATTTTTCATCATTCCCGGCTGCGGAAGTGCGGCTATATCCGGCGGAGTGCCGGCTTGTGCCTGAACTTGTATTTGCGTTTCAAATTCGGGGCTTCCTTCATAAACAACGTTGAAACCTGTTTTTTCATTGAAAATCTTAATAATTTCATCAAAGCGCGCAGCTTCTTCTCCGCGGAACGCTCCGAATACAAGAATGTTTCCGCCGTTTTTAGTATTTTTACCCGATGCGGAACCGTCCTTTTTTGCACAACCGCCAACCGCAAAAATAAATGCGGAAGCAACAAGCGCAAGCCCAATCGTACCTAATTTTTTCATTTTCTCCTCCATGAAAAAGTTTATAAATAACGATTAAATTGGCATAAAACAATTAGAATTTTCTTGAAGTGCTGCCTCTTTCAATAACTTTTACAGCAGCAAATTTCGTGGACGGCTTTTTGCGAGGATCTTTTAGACGTTTAAGCACAAGGTCTGCAGCAAGATAGCCGGATTCATCCAAACTTTGACTTACGGAAGAAAGTTCCATATAACTTGCGATGTCAATATCGTCAAAGCCGATGACTTTAATATCGTCCGGGATGTAGAGTCCTCGCTCATGCGCAATATGAATAAAGCGCGCGGCTATCAAATCGCTTGAACAAAATACTCCGTCAGGCAGCAATTCTTGAGAGAGAAATTGATTGATTCCGTCATCAATAGCTTTTTCACCGAACTCGCTTACCCAAATATGATTGTCGGGAATTAAAATACCTTGATTGGCAAAGAAAAATTTAAAGCCGCGCAGACGGTCATCCGTGGCGGCAATGGAATAAGACAAAGCCGACTTTTCACCTACAAATCCGGGTCTTTTTACACCGGCATTAAAAAGGTGCATTGCAGCTTTATGTCCGCCCTGCAAATTTTGTACGGCAACGCAGTCAAAGCCGTCAACCTCATTTTCTACAAAACAAACAGGAAAACGTGCAACGCGCAAAAGTTCTAAAGACTCGTTTTTTAAATTCAGACTGAGAATAATCAATGCGTCCACTCTATTTAAATCGACCAGAGAGCTTATATAATCTTCTAAATCATTTGCAGTTGTAACGGAATATATAACAAGTTCGTAATTTTGAACGCCTAAAACGTCGGCAATCCCTCTTAAACGTTCCATAAATGATGCCTGCGTAAAAAACGGGGCAATTATACCGATTTTTTTGTATGATTTATGTTCAACGGTGTCTGTTTTAGAAAACAAACTAATTTTTTTTATCGCTGAAAGAATTTTTTTTCGCTTGTTTTCCGGCTCTTTAGCAGGTTTATTTAACAATTTGAAAATACTTGCAGAACTCACTCCGGTCATCTTTGGTGTGGTATATATTGTGCCTTGTCCGTTATTCTGCATACTTCCCCCAATATATGGTAATTACTTACATATATTGTTTATAGTTTAATATGAAATTCCGATTTGTCAACAAACTCTTTATTCTAAAACAGTTCAAATGCGTACAAACATGGTCAAAACTGAAATTTCAGGCTGTATCTTCCTTATTTGCAAACCTAATCCGTTAAGATATAATCTCGCTGAAATTATTGCGGGTGGGTAAATAATAAAATTCCGTCCGGAATATCAATATCGCTTTTTAAGGGAGGAAAAATGCTTAATTATATCGTAAAATTTACAAGAGCTTTGAACGCAAACTCAAAGCCGGAGCAGATTGCGAACGCTTTCTGCATAGGACTTCTGCTGGGCTTTATACCTAAAAACAATCTTCTTTGGTATTTGCTGTTCGTGTTTTTTTTATTTGTTAGATTCAATAAATCCGGATATTTTATAATGCTTATAATAGGGACGCTAATCGCTCCTCTTTTGGACGGAATTTTTGATGCGGCAGGATATGCTGTACTCACATTTGAACCGCTTGAAAATTTTTATTCCACGCTGCTTGATATTCCTTTTGTGGGATTTACACGTTTCAACAATTCAATCGTATGCGGCTCTCTTATATGCGGATTGATTATATATATTCCTCTTTTTGTTCTTACGCTATTCGGAATAAAGGCATGGAGAAAATATATTGCGCCTAGCTTCAATAATTCAAAGATTTTTAAGCTGTTCTATCAAATTCCGCTGATAGGAAAAATTGCATCTAAAATTTCAGGTTAATTCAAAGAGAATTTACGCAAATCAATAAATTAAAGCAGGAAAATATGGCAGAAGATAAAATTATCAATAATAAAGGCGGGGAAGAAAAACCCGCAAAGAAGGCAAAAGCGGTAAAACTGCTGTCCGCAAAAAAACTTCCGTCGATGTTCAAAAAACAATATACGGAAAAAGACTTTAATAAGAAAATTTTGAAAAAGATTTATATTGAAGCCGATGCGGAATTTATTAAACAGCATTTTGCTTCGGCAAAAGATAAAAAAGGACGCGATGTTCTTGCGGTGGAGTTGAATTCTACGCTTCCGAAAAGCGATGTAATTAAATTCAAACTTCTTGCAAAGCAAATAAAGGCGCAAAAAGGCGGAATAAAATTTGTTCCGCTCTTTGCCGTAGTGATTTTTATAGCGGCAACAGGAATATGCGTAACTCTGTTCAAAAATATTGTTCTTAAAAAGGCTATGGTTTCTGCAATGCAGGGGATTTTTAATGCTAAAACCGACATAGCCAAAGTCGATTTGCAGATTTTTAAATCTTCGCTTGAGATTACGGGACTTGAGCAGGCGAATAAAAATTCTCCTATGAAAAATCTTTTCCAAATCGACAAAATCGCCTTAGACTTCAATCTTACAGAGCTGCTCAAAGGTAAATTTGATGCGGAAAATATGGAAGTTAGCGGCGTTGCTATAGACACAGATAGAAAAACATCGGGAGAGCTTCCGGCAAAGAAAGTTAAAGCTAAAAAAGAAAAGCCTGCGGAAAGCAAAATCGACTCCGATAAAAAGTCTCTTGCAGACAGCGCAGCTGTCAAACTTAAAGCGATGTTTGCCGACTATAATCCCGAAAAACTTTTAAGCGGCATTCAAACTGAATTAAAGTCTCCCGACACGGCGAAGCGAATCAGCGCGGATGTTCAGGCAAAGGCTGAAAAATGGCAGGCTGTTCCGAAAGATATTGAAAACTCCGTAAAAGATTTATCCGCAAATGTAGAGACGCTTACGAAAACCGACTGGAGCAAAGTAAATGACCCTGTAAAATTAAAAGACTCTCTTGAAGCCGTCAAAAAAGCGATGGATTCGAGCAAAAATCTTTCCGAAAAGATAAAAACTTCTACAAACGGACTTGCAGAAGATTCTGCGGCGGTAAAAGATTATGCCAAAGATTTGCAGTCGGCGATAAAATCGGATACAGCCCTTATAGATGAAAAAGTAAAAATACTTAAAAACACTTTTTCTCCGGCAGGACTTAAACAGATTATGAACGATGCCGTTCAGTCAATGATGTATGATATTTTAGGAAAATATGCGCCTTATGCCATAAAAGCGGTAAACGCGGCTCAGTCGGCAAAATCTTCTTCACAGGGCAATACAAAAAAGAAAGAAAATGCAAAGGCAAAGAAAAAATCTGCAAAAGCAAAGCCAGCGCAGAGACAGAAAGGGCGTAATGTATATTACAAAGCTGATAAAGTTACGAAATTTTTAATTGAAAAAGCTGTTGCTTCCGGTTACGAATACAACACAAACGATTTACTGTTCAAGGGAACGGCGGAAGAAATCTCGAGCAATCAAGATGTGAGGGGAAAGCCTGCGAAACTTTCTGCGGAATTTAAAATCGGAAAACACGCAAATTTTGCAAACGCCGTAATAGATACAAGAACATCATCTTCCTCGCCTCTTATAAGTGCAGATTACAAGGGCAGCGGCTATCCTATAAATGTAAACACCGGCGCGTTCAATCTTAATTCTTTTTCCGACATAACAGCAAATCTTAGCGCGGACACAGACGGAAGTTTTGTCGCCGGCGGTACAATTTCCATGAACGTATCTGAAATGTCCGGAATGGATTTTGAACCTGCGAAAATATGCGAAATTTATAAAAAAGCTTTATCGAATATACGCGCGCTCGATATAGGATTTAGAATTGAATACAGCGCAGACGGTTCAATCAACGTGAATATTTTAAATCCTGAAAAACTTTCCGCACAGCTTGTAACGCCGATTACTTCCGCAATGACGGAAGAACTTAACTTGATTGCAAAAGATGCACAGACAAAGACGGTTGCGCTTCTTTCGGAAAAAACGGGCGGTGCGACGGATGCTCTTTCACGCTTTACGTCGATTGAAGATGCGGTAAAGTTGCAGCAAAAACAGGCGGCGGCTTTGGAGGCGCAGTTACAATCGAAAAAGAGCGAAATTGAAAGGCAGCTTAAAAAAGCTGCCGGAGACAGCGCAGCCGGAGTGCTTGAAAAAGCCGGAGTGCCGTCGGGGGCGGCTGATACACTGAAGAAATTGAAACTATTTTAATTTTACATTAAGCTAAGTTTAAGATTCGTATCCGGCGGTACATATAAAACAAGTCATTGCAATATCAAGACTTGGTTTAAATCAGTCCGGCTGTCGAAGCTGACAAAGTTTTAAGACGGTTCCATCGGGTATGATTGCATATAAAAATCATTGGAGGATTTTTATGAAAAAGATTATGTTTGCGGCGGTTTTTGCCGCACTGATTATTTCGGGTGCATCTGCAGCATCGAAATCTTCTAAATCTGCCGCTCCGAAAGAGAAAAATAAAATAGGCGGATATGTCGGTTGGCCTATAGGAGTCTCTTATTCAAGACAGATTTCGCCTCTCATTCAACTTGATGCGGTGGTCGGAATGGATTCGTATTTTTTAAATGCGCAGATAAACGCCCACGGAACGTCATGGCCCGTTACATCGACAGGGGTGGGCTTTTTCACCAGACTTTCACCTTTGTTCAGATGCTGGGAAGGTCCGCTTTGGCCCGGCGCATACGGTAAAGTATCCGTAGGTCCCGCACTGGGAGGCTTTGTAGGTGCAAGTTATCTATCGTTACCCCGTTATCCTAGTAAAGACAAGGAAACAGTCGGAGGTTTTACCGTATCCGCTCCTGCGCGCTTTGAAGTGGACTTTAAGTTCCCGCTTAACATATTTGCAGAAGTGGACATTATCGGTGTTCAAGCCGCTTTTGCACGCTATAAAGACGATTCGGTTAAGAGCGCAACATATTACGCAAGAGGCGGAATAGGTGCACGCTACAGATTCTAGCAGCTCTAATTTCGACTTTTATAAATTCAAAGGCGGACGGAAAATCAAGTTTAATCTGTAAAGTTGACTTTTCCCCATCCTTTGTACATGCCGGTTTGTCATCCAACAAATCGGCATTATTTTTTCCGTGAAGGCATTGCGACAATTTTCCATCACCAAATCTTTTTGAACATCCCTAATCATATACGGACTTTGTACAAACATGATATTTCGGTTATCTCACTACAATCTTGCTTACGGTGTTGGATTTTTCTATTTCGACGTGGGATTGTATCGCGCCGTAAAGAGCTTCGACATGGGAGATTATGCCGACCATACGGTGTTCGCGTACTTCGTCAAGAACGGCGATTGCATTGTCGAGTGATTCGCCGTCGAGCGTACCGAAACCTTCGTCGATAAAAAGCGAATCAAGACGGATTCCGCCGCTCCTTGACTGCACTGCGTCGGTTAATGCAAGCGCAAGGCTTAATGATGCTTCAAAAATCTCTCCTCCGCTGAGCGTTTCCGTCGTGCGTTCTCGTCCGGTGTGGCTGTCATGGATGGTCAATTCCAGTCCCTGATAACCGCGGCTTCCGGCATCTTCTTTAAGAATGAATCGATATCGCCCTGCCGAAATCCGCGCAAATCGAATGTTTGCAGCGCGTATGACTTCTTCAAGGTACGTGCCGAGTACCCATGAATCCAGAGGTTTTCGCTGCGGATTTGCGCCGGAAATATCGCGATTTAAGCGCAATAAAACTTCGTTTTCCTCGCGCAGAGTTTTATATTCTCGCTCAAGACGGACAATGCGTTCTTTTTGCTCGGTGAGTTTTGTTTTTTGCGCGCTTAAAACCGCATTGTCGGAATTTATCTTTTCAATATCTGCGCGGCAGCAGTCGATTTCATTTTGAAGCGAGTCAATTTCCGTCAAAATTGCGCTGCCGTCTTTTTCGGGCTTTTTAATTGCGGAAAGTTTTGCGCGCGTTTCCGACAATTCGATTTCATACTGTTGAACGACAGACGTAAGCCCGTCAAAGTCTGAGCGATTCATAAGAGCGGATTTTAATTCATCTTCCGTCTCGAATATCGAATCGCTTAATGCCGCTGAAAAACGGTTTTCCGCTTCTGCCGATTCTGTTTTTATTGCGGCAATTTCCTCTGCAAGATTTTTAAGCGTCGTTTCTGCGGCAGCAAGACTATTTTTAGCCGCGCTCAAATCTTTTTCAAAAGCGGCACTCTCTGCGTCCAACCGATGTTTTTCACTTTGCATAAGCTCTTTTTCTTTCGCAATAAATTCCGCATCTCCGCCGCCTTGTTCCGCAATAGATGCAATATTCGCCGCCGCCTGAATAAGACCTGCCGCCGCGCCGGATGCAGTTTTTCTCAAATCTTCGCTATTAGTTTTTAGTGTCGTATTGACTGTATTCGCGGCGGCTTCCGGCAGCGTAATATTCTGCGCCGCCGCCGTTTCTTCAATTTGAACCGAGATTTGGGCAACGGCAGAGATTTGCTGCAAAATATCGCTTTTTTTCCCTTCAAGCCGCTTGTTTTCCGTGCGGGCAAGTTCCGCCGCGCGCGTATTTTTTTCAATCAATGCGTCAAAATCTTTTACACTGTGAAAAAGCGGCGCAATGTTCGGGTGCTCGCGTGAACCGCATACGGGGCAAGGCGCATTTTCGGCAAGGCGTGCGGCAAGCGTTCCTGCCATATCTTTTGTTTTTTCACGCTCTTTTGCCTCACGCAGCTCTTGGATGGATTTTTCAGCAGCCAAAATAAGCTCGGCATTTGCAAAAATCTCTTTTTCAAGTCCCACATTTTGACTTTGAAGCACATTTTGTAAGTTTTTTGCCGCGCGGAACGTTTCCAATAGAGTTTGAAGATGATTACGATACGCAGCCTTAAACTCAGCAGCCTTTTTTGCAAGCTCCAGTTTTTTGTCCGCTTCGTATATTTTGTTTGACAAATCCTGAATGCGCATTTTGCGCTCTGCGTGCTGTTCCGTTTGTGAATCAAGCTCGGCGGATTTTTGCAAAATCCGTTCGTGTTCCGAAGCGGCGGCTTTTTGTGCGAGAGTCTTTTGCGTAAGCCGCATTTTTGCGCTGTCCCGAACATGAAGCGTTTCTTGCAGCTGAAAAGCGGCATCCGCTTTTTTTATGCGCTCTTTATCTGCGGCAATAATTTTTTCGCGTTCGAGCAGCGTGTCGAGTTTTTTGCGCAATGCTTCCGCCGTTTTTATCTCTTCCGCCGCAGAAACAAGTTGTTGACGACGCGCAGACTTTTCTTCAAGCAATTTTGTGCGCAGTTTTAGCGTCTTTGCATTTTCCTCAAGGCGCGTCTCTGTCTCCGTAATCTCTTTTTCCGCTAAGTCTGCATCAAAATCGCGTTTCGCACCGTCAAGTTCGGCAAGTTTTCCGTTAATTCGAAGTTCAGCATCGTCAGCCTTGACTTTTATGGCACGGGCAACCGCACTGAATCGTTCCACCGGAAAAAGTTTTGCAAGCGTTTTCTGACGGTCAATGGACTTTTCATTGAGGAATTTCGCAAATTCTCCCTGCGGCAAAAGGACGATTTGTGCAAATTCTTCGCGGCTCAAGCCGATAAACGACCGGATTTGAGCGTTTATTTCAGTCTGTGTGCCTTGAAAAAATCGCCATTCTCCCGTCTCTCTGTCAAACTCTTCGAACGAAATATCTTTTTTGGAGTTTTTTATTTTGCCGCTTTCCGTAAACTTTTTTTCGACGACTTCGCGGTTGATTCGGAACTTTCGCTCATTCAACATAAATGTGAATTCGATGAAAGCCTTTTCATCCTCAGGCGCAAAATCGCTCCTGATGCGGACGTTTTCCGAGCTTCTTGCGCCTGACGGCTTTCCGTAAAGCGCATAGGTCATCGCGTCAAAAATCGTGGTCTTTCCGCTGCCGGTTTTTCCGCTGATTAAAAACATATCTTCGAGCGCGGAAAAATCCAATTTTTCGTCGAGGTAAGGTCCGACGTTCCGCAAATGGAGAAAAATCGGTTTCATAACAAATCCTTTTCCGCATCGCGCGAAAACTGCGCAAATAGTTTGATTTCGTCTTCAAACGTTTTATCTTCCGAAAACGCCTCTTTTCCGTACACGGATTTTAAAAACGACGCAAAAATTTCTTCCGACTGCGCCTCTGCCGATGTCAGCAGATTTCTTCGCTCAAGATTCTGTTCGCTTTCGGAAAGCGCATAATCGGAAGATTCGTAGGTAAAGCTCAACACAAAAGGAAACTTTGAGCGCAAAATATTCATAGGGTTTGCGATTGTCGTTTTGTCCGTGCAGACAATTTGAATGTAGTCGTCTTTGCAGTCATCATACGCGTCCGTACCGTAAATCGTATCGAAAGCGTCGGTAATCACCGTGCAGCGGCGAAGCGGATTGAGCACAATCTTTTCGACTGTAAAAGTACCGTTTTCTATCTCGACTCGAAGCATAACTTTTTGTACGCCGCTTTCGTCAAAGGAATAGGCGAGCGGAGAACCCGAATAATATGCGTTTTTGCCGGCTTTTTGCATTTTGTGTATGTGTCCGAGCGCGGCATAGGTGAAAAACTGAAAAGAATCGGAAGAAACCTGCTCCGCGTTGCCGACAGCTCCCCGCTCCGAGTCGCTTCTGAGTGCTCCTGCGGTAAAAAGATGCGCGCATAAAACCGCATCTAAATCCGCGTATTTTGTTTTGTGCGCCACTTGAATTTGTCGGACAGCTTCGTCGAGCAAGTCCTGCTGCGTTCTGAGCGGTTCTGAAAATAATTCTCCGCCTTTGGAAATGCAACCCGCCGTCAAATAGGGCAGTTGGTAGAACGCGGCGTTTTTTATTATGACGGGTTCCGCTATGTTCCGGCAGTCGGTGCAGATGTGGATATTTGCGGACGTCAAAATCTCTTTTGCAAATGCGAGTCGTTCCGGGCTGTCGTGATTGCCGGAAAGTAAAAGCACTTTGAGTTCCGGAAAGTCCGTGTGCAGAAGCGAAAGAAAACTTCCGAACGCCGTAACGGCTTCTGCAGGCGGCAGTGCGCGGTCGTAAATATCGCCGGGAATAACGAGCGCATCGTAAGGCGCGTCAGCCTCTTTTTGTGCGCGAAGTTCGTCAATCACTTGCCGAATAAAATATTTTTGTCCTTCGATGAGCGATTCTTCAAAAAAAACTTTGCCTAAATGCCAGTCGCCGGTTTGTAAAAACTTCATTTGCGGGCGAGTATATCATTAATTGAGAGAGGCGTGAATTATACACGCCGCGAAAAAATTATTTTTGTGCATATCAATTAATTCTCCATTTGGGCAAAATTTCTTCTTCTAATCTTTTTTTTTATGAGTCCGATAATGAAAGCGACCGTTTATAAATTTCTTACAGGAGGTGATTATGTCGATTTCAATCAATTCCGCATACGGAATGGTAAATCCTGAACGCTTGGGCAATAAATTATACGTGCCTGTAAATCCTTCTAAAGTATTATATTCCCATTTTGATCATGTTTCCGGCTTTGCTGCGGAAAAAAATCAACACGGTGTATCGATAACCAAACTTCAGATTCTCAATACATTAATCGATCATCTTTCATCGATAAAGTCGGGAGAACGTAAACCGAATACAGCAGTAACGTCGGAGCAGTTGGATTCAATCATAGAAAATTATCAAACACAGATCAGACAAATCGTAACGGCGGCGGAAACGACTCCTTATATACTTTCCGGTGCAAGACCGGAAGCCGGTGTACTTTTTTCAGTTCAGGAATAGGGGTTTTTGCATAGATGTTCGAGCTAATTCGAATATTAGCTATGTGTTATTTTTTTACAATACTGTCAGAAAAATAAAAGGGTAATTATTCCTTAAATTAAGGAGAATTACCCTTTTTTAGTTTTACTTAGAAACGAACTGCAAGACCGATGGTTGTTCTTGGAGATACTAAAAATATTATTTTTTTAGAGAGAACTTTACTTGTGTCGTAATAGTCAGTAATTTTTTTACTGTATGTTGTACCGTACAAGCCTGCTTCTAACTTGAATGTAAATCGTCTGTTTTTTCTTGCCCCTGGCTGCCAGCCGATGCGGAAATCTACAGGAAGAAAGGCAGCTGAACCGCTCGGTGAAGGTGTACTGCCCAGCTCGGTGCGCCCCCCCCCAAAAAAAAATCCTTTTTACTCAAGTTTTCCGGTAAGGAAAACTTGAAGCGGACAGTAAACCAAATTGCATCTGTAAAATCAAACTGACCTGTCCGCCCCGTTCGGTGCAGAGGTACTGTCCTGAGCAGGGCAGGCGATACTCTTAGAGCAAGGCTGTCGGCACTTTTCGAGCAGCTGTATTGATAAGGTTCGAGCACTGCTGCTCGAATGCTTAGAGCACAGCGAGCGATACCCTTCGAGTGGAGCGAGCAACTCGCTCCGAGCAGGGCGAGCAACTCGCTTCGGGCGGGGCGAGCAACTCGCTCCGAGCAGGGCGAGCAACACGCTTCGAGCGGGGCGAGTAACTCGCTTCGGGCGGGGCGAGCAACTTGCTTCGGGCGAGGCGAGTAAC
>CAUUGI010000036.1:0-19563 GCA_963544675.1 uncultured Treponema sp.
ATATCTGTAGAACCAAGTTTATCCCGTCCGCCTTGCCCTTTGGAATCCCAAGCGGGTTTTTATAGATAGCGGTATCTAGTGTTTATAGATAGCGGTATCTACTGTTTATAGATGCCTGTATCTACTGTTTGTAGATGCCTGTATCTACTGTTTGTAGATGCCTGTATCTACTGTTTGTAGATGCCGGTATCTAGTGTTTATAGATGCCTGTATCTAGTGTTTATAGATGCCTGTATCTACTGTTTGTAGATGCCTGTATCTAGCGTTTATAGATAGCGGTATCTAGCATTTATAGATGCCTGTATCTAGTGTTTATAGATGCCTGTATCTAGTGTTTATAGATACCCGTATCTAGTGTTTATAGATGCCTGTATCTAGCGTTTATAGATAGCGGTATCTACTGTTTGTAGATGCCGGTATCTAGTGTTTATAGATGCCCGTATCTAGTGTTTATAGATAGCGGTATCTAGTGTTTGTAGATAGCGGTATCTAGTGTTTATAGATGCCTGTATCTAGTGTTTGTAGATAGCGGTATCTAGTGTTTATAGATGCCTGTATCTACTGTTTATAGATATCGGTATCTAGTGTTTGTACTAAAGTCTCGTATCGTTCGATACTAACCTCTCGTATCGAGCGGTACTAACCCAATTTATGCCTTTGCCGTGCAAGAAGTCTTCGATAGCAGTTGCCGGCGGTGCAATGGAATGGCACGCAGAAAGGTGATGGTTTATGTGTGTAATATGCTGAGTAATTAAGTTGAAACGAAAATAAAAAAGTTCCGCTAAAGCGGAAAGTGCAGGGCTTCCTACAGATTTCGGGGGGGGGGGGGGTAAACTATTGATTTCTCTCATTTGTGTCAAGTCCGCCTGTCAGGTGATTTTAGAATATTTTATAGCCGGTATACGGATAATGCAAGTGCATTTTATCGAAGCGGAAGGTTTGTATGCTCACGCGCAGGCGGCAAGATTGCTGCTGTACTGTATGGCATTCATAAAATCTCATAATATTGATTGACAAAAATACATAAAAAAATATATATAAACCAACTTTTTTCCTTATGAGGTATCACTATGGAAAATCAAAAACTGCCGTGGTCGTTTACGTTTCTTACCATCATGATAATGTTTGTGCCGTTCATTTTGGCGCAGGCGGAAATTGTATTCTGTCGGCAAGTTTCGCTTTCAGAGGCTTTACAAATCTACATGACGTTGCCGGTGCAATTGGTTGCGCTTTGTTGTTTTGCAATCCCGCTTGCGGAACGCTTTGTCCTTGCAAAAAATATTCTCACCTATGACGGAAGTGTTGAAACATTGGATAATGCAAACTTTTTTGCAAAACTCTGGCCGCCGATGACGGTTGCAGTTCCCGCCCTTTTTATTCCGATTAATGCACTTGCACTTTCACGCGGAGCTTCTATCTGCGGTCTTGAGATTTCATTTGCCGGCGCATTGGCTGCAAGCATGGGGCAGACTTTTATCTTCGGGGTCGCAATATACATTTCATTCATAGAAAAATATGAAGCATGGCTGTCATTTTTGCCGTTACGCGAAAAAGATTTATCCCTTACCATAAAAAAGCGGATTGTTCTTGTGGCGTTTTTCAGCGTTTTAGGCATAGCAGGTGCTTCTATATGTCCGCTGCTTACAAGTCATATTTCAAATATGTCATTTGTATCTGTCCTTGGACAGTTTGTAATTCCGCTTTCCGCCGTCAGCGGACTCGGCATAGTAATAAACTTTTTCAGAATGGCACACGGGATTTCCGGACGGCTTGCCAGACTATCCGATTTTGCACATTCACTGGCAGAAAAAGACTATTCGCAGAATGAACTTCCCGTAGAAAGCCGCGATGACATGGGACTTTTGATAAATGCGTTGAATAAGTTCCACAAAGTTTCCAAAGAGCTTTTAGGCGCAATTTCCAATTCAGCAGATTTATCCAAAAACACAGCAGAGAATTTAAGTGCAAATATGACTGAAACAAGCTCGTCGATAGACAGAATCGTAGGACATATAAGCTCCGTAAAAGATAGGATAAGAGCGCAGGGCAAAAATATTACGGAAGCCGGAGAAACTGTAAAAGGAATCGAAAAACTTCTTTTAGATTTGAACAGCTCTATCGAATCGCAAAGTTCAGGTGTTGCGCAGGCTTCCGCAGCGGTTGAACAAATGGTCGCAAATATCAGAAGCGTAACTCAAATCCTTGAAAAAAATACTCAGGCGGTCAATTCGTTAAGCAGCGTTTCCGGTGAAGGGCAGATAAAAATCGAAGCTGCCGTTTCTACCGCACAGCGCATATTAACCGAATCAAGCGGACTTCTTGAAGCAAGCACGATTATACAGAACATCGCGGAGCAGACGAATCTTCTTGCGATGAATGCCGCCATTGAAGCGGCCCATGCAGGCGAAGCAGGACGCGGATTTGCAGTTGTTGCCGATGAAATCAGAAAACTTGCAGAGCAAAGTAATAAGCAGGGAAAAGAAATTACAGAGCGGCTAAATTCCCTTGAAAGCACAATTTCAGAAGTTACATCCGGCACAAAAGCTATTCAAGAACAGTTTGCGCTGATTTTTACGCAGGCGCAAAACGTTCAGACTCAGGAGCATATAATCGCACAAGCCATGCAGGAACAGGCAGGCGGAAGCGAACAGGTACTGGTTGCAATGAAAGAAATAAAAAATACTACTGCCGGCGTAAAACAAAGCAGTGAAGAAATGCTTGGAGGAAGTCGTAAAATCGTAAGCGAAATGGAATCTATTCACAATGTGTCGGCAGCAATCACCGGCGCAATGGAAGAAATGGCAGCAGGTACGGGAAAAATTACATCCGCAATCAACGCAGTAACAGAAGATTCAAATAAAAATAAAACGGAAATAGAAACACTTTTAGGGCAAATCAAACAGTTCAAACTGTAAAAGTGTGTGTGCCTTTTAAACCGGTCAAAAAACTTTTATTCGTGCGGAGGGTTTAATACCCCGACGCTCTGCGTCGTAACAAAGGGTATTAAAGCCGAGTGCAATCACCTTATGAGAACATACAGTACGAAACATTGAGCACTGTTCCCCGATGCTTGCGTCGGGGTTATTGATTCCGACATGAAAAAAAGCTGCCCTGGTAAGGTTTTAATTCTTATAGGGCAGCTTTTTTATAAAGCAATACTTGTTTTAAGGATTTACGGTCGTATCATAAACAGTTTTAATTCCGCCGTTTCCGTCCGAAACAATTTTAAGCATTACAGCCGATTTTACAGGATTGTGTTTTGCATCAAAAGTCAAATGACCTGTAACATAAGAACCGTTCGTTTTTTCCAAAGCACTTCTTACCGCCGCAGCATCGGTTGAACCGGCAGCTTCTATAGCGTCTTTTACCATGTAAACACTGTCGTATCCAAGAGCAGCAAACGCATTGGGGTTCTTATTATATTTTGCACGGAAAGCTGCAACATATTCACGCACTTTATCTTCAGTTGAATCTATAGCATAGTGATTTGAATAATATCCGTTCAGCACTTCATCACCGGCTGTCCCTACAAGACCGTCCCAACCGTCTGCACCTACGATAGGGCATTGTATTCCCTGTGCGCGAAGCTGTTTTGCGATAAGAGCGACGGTTCCGTAATAGTCAGGAAGATAAACAACATCAGGGGAGGCATTTTTTATCTTTGTAAGCTGAGCATTAAAATCTTTATCACCGCCGGCATAAGATTCTTCTGCAGCAATGCGACCTCCTGCAGCTGTAAATGAAGCTTTAAAGTTTTCGGTCAATCCTACGGAATAATCGTTTTGCAAATCGTAAAGGATTGCCGCATTCTTTGCGCCTAAGTTTTCAGCCGCGAATTTACCGCCTACGGTTCCCTGAAAAGGATCAATAAAGCAAGCGCGGAAGATAAAGTTACCCGCATCGGTAATATCCGGTGATGTTGCCGCCGGAGCAATCTGCACCACTCCGCGGGCTTGCGCAAGAGTCGTAATCGCTTTTGCACAGCCGGAAGTCAATGAACCTATTACAATGGAAACTTTATCTTTTGTGATAAGTTTTTTGAACGCATTAACGGTTTTATCCGGCATACCTTCATCATCTTCACAGATGAATACAAGTTTTTTACCTGCAACACCGCCCGCCGCGTTAATCTCTTCAACGGCAAGGTCGATGCCGTTTTTACATTCAACACCGTAAACCGCAACATTTCCCGAAAGCGGGGCAACGCCGCCGATTTTAATTATTCCGGATGCAGAATCGGCATCTTTTTTTGAACACGATACTGCCGCAAAAACAAACAGAATCGTGAATAATGTTGCAACAAATTTTTTCATATTTCCTCCAAAATGAAAAGAAGATGCAAATACAATGAAGTATTTATATAACTTCTTAAACTATACTTAATTTTAGAAATTTAGTAAATGCCGGAGATTCTGAAAGATTCGATGAGATAAAATAGACCGTTCGATAACTTTGTTGCCGAACAGGGCTAATACATAAAAAAAACTCCGGGCTTTGAATGAATCAAATCCCGGAGTTTTAATGGAGAAAAAACAATTTTCGGTTTTATTCAGCTTTATCTTCCGCAGCCGGCTGTTCAGTGGCCGGTTTGGGAGCTGCAGCAGCTTTTCTTTTAATTGCAGCATTGCAATACTTACAAACCTTAACCTGTTGACCGTCAACAGTTTGTTCATAAAGCAGCTTAATGTTATCTGCCTTGCAAACGGGGCAAGTTCCACGCCCGTGAGCAGGAAGATTACGAAGTCCTGTTCCACGATGATTCTTAGACATTATTCCCCCTTAGCTGCGGCTTCGGGTTTTGCCTCAGCTTTCTTTGCGGTAGTCTTCTTAGCAGCCGGCTTCTTGGATTTTGATTCCGTCTTGTCCGATGCAGATTTTTTAGAAACCTTTTCGGCAGATTTTTCAGCTTTCTTTTCCTTTGAGGACGGCTTATCATCATCCGATTCCAAATCAAGTTTATAATCGACCAACTCAAGAATCACCATATCGGCAGCATCTCCCTGCCTGAATCCGAGTTTTAAAACACGAGTATAACCGCCGTTGCGCTCTTTCATGCGCGGACCGATTTCCGTAAACAGCTTGTTCAAAATCTTTTCATCGGAAATGAATTTGGCAACTTCGCGGCGATTGTGAACGGAATCTACTTTTCCCCGCGTTATCAATTTCTCAGCCGCTTTGCGTACTTCAAGTGCCTTAGATTTGGTTGTAGTAATCCGTTCAAATCTGAAAAGCGACGTTACCATGTTCCGCGACATTGCGCGGCGGTGTGCTGTTGTTCGCGAAAGCGGGTTAAAACCACTTCTATGATTCATCTGTTTCTTCCTTCTGCTTTGTTATATTGACGGCATTTCTAAGATGACTGTAATCGGTCATCCCAAGAGAAAGCCCCCATTCCTGCAGTCTTTCCTTGATTTCAGTAAGACTCTTTTTACCGAAGTTGCGAGTCTTTCCGATATCATCTTCCGTCTTTTTCGTCAATTCGCCGATTGTGCGGATATTTGCATTCTTCAAGCAGTTTGAAGAACGCACCGAAAGCTCAAGTTCTTCAACAGGGGTATTAAGAATTTCTTTTACCCTTGCATCTTCTTCATCGCCTTCATCACCACCGGAGACTTCACTGTCATTAAAATTCACAAAGATTGAAAAGTGATCTTTTGCAATCTTTGCCGCTTCCGCCAGAGCATCCTCCGGCGCAATCGTTCCGTTCGTCCAGATTTCAAGTATGAGCTTGTCATAATCATTACGCTGCCCTACACGACAAGGTTCAATAGAATATTTAACCTTCGGCACCGGAGTAAAAATAGCATCAATCGGAATTGTACCTACAACTTCAATATAGTGCTCATTTACTTCCGCAGGAACATAACCCCGTCCAAGATCAATCTGCATCTCGATTTCAAGATGTGCACCTTCCATCATGGTAAAGAGCAAAACGTCTTTAGACATAACTTCAAGTTGATTTACTCTTGCAAGATCATCACTTTTTACGGTGCCCGGTCCTTTAAACTCGTAAAGAATCGTATCCTGCTCATTGTCGCCAGGTAACCGCAAACGAATCTGTTTCAAGCTGTTGATTATTTCCAGAGTATCTTCCGAAACATTTGGAATTGCCTCATATTCACTGGAGATAACATGAGGAACACCGTCGGCATCATATGAAGTAACGCGAATCGATGTAACGGCATATCCTTGAATTGAAGACAGGAGTACACGGCGCAGCGTATTGCCTACCGTCGTGCCGAATCCGGTTTCAAAAGGATATGCGATAAATTTACCATAATTCGGGTTGTTCTCAATATGCTCAAAATTAATACCCTTAGGTTTTTTAAAACCTTTAAGCAGATTTTTGCGAGCCATCTGAACTCCTTATTTAGAATAAAACTCTATTACGAGCTGCTGAACAAGAACACAATTGCGTTCCGTACAACGGGTGCTTTCGAGCATCAAACTTTCTTTATCCAATCCGCTTATTTTGCGGATGGACCCTGCATAACTGTACATTACCTATAGACTCCCTGCAAAACTACATACGGCGGGTTTTGCGCGGACGGCAACCGTTATGCGGAATAGGCGTTACATCATGAATAGATTTTACCCGCAATCCCATAGTACCAAGCGAACGGATGGCATTTTCACGTCCCATTCCGGGCCCCTTTACATACACATGGACTTCGCGCAAACCGTAGCTCACCGCCTTTTGAATTGCAGCTTCCGCAACAGACTGTGCGGCGAACGGAGTTGATTTTTTTGCTCCGCGAAAACCAAGTCCCCCCGATGAAGCCCATGCAAGAGCATTTCCGTTCAAATCGGTAACCGTAACGATGGTATTGTTAAACGTCGCTTGAATGTAAACATTTCCTTCATAGACGCTTTTCTTTTCCTTTCGTTTTTTAGCTGTAGCCATTGATTTCCTCCGCCTTACGCTTTCTTCTTATTAGCAACAGTCTTCTTTTTACCTTTGCGTGTGCGCGCATTCGTACGAGTACGCTGTCCGCGTACGGGAAGACCCTTGCGATGTCTAAGACCGCGATAGCAGCCTATATCCATCAAGCGTTTAAGATTAAGACCGATTTCCGTGCGGAGGCGGCCCTCTACTTTGTAATTCTTGTCAATAACTTCGCGCAGCTTTGTAAGTTCATCTTGAGAAAGATCGTTTGCCATCTTAAACGGATCGATTTTTGCTTCCTCACAAATTTTTCCGGCTGCGGAACGACCAATACCGTAGATATAAGTTAATGCTATACCTATATGCTTATTAGGGATATCAACTCCCGCAATTCGAGCCATCTGCTACTCCTTAGCCCTGTTTCTGTTTATGTTTCGGGTTTGAACAAATGATACGGACAATTCCGTTTCGTTTGATAACCTTACACTTATCACAGATAGGTTTTACACTGGTTCGTACTTTCATAAAAGACCTCCTGAGATACTGTTACCGGATTAAAGCACCTCGCAATGAGAGCAATCCGGCAAAATGTGATGAAATATATCACATATCCCCTATCCTTTTCTAGTATAAATCACAAAAATCTAAAGATTTCTCGATTTAATCCGACCCTTCTTTGTCAGACCTTCTTGGTGATGCATTTTAAGAAGGGCTTCCACTTGACTCATAGTATCCAAATCAACTCCGACCAAAATGATAAGCGAAGTACCGCCCATCAACATGGCAACCGATTGCGGGAACTTAAACAAATTCTGAACAATCGTAGGAATTATTGCGATTGCTGCCAGGAATAAAGCACCGGGCAGTACGAGTCTATTCAATATTTTCTGCAAATATTCTTCCGTCTTATCCGTACGTACACCGGGAATGGAGCCGCCGTTTTCCCGTATATTTTTTGCAATCTCAGTGGGGTTCAGTGTTACCTGAGTGTAGAAGTATGCAAAAAAGACAATAAGAAGAACCAACAGAACGTTATACCATATTCCATTCGGCTGCAAAATTGCCGACAATTTCGATATCCAACGATAATCCGGATTACTTCCGATCATTGATACAAGCTGAAGAGGCAGAGTCAGTAAGGAAGAAGCAAAAATCAACGGAATTACGTTAGACGGATTTACCTTAAACGGAATATAAGTATTTTGTCCGCCGTACATTTTTCTTCCTACTACACGTTTAGCGTAGTGAACGGGGATTTTTCGCTCTCCCGCTTCTTCATATACAACAACTGCAATTATTGCAATAAACATAACAAGAACTACAATAACAAACACAAGCTGTATTTCACCGGCGGAAACTTTCTGCACAAGTTCCACAACCGCATTCGGCAAACGAGCTACGATACCGGCAAAAATCATCATAGAAATACCGTTACCGATTCCTCTCGCCGTAATTTGATCGCCGAGCCATACCGTTATCATAGATCCGGTCGTTACAGTCAGCATCGCCAGCGCATTAAATTTCCAGCGCGGATCGAGCATTATACAGCCCGGAATGCTGCTTGCATAAACCGTAATCGCATAAGACTGAAGCAAACATACGAAAATTGTTCCAATTCGAGTCCATGTCGCAAATTTGCGCTGCCCGCCGTCTTCCTGAATCGCTTTTTTAAGCGACGGGAAGATAATCACGGCAAGCTGCATAATAATCTGCATAGAGATGTAAGGCATTACACCTAACATAAATATGGAGAAATTGGAAAATGCCCCGCCTACGAAGAAGTCCATGTAACTGGCAAACGCATTTCTATTCTGCGCCGCCAGATTATCGAAGTACTGTAAAAGCACGTTTGCATCTATACCCGGAATAGTCAAGACGCTTCCCAAACGGAATATCGCAAGAATAAGCAGAGTAAAGAGCATCCGCGAGCGCAGTTCCTTCACTTTAAACATATTTACAATAGGATTGCTTGCCATGTTTTACTCCGCGATTATTTTTCCGCCGCAGGAACTTCTTCCGGTTTTACCGAAACGGAGCCGCCCGCTTTTTCGATTTTCTCTTTTGCAGAAGCGGAAATTTTATCCACTTCCACGGTAAGTTTCTTTGTAATATCGCCGTTGCCGAGCACCTTTACAAAGCGCGCTCCTTTTGTAGAAGTCAAACCCTTTGAAACAAGCGTTTCTTTGTTTACAGTTTCTCCGTCGGCAAATTTTGCTTCAAGCTGCCCCAAATTTATGCAGGTATACTCCTTCTTAAAAGGATGATTTGAAAAACCTCTGTGTGCGATACGGCGGAAAAGCGGCATCTGACCGCCTTCAAAACCTACATACGGATTTCCGCCTCCGGAACGGGACTGCTGTCCCTTGTTTCCTTTGCCGGCAGTCGTTCCAAGTCCTGAAGACGAACCGCGGCCGACAATCTTTCTTTTCTTGTTAGCACCCTTTGGAGCACTAAGAATCGGATTATAATCAGACATTATTTTGTCTCCTCAACTTTCACAAGATGAGAAACAGCCGCAATCATTCCGCGGATTGCAGGCGTATCATCCTGAATGACTGAAGAACTGATTTTCTTCAATCCAAGACTGCGGACGGTTGCAACTTTAGCCGGTTTCTGTCCGATTGTGCTTTTTACAAGCGTAATCTGAAGTTTGTTTGCCATAAGTTTAACCCCACAGTTCATTAAGATTCTTACCGCGGTTTGCGGCAACAACCTTTGCATCCATCAGATGCTCAATCGCATTGAACGTAGCACGTACAACGTTAACCGAAGAACTTGATCCGAGCGATTTCGAAATAATATCCGTCGCACCGACCGCATCCATTACAGCACGCACCGCACCGCCTGCCTTAATTCCGGTACCGGAGCAGGCAGGTTTAAGCAATACGGAAGAACTCTTATATTTTCCGATGATTTCATGCGGAATAGTACCGTTCTTCAGAGGCATTGCAACAAGATTCCGCTTTGCGCGGTCAATACTCTTCTTAATAGCCTCAGAAACATCATTCGCCTTGCCGAATCCGTATCCGACGCGGCCTTTCTGATCGCCGACAACCGTAAGAGCTGCGAAAGAAAAGCGGCGTCCGCCTTTCACGACTTTTGCAGTCCGGTTAAGCGTTACCAGCTTTTCAGTGAACTCTTTTTCTTTCGGTTCTTTATCGAATTTCTGGTGTTCCATCAATAACTCCTAGAATTTGATCCCGGCTTTGCGGGTTCCGTCGGCAAGGGCTTTTACAACGCCGTGATACAGATAACCGTTGCGGTCAAAAACCACTTCGGAAATCTTCAATTCATTAAGGCGTGCACCCAACGCTTCACCTAATTTTTCAGCATCTTTAACCGTCGGTTTAAGAGCCGCAAATTCTTTTTCCATAGAGGAAATCGAAGCAAGCGTCTTTCCCTCGTCATCGTTTATAATCTGAACATACAGATTTTTATTGCTGCGTGTTACAGTCATACGAGGACGCTCTGCGGTTCCAAAAATGCGCTTGCGGATATGGATTTTCCTATGCAGACGTTTTCTGTCTTTATCATTTAATTTTTTCAACATAGCTTATCATCCTTATTTTACGCCGGTCTTACCGACTTTGCGTCTGATAACTTCGGTTTCATAGCGAATTCCCTTTCCCTTATAAGGTTCGGGCAAGCGCAATTTACGAATCTGTGCACTGAACTCTCCGACTTTCTGCTTATCGGCGCCGGATATAACTATTTTTCCGTTCGCATCCGCAGTTACAGTCAATCCATCAGGGATTGCAGCATAAAAGTCGTTGGAAAATCCAAGATTCATCATCAAAAGTTTTCCCTGAACTTCAGCACGATAACCTACACCGTTGATAATCAGTGTCTTTGAAAATCCTTGACTTACACCGACAACCATGTTGTGAATAAGATTGCGATACAATCCGTGAAACGCACCTGTCTGCTTTTCGTTATCAAGAGGCGTTACCAGCACTTCACTTCCTTTCACTTCAACATTCACGCTCTTGTCGTAAGCCTGTTTCAATTCGCCTTTCGGCCCTTTAACTGCAACAACGCCGTCATTTACGGAAACAGTTACTCCTGCCGGAATAGCTACAGGAAGTTTACCAAGTTTTGACATTTCTTCCTCCTATTACCAAATTGAGCAGATAAGTTCACCGCCGACCATTTTTTCAGTCGCCTTTTTGCCGGTTGTAACGCCGGAAGACGTAGAAACAATGACCGTTCCGTAGCCGTTCAAGGCGCGCGGAAGTTCCTTATATCCGGAATAAACGCGGCGACCCGGAGTGGAAATTTTCTTTGCTCCATGGATAACCGGATTATTACTGTCATCATATTTCAGGATGATGCGGATAATTCCTCTTCCGTCTTCCTGTACCTTCTTAAAATTCTTTATATAGCCTTCGGTTTTCAGAATTTTCACGATTTCCAGCTTTAATCTTGAAGCCGGAATATCAACTTTTTCGTGGCGGGCTACAGCCGCATTCCGAACCTTTGTAAGCATATCTGCTACCGGATCTGAAACACTCATTCTATCCTCCTACCACTACCAGCTTGATTTTGTAACGCCCGGAAGCAGACCTTCACTTGCCAATTTGCGGAAGCAGATACGGCATATCTTATACTTACGCAAATATCCGTGCGGACGACCGCAAATCTGACAGCGATTATACTGTCTGGTTTTGTATTTCTGTTTGCGGGCGGCTTTTATAACCATTGATTTCTTAGCCATGTTCTACTCCCTTACTTGCGGAACGGCATATTAAACTTGGTAAGCAAAGCCTTTGCTTCGGCATCGGTTTTTGCACTGGTTACGATAGTAACATTCATTCCGGCAATCTTAGTGATTTTATCGAAGTCGATTTCCGGGAATATAATCTGTTCCGTAATACCAAGAGAAAAATTTCCGTGTCCGTCAAAGCCGGTAGCTTTAATACCGCGGAAATCCTTTACACGAGGAAGCGCAACGTTAATAAGGCGGTCCAAAAATTCATACATAATTGTTCCGCGCAAAGTTACCATTGCTCCAATTTCATTGCCCTCACGCAATTTGAAGTTAGCTATACTTTTCTTAGCCTTTGTTTTAACCGCTTTCTGCCCAGTAATCTGAGTAAGATCCGTTACTGCAGCGTCAAGAAGTTTCTTATTTGTGAGAGCTTCGCCCACGCCCATGCTGACTACAACTTTCTTCACTGCAGGAACCTGCATAGGAGTCGTGTAGTTAAATTCTTTCATGAGTGCCGGAGCGATAGTGTCTTTATAGACTTTCTTAAGCCGGGGTACGTAATTAGCCATTACAGTATATCTCCACACTTACGGCAGACACGAATTTTCTTGTCACCGTCAATTTTGTAACCAATTTTCACCGGACGACCGCATTTTTTACATACAATCCCCACGTTTGAAATATTAAGCGGAGCTTCAATCTCGACGATACCGCCTTGATCCTGCTGGCTGCGCTTTTTCATCGCTTTTTTTACGATGTTCACACCGGAAACGATTACGGCATCCTTTTTGGTAACTACGCGTACAACAGTACCGCGTTTACCCTTGTCCTTTCCTGCAAGAACTTCAACCGTATCGTCCTTATGAATTTTAAATTTCTTCTGTACCATTACCGAAACTCCTTACAGAACCTCAGGAGCAAGCGATACGATTTTCATAAAATCCATATCGCGAAGCTCACGGGCAACAGGTCCGAAGATACGTTTACCTTTCGGGTTCTTATTTTCATCGACGATAACGCAAGCATTGTCGTCGAAACGTATATAAGTACCGTCAGGACGGCGGTATTCCTTTGACTGCCGGACAATAACCGCCTTTTCAATCGTACCTTTTTTAATAGTAGACGTAGGAATGGCATCCTTTATGGCTACTACAACAACATCGCCGATTCCGGCATAGCGGCGGTGCGATCCGCCGATAACCTTAATGCACTGAGCAAGTTTTGCTCCGGAGTTATCGGCAACTGTCATGCAAGACTGCATTTGAATCATATTCCGATCTCCTTACTTAGCGCGTTCGACGATTTCCGCAAGACGCCAGCACTTGTGCCGACTGTACGGACTGCATTCCACGATACGAACGGTGTCACCGATATGCGCATCGTTTTTTTCATCATGTGCCATATATTTTTTTGACCATGTAACATATTTTTTGTAAAGACGATCCATCTTTTTTGTCGTAATAGTTACAACAATGGATTTATCCATTTTATCGCTGGTAACAAGACCAACGAAAGAACGCTTTGTCGGCTTTACAGTCTGAACAGCTTTTTCTTCCACAGTTCAGCTCCTACTTGTTTTCTCCGGCAAGTTCTTTCTGCCGGATGAACGTATTTAAGCGCGCAATATCGCGGCGCATAATACGCTTCTGCATCGGGTTATCTACATGAGAAATCACCATTTTAAAGCGGAGATCCATGTATTTTTTCTTCATCTCATCGCGCTTTGCAATCAATTCGGAATAAGATAATTCTTTTACATTGCTTTTGCTTTTCTTAGTTTTTGCTTCAGCCATCCTATTCCTCCTTAATCTTTTACCGGCTTAAATGCGATTTTTGTTGTTACCGGAAGTTTGCTGCTTGCAAGTTCCAATGCTTTTTCCGCAAGCGCAATGTCCACTCCGCCAACTTCAAACAAAATCGTACCCGGCTTGATAACGGCAGCCCAATGATCAGGCGCACCTTTACCCTTACCCATACGGACTTCAGCAGGTTTTTTTGAAACCGGCTTATCCGGGAAAACGCGGATCCAAACTTTACCTTTACGATCAAGTTTGCGGTTGATGGCAATACGAGCTGCCTCAATAACCTTGGCATCCAACCATGTCGGTTCCATCGCTACAAGAGCAATATCTCCAAAGTCGATGTTGTTGGTACGGGTAGCATTGCCTTTCTCCCTGCCGCGCTGCACTTTACGGTGCATTACTCTTTTAGGACTCAACGGCATAATCTAGCTCCTTTCCTTTGCAGAAGGTTCTGATTTCTCAGCCTTATCTGCACCCGGTCGCTGGGAACGCTCACGACGATTTTTGCGGACAAGCTGTCCGGCATCTTCGTTCTGTTCGTTTCCGTAATTCATACCGTTGTAGACCCATACTTTTACACCGATTTTACCGTATGTGGTATGTGCCTCGTATGTAGCGTAATCGATATCAGCACGAAGCGTGTGAAGCGGAACGCGACCGTCCTTATGCTCTTCTTTACGTGTCATATCCGCACCGCCTAAGCGACCGGAAACACGCACTTTAATACCTTGTGCACCGGCGCGCATAGCATTTCCTACGGCTTGTTTTAAAGCCTTGCGGAAAGAACCGCGTCCTGCAAGCTGACGTGCAACATTTTGGGCAATCAAACTTGCATTCACATCAGCGCGTTTGATTTCCTTAATTTTAATTTGAACCTTTTTAGTCAGCTGACTTTGAATATCCTCGCTGATTTTTTCGATTGTTGCACCTTTAACACCGATGATAACACCGGGACGCGCAGTATGTATTACAATCGTAACGCGCTGCGGATGCCGGATAATTTCAATTTCAGCAATATCGGCATTCTTACATTCAGGATGCTCGGAAACCATTTTTCTGATTTTTCTATCTTCGAGCACCAAATCCGCATATTCGCGGGGATCTGCATACCAACGCGACTGCCATGTTTTGTTTACGCCTAAGCGCAAACCGATTGGACTAACTTTCTGACCCACTTTATTCCCCCGCCTTTTCGTCAACCACGACGGTAATATGGCACATACGCTTTAAGAGACGGTCTGCACGTCCGCGCGCGCGGAACCAAACACGTTTCAGTCTCGGACCTTCATCAATCCGAATTTCTTTTACGTAGAGCATATCTTCATCAAGCTTGTCGTTCACGTTTAGAGCGTTTGCAACCGCTGATTTCAAAGTTGCGCTTATAAGATCGGCACCTTTTTGAGGCATATTGGCAAGGATTGCCAAAGCCGCAGTACAAGGCTTTCTTACAATTACGCGCGCAACAGGCCGAACTTTCGTCGGTGATGCGATAAGGAATTTTGTAGTGGCTACATAACCTTTTTTCTCAGCCATAATATCCACCTTTACTTAGCCTTAGCCGATTTATCTGTACCACCATGACCGCGGTACGTTCTAGTAGGAGCAAACTCACCGAGCTTATGTCCGACAAGGTTTTCCGTAACGTAAACCGGGATCCATGATTTGCCATTGTAAACGGAAATGGTATTTCCAACCATTTCAGGTATTATTGTAGAGCAGCGGGAATATGTTTTTATCATCTTCCTGTCCGACTCTTTGTTCATTGCGATTACCTTTTTGTAAAGGCTGTTCTCTACAAAAGGACCTTTTTTAACAGATCTTGACACAGTTATCTCCTATGCAACTACTTTTTACGCCGTGAAATAATAAAGTTATTAGACGGCTTTCTCTTGTTGCGAGTCTTGTAACCTTTGCAAGGCTGTCCCCATGGAGTAACAGGGTTACGTCCTTTTCCGGCACCTTCACCACCACCAAGCGGGTGATCGACAGGGTTCATTGCCATACCGCGAACGGTCGGGCGGATACCGAGCCAACGTTTATGTCCCGCTTTACCAAGCTGAACATTCATGTGCTCTTCATTTCCGACAACACCGATAGTCGCATAGCACTTTCCGTTTATCCTGCGGATTTCGCTTGAAGGAAGACGGACAATAACATAATCGCCTTCGCTTCCGGAAATCTGTGCACTTGCTCCGGCAGAACGTGCAAGCTGACCGCCGCAGCCGAGTTGCAGTTCAATGTTATGAACCGTGAAACCGACCGGAATCTTGTTAAGCGGCATTGCATTTCCGACTGTAGGAGTTGCATTTTCACCGGACATAATTTTCTGTCCGACCTGCAAACCTTTCGGAGCTATGATATAACGCTTATCACCGTCCGCATAAAAAATCAAAGCGATATTTGCACTGCGGTTCGGGTCATATTCTATGGTTTTTACAGTCCCCGGAATACCGTGCTTGTCGCGTTTGAAATCAATATTGCGATAAAGTCTTTTGTGTCCGCCGCCGTGATGACGTACCGAAATACGCCCTCCAGCTCCGCGTCCGCCGCTAGACTTCTTTCCTGACACCAATTTTTTTTCGGGTGTATCGGTTGTCAGTTCGTCCCTGCGCAGGTCAACACGTCCGCGTGTACCCGCAGTCATTGGCTTAAAAAACTTAAGAGCCATTTCTACTTCCCCTTAAACGCAGCAACCTTATACGCCTTCAAATGCCTGGATTGTCTCTCCGGCAGCTACACGTACAATTGCTTTCTTATAGGAAGATGTGCGTCCCGGCTTACCGCGCAGACGCTTCATCTTTCCCATCACATTAACAGTTGTGCAGTCTAAAACTTTAACATTGAAAAGTTTTGCAACCGCTTCCTTAATCTGTGTCTTCGTGGCAGAAGGATGCACGATAAACACATATTTATTCTGCTCGCGAAGAGCATTTGCCTTTTCTGAAATTACAGGCTCAATAAGAACATCTGTGTGATTCATTATTTAGCCTCCTTTTTGTCAGCATAAAAATCGGAAAGATTTTTTACAGCACTTTCAAGAACAATAATCTTGCGTCCGTAGAAAAGGTCATGCGCCCTTAAACGGTTGTATGAAAGAAAAGACAAGAACGGAATATTGCGTCCCGCCTGTTTTATTTTCGCATCATTATCTTTCAAAATAATGACGGTTCTTTCACCGTTTGCAAAATTACTCAGAATATTGACAAGATCTTTAGTCTTGCCGGATTCAACAGTAAAATCTTCCACAACCGTAAATCTATCGCTCTGAGCATGCATACTAAGAATCGATTTCATTGCAAGTCGTTTTGCCTTTTTAGGAATAGCGTAACTATAATCTCTGGGTTTCGGTCCAAAGATAGTGCCGCCACCTACCATAATCGGAGATTTTTTATCACCGCGGCGGGCATTTCCTGTTCCTTTCTGTTTATACGGCTTGGCATTACTGCCGTGAACTTCAGCACGAGTCTTTGTACAAGCCGTACCTAAGCGCATATTCGCAAGTTCATTTGTAACGGCATAGTAAATTACGTCGTCATTTACCGGCAAACCGAATACATTATCATCAAGTGTGATTGTACGCAGTTCTTTACCGGCGACTGAATAGACTTTCTTTTCCATAATTAGTCATCCTCCGCCTATTTCTTCACCGCGGACTTAACAATCAGCGTGCAGTCTTTATTTCCGGGTACAGCCCCGCGGACAAGAATTACGTTCAATTCAGGATCGATTTTAACAATCTTTAGATTCTGTACGGTAATGCGTCTAAAACCCATGTGTCCCGGCATTTTTACATTCTTAAAGCAGTGTCCGGGCGTTGTTGACTGTCCTGTACCGCCTGCTTCACGATGGAATTTCGATCCGTGAGAAGCGCGTCCGCCGTGGAAGCCCCATCTCTTCATAACGCCTTGAAAGCCTTTCCCTTTAGAAGTGGCGGTAACATCCAAAAAGCGCGACCCATCAAACAATTCCAAACCAATTAAATCGCCGACTTTTACTTCTTTTTCAAAGTCGCGAAATTCCTTTAAATGACGTTTCGGAGAAACGTTTTCAGGGAAACTACCGGAATATGCTTTATTCACTTTGTTGTTTTTCAATTCGTCAACACCGAGAACAACTGCATCATATCCGCAATTTTCCTTTGTTTTTGTAGCAACCACAGTGTTAGGGTCAACGCGGATCACGGTAACCGGGGTCAAGTTGCCGCTTTCGTCGAAAACCTGTGTCATTCCTACTTTTTTTGCAATCAGACCTTTCATCTGAAAACTCCTATAAATAAGAAACATACATTTCTTTTAAGGCCGCCGTTCCGGATCCGCAGGAACCGTACCTTTATTTTTAACAGTAAAACTACTGTTTAATTTCTACAGCTACACCGGCAGGCAGTTCAAGTTTCATAAGAGAATCCATAACATCGGATGTCGGATTCAATATATCTATAAGGCGCTTATGAGTACGCATTTCAAACTGCTCGCGTGATTTTTTATTTACGTGAGGTGAACGTAGTACCGTTACCTTATTGATTCTTGTCGGAAGCGGGATAGGTCCTGAAACCTTTGCCCCTGCCTTCTGGACAGCCTGCACAATGGCTTTTGCACTCTGATCGATCAGCTCAACATCAAATGCGCGAAGTCTGACACGAATCTTTCCATTAGCCATAACTTATTCCTCCAAAGGACGACCGGCTCTGAATTTTGAGCCGGTCAAATCCGAATCTACTCGATAATCTTTGTTACCTGTCCGGAAGCGATTGTGCGACCGCCCTCGCGGATAGCAAGTTTAAGACCTTCGTCCATAGCAATCGGGTGAATAAGTTCGCCGATAACTTTTACGTTATCGCCCGGCATAACCATTTCCGTTCCCGGCTCAAGTTCGATTGTACCGGTGATATCCGTTGTTCTGAAATAGAACTGCGGGCGGTAACCGGTGCGGAAAGACGAATGGCGTCCGCCTTCTTCTTTTGAAAGAACATAAAGCTGAGCTTCGAATTTGGTATGCGGTTTGATTGAACCCGGTTTTGCAAGAACCTGACCGCGTTCAACATCTTTCTTATCAACACCGCGAAGCAGGATACCGACGTTATCGCCCGCCATACCCTGATCAAGAGTCTTCTGGAACATTTCGATTCCGGTTACAGTTGATTTTGCACTCGGACGAATACCTACAATTTCAACTTCGTCGTTCATATTTATAACACCGCGCTCGATACGCCCCGTAACGACAGTACCGCGTCCTGAAATGGTGAAAATATCTTCAACCGGCATAAGGAACGGCTTATCTTCGTCGCGAACAGGATCATCAAACCATGTATCCATTGCAGTAAGAAGCTCTTCAATCGGAGCAGTATTTGCCGGATCGGAAGACTCGTTCAATGCCTTGAATGCGGAACCCTTGATAATCGGTGTATCAGCTGAGAATCCGTAGCTCTGAACCGTGTCTTTTACTTCTTCAACAACAAGCTCAAGAAGATCAGGATCGTCTACCTGATCAACCTTGTTAAGGAAAACGATAATCTTCGGAACACCTACCTGACGTGCAAGAAGAAGGTGTTCTTTTGTCTGAGGCATAACGGAATCCGGAGCGGAAACAACAAGAATAGCACCGTCCATCTGAGCCGCACCGGTAATCATGTTCTTAACATAGTCTGCGTGTCCAGGGCAGTCAATATGTGCATAATGACGCTTGTCGGACTGATACTCAAGATGGCGGGTATTAATTGTAATACCGCGCTCCTTTTCTTCCGGAGCGGCATCAATCTCATCATACTTGAGGGCCTTGTCACCGTACTTATTAGCGCAGTAAGATGTGATGGCCGCAGAAAGAGTAGTCTTACCATGGTCTACGTGTCCAATGGTTCCAACGTTCATGTGAGGTTTGGTTCTAACGAACTTCTCCTTTGCCATGTGTTTCTCCTTGCCGGTTACTACCTTAATTATGTACCGGCACTTTTATTTTAATGTGCTGCACTTTAAGCCAGAATAAGACCTGCATCCACGGAAGCAAACCTCATTCGCATACACACTTTAATTTGCATGAAAAATAGAAAATGATGTGATTAAACGGACTAGAATTTTTTTCTTTCATTATGATATTTCATAATTTTTCGAAATATCCCGGCCGGTAACCACCGATCATCATCAAATTCCTGCAAGAATTCGACAACCGGTTTG